>NZ_BADK01001029.1 GCF_000333595.1 Azospirillum sp. B506
CCATCGTGCTGTCGCTGGCCGGCCTGTTCGTGCCGGTGCCGCTGATGGCGCTGGAGGCGCTGCTGGGCCTCGTCCAGGCATACATCTTCACCATCCTCGCCGCGGTCTTCATCGGCGGCGCTGTCGGAACCATCGAGAAGGGGTAGCAACCATGGACGTCCATGCCATCAGCATCCTGGGTGCGGCACTGGCGGTGTCGGTCGGCGCCATCGGCCCGGCGCTGGCCGAGGGCCGCGCCGTCGCCGCCGCGATGGAGGCCATCGCCCGTCAGCCTGAAGCCGCCAACACCCTGTCGCGCACCCTGTTCGTCGGTCTGGCGATGATCGAGACGATGGCGATCTACTGCCTCGTGGTCGCGCTGCTTCTGCTGTTCGCCAACCCCTTCGCCTGAGCGCCGCAACCCCGAGGTCCGTCATGCACATCGACGGTTGGACGCTTGCGCTCCAGGCGATCAATTTCCTGATCCTGGTCTGGCTGCTGCGCCGCTTCCTCTACCGCCCGGTCCTGGCGGTGATCGCCGAGCGGCAGGCCGCCACCGAGCGCGTCCGCAGCGAGGCGGAGGCTGCGCGCCAGGCCGCCGAAGCCGCGCGCCGGAGCCTGGAGGAGCAGCGCACCGCCCTGCCCGCCGAACGCGACCGCCTGATCGCCACCGCCCGCGCCGAGGCGGAGGCCGAACGCGCCGCCCTGCTGGAGAAGGCGCGGGTCGAAGCCGACCATGCGCTGGACGAGGCGCGCAAGCGGCTGAGCGACGAGCGGGCGCAGGCGCTGGAGGCGTTGCAACGCCATGCCGCCGATCTCGGCACCCAGCTGGCGGTCCGGCTTCTGCGCGACGCCCCGGCCGGCGCCCTGACCCGCTCCCTGCTCGACGAGGCCTGCGCGGCGGTGGAGGGGTTGAACGGCGATCAACGCCACGCCCTGGTGGACGGGATCGACCCGGTGCCGGTGCGGCTTGTCCTGGCCGCCCCGCTGGCGGAGAGCGACACCGACCCGACACGCGAGCGGCTGGCGGCGGCGTTCGGCCGTCCGGTGGCGCTGGAGCCGGTCGAGGACCCGTCGCTGATCGCCGGGGTGGAGCTGCATTTTGCCCACAGCGTCGTCCGCCGCAGCTGGAAACAGGCGCTGGCCGAGGCGAAGGAGGAGATGACCCGTCATGACTCCGCAAGACACGATACCCACGCCGTCGCTTGAGGACGCGCTCGACGCCTGGATGCCGGGCGCACTGCGCCGGCTGGACGGGCTGGAGACGGCCGCGCGGCTGGAATCGGTGGGGCGGGTGGAGTCGGTGGGCGACGGCATCGCCCATGTCTCCGGCCTGCCGGACGTCCGGGTCGACGAGCTGCTGCTGTTCCCCGGCGGGGTCGCCGGGCTGGCGACGGATCTGGACGACCGGATCGGCTGCGTCCTGCTCGGCGATGCCGCGACGGTCAGCGCCGGCGGCACGGTCCATGGCACCGGGACCGTCCTGCGCGTGCCGGTCGGCGACCGGCTGATGGGGCGGGTGGTCGACCCGCTCGGCAACCCGCTGGACGACGGCCCGCCGGTGGAGGCCGAGCGGTGGGAGCCGGTGGAGCGCCCCGCCCCGACCATCGCCGAACGGGCCGCCGTGTCCGAACCGCTGCTGACCGGCACCGCCGTCATCGACGCCATGGTCCCGCTCGGCCGTGGCCAGCGCGAACTGCTGATCGGCGACCGCGCCACCGGCAAGACCGCCATCGCGGTGGATGCCATCCTCAACCAGACGGACGGCGACGTGTTCTGCGTCTATGTCGCCGTCGGCCAGAAGGCGTCCGGCGTGCGTGCGGCGATCGAGGCGGTGCGCCAGGGGGGCGCGGCGGCGCGCACCCTGTTCGTCATCGCCGCCGCCGATGCCGCCCCCCGCCTGCAATGGCTGGCGCCCTATGCCGGCTTCACCATGGCCGAGCATTTCCGCGACAGCGGCCGGCATGCCCTGGTCATCGTCGACGATCTGAGCAAGCATGCGGCCGTCCACCGCCAATTGTCGCTTCTGCTGCGCCGCCCGCCGGGGCGCGAGGCCTATCCGGGCGACGTGTTCTACCTGCACAGCCGCCTGTTGGAACGGGCGGCCAAACTCAGCCCGGCGAAGGGCGGAGGATCGCTGACGGCGCTGCCCATCGCCGAGACGCAGGGCGGCAACCTGTCGGCCTACATCCCGACCAACCTGATCTCGATCACCGACGGGCAGGTCTGCCTGGACGCCAAGCTGTTCTACGAGGGGCAGAAGCCGGCGGTGGACATCGGCCGCAGCGTGTCGCGCGTCGGCGGCAAGGCGCAGCCGCCGGTGCTGCGCACATTGGCCGAACCGTTGCGGCTCGACTATGCCCAGTTCCTGGAACTGGAAGTGTTCACCCGCTTCGGCGGGCTGGTGGACGAGCGGACGCGCAAGGCGGTGGCGCACGGACAGCGCATGCGCGCCCTGCTGGCCCAGCGCCATCTGTCGCCCCGCCCGCTGGCGGTCCAGGCGGCGCAGCTGCTGGCGCTCGCCGACGGAACGCTGGACGGCCTGCCGCTGGAGGCGATCCCACGATTCCAGGCGGCACTGGCCGGTCTGGTCGCCGCCCGCCCGCCGCAGATCGCCGGGACGCTGGACGATGCCACCAGAACCGCATTGCGCGACCTGATCGCCCAGGCGGTGGCCGGTCTTGGCGGAGCGGCATCATGACCGAACGGCTGACCGAGGTCGAAGCCCGGCGGGCCAGCGTGCAGGAGCTGGAGGCGGTGACCGACGTCATGCGCTCCCTCGCCGCGATGCGGCTGCAACAGGCGCTCGGCACGCTGGCCGGCACCCGCGCCTATGCCGAGGTGATCGCCGGGGCGTTGGCCCAGGCGGCGGCGCTGCTGGACGACGCTCCGGTGCAGTGGCCGGCGAACGGGCAGGGTCCTTCGGCACTGGTGCTGTTCGCACCGGAACACGGCTTCGTCGGTGCCTTCGCCGAAAAGCTGGTCGATGCCGCACTGGCCGCCCCGCCCGGCTGCGCCCTGTGGGTGGCGGGTCTGCGCGGCGCCGCCCTGCTGGAGGAGCGCGGACGTCCACCGGACTGGACCACGGCGATGGCGACCAACACCGACGCCGTGACCGCCACCGCCCGGCGCATCGCCGACGCGCTCTATCATGCGGCGGCGGACGGGCGGCTGGGCCGGGTGGAACTGCTCTACGGCCGGACAAACGCGGGGGCGCCGCCAGAGCTGGTGCATCGGCCGCTGCTGCCACTCGGCCTGCCGCGGGACGGCGCCCGGCCGGTGCCGCCACTGATCAACATGCCGCCGCGCGACCTGATCGCCCGGCTGGTGGACGAATATGTCTTCGCCCTGCTGGCCGACGCGGCGATGGAGAGCTTCGCCGCGGAGAATGCCGCGCGCCTGACCACCATGATGACGGCCCGCCACAACATCGAAACCACGCTGGACGAATTGACCGCCACGGCGCGGCACCTGCGCCAGGAACAGGTCACGAATGAGTTGATCGAGCTGGTGTCGGGGGCGGAGGCGATCGGGTGAGAGGGGACGCGAAGGCCACCAGCAGTTCCGCCGCGACCAGGGCCGCGATCACCTCCGGCCGTTTGTCGCCGGTCAGTGCGGCACCGATGGGGCAGGTCAGCCCTGCCAGCGCGTCCACGCCCCGCCCGCGCGCCCGGAACCAGCGCTCGAACTTCGCCCGTTTCGTCGCCGAACCGATCATCCCGACATAGGCCGCGTCGCCGCGGCGCAGAGCCGCTTCAGCGATCTCGAAGTCCAGCGCATGGCTGTGGGTCAGCACCAGATAGCCGGCCCCGGCCGGCGCCATCGCCAGCGGGTCGAGCGGGCTGTCGGTCAGGATGCGCTCCGCCCCGGCCGGGATCGCTTCGGGGAACTCCTGCGCCCGCCCGTCGATCCACAGCAGGCGCAACGGCAGCGGGGCGAAGGCGGCCGCCATCGCCCGCCCGACATGACCGGCGCCGAACAGCAGCAGGGTCGGCTGCGCCTCCAGCGCCCGACGCTCCCGCTCCTGCAAAGCAGCAAGGGTGCCGGCATCGGCGCGCTCCAGCCGCAGCACGACATGCCCGCCGCAGCATTGCCCGGTCGCCGGTCCCAGCGGCAGGTCGAGTGTCTCCGTGATGCCGCCGTCCTCCAGCATCCGCCGCGCGGCGGCGATGGCGGTCCATTCCAGCCGGCCGCCGCCGACGGTGCCTGTGCAGGCTTCCCGCCCGACCAGCATGCCGGCCCCCTCCTCGCGCGGGGTGGAGCCGCGCGCTTCGGCGACGGTGACGAAGATGGTGGGGACGCCCAGGGACAGCCAGTCGGAGAGGGTGATGGAGAGCGGTGTCATGGTTCGGGTGATGCCGCCGCCCGTTCCCGCAGGGCCACGATGCAGGCCAGCACCCGCTCCGGCGTGGCGGGCGCGTCCAGCCTCGGACAGAGCCGGTGGCCGGCGACGCTCGCCACCGCATCGGACAGGGCGTGGAACACCGACATGCCCAGCATGAAGGGCGGCTCGCCCACCGCCTTGGAACGGAAGATACTGTCCTCGCGGTTCGGCGCATTCTCCAGCAGCGCGACGTTGAAGTTGCGCGGACGGTCCGAACACGCCGGGATCTTGTAGGTGCTGGGGGCGTGGGTGCGCAACCGCCCCTGCCCGTCCCACCACAGCTCCTCCATGGTCAGCCAGCCCATGCCCTGGACAAAGCCGCCCTCGATCTGCCCCTTGTCGATGGCCGGGTTCAGCGAGCGGCCGCAGTCATGCAGGATGTCGACCCGGTCGACGACATATTCGCCGGTCAGCGTGTCCACCGTCACCTCGGCACAGGCCGCCCCATAGGCGAAATAATAGAAGGGCGTGCCGCGCCCGGCCGCGCGGTCCCAATGGATCTTCGGGGTCTTGTAGAAGCCGGTCGCCGACAGCTGCACCCGCGCCGTATAGGCGGCGCGCACCAGATCGGCGAAGCTCATGTCGCGGTCGCCGGCCAGCACTCGGTTGTGTTCGAAGCGCACCGCGTCGGGCGCGACGCCCCAGTTTTCCGCCGCGAAGGCGACCAGCCGCTCCCTGATGGTGCGCGCCGCCGCCTGCGCCGCCTTGCCATTCAGGTCGGCCCCCGACGAGGCCGCGGTGGCCGAGGTGTTGGGGACCTTGCCGGTGTTGGTCGCGGTCGGACGGATGGTGGCGATGTCGACCTGGAACTCCTCCGCCACCACCTGGGCGACCTTGGTGTGGAGTCCCTGCCCCATCTCGGTGCCGCCATGGTTCAGCTGGATGCTGCCGTCGGTGTAGACATGGACCAGGGCGCCGGCCTGATTGTAGTGGGTGGCGGTGAAGGAGATGCCGAACTTCACCGGCGTCAGCGCCACCCCCTTGCGCAGGATGCGGCTGTTGGCATTGAAGGCGCGGATCTCCTCCCGGCGCTGCCAATAGCCGGACGTCTCCTCCAGCTGCGCCACCAGTTCCGGCAGGATGTTGTCGGTGACGGTCTGGTGGTAGGGCGTCAGGCTGCGGCCGTCCGTCTCGGGATCGGTCCCGTAGAAGTTCCGCTTGCGGATCTCCAGCGGATCCTTGCCCAGGGCAAAGGCGATCTCGTCGATCACCCGTTCCGCCGCCACCATGCCCTGCGGGCCGCCGAAGCCGCGGAAGGCGGTGTTGGACACCGTGTTGGTCTTCAGCGGCAGCGACTCCAGCCGCGCCGCCGGATAGAAATAGCCGTTGTCGGCGTGGAACAGCGCGCGGTCGGTCACCGGGCCGGACAGGTCGGCGGCATAGCCGGCCCGTGCCGCGAACAGCATGTCGACGCCCTGGATCAGCCCGCTGTCGTCGAAGCCGACGCGGTAGTCGATCTCGAAATCATGGCGCTTGCCGGTGATCTGGAAATCGTCGTCGCGGTCGGGGCGCAGCTTGGCGGCGCGGCCGGTCCGTCTGGCGATCAGGGCTGTGCAGGCAGCGAACAGGTTCGACTGGGTCTCCTTGCCACCGAAGCCGCCGCCCATCCGCCGCACCTCCACCGTCACCGCGGCGCCGGGCACATCCAGCACATGGGCGACGATGTGCTGCACCTCCGTCGGATGCTGGGTCGAGACGTGGATCAGCACCTCTCCATCCTCGCCCGGCACCGCCATGGCGATCTGGCTTTCCAGGTAGAAATGCTCCTGCCCGCCGATGGCGAGCCGGCCCTCCACACGATGCGGTGCGGCGGCCAGCGCCGCGCCGGCATCGCCAACCGCCAGCGTCATCGGCGCGGTGACCAGGGTCCGCTCGCCGTCACGGGCGGCGGCGATGGTCAGGACGGCCGGCAGCTCCTCATACTCGATCGCCGCCAGCCTGGCGGCGCGGCGGGCCTGATCGCGGGTCTCGGCGGCGACGGCGAAGATCGGCTGGCCGACATGCTGGACCAGGGTCGAGGCGAACAGCGGCTCGTCATGCTTGCCCATGCAGCCGATGTCGTTCACCCCCGGCACATCGTCGGCGGTGAAGACCGCCACCACACCGGGCGCCCGGCGGACCGGTGACAGGTCGATGGAGCGGATGCGCGCATGCGCCCGGCTGCTGAGGCCGAGATAGACATGCAGCAGCCCGGCCGGCTCGACGATGTCGTCGACATAGACCGCCTCGCCGCTGACATGCTTGTGGGCACTCTCATGCCGGCGGGACTGATGGACGGCGCCCTCGATGCGGTCCGGGGCGGGGGCGGGTGCGATGGGCGTCGTCACGTCAGGCATGCGCAAGCCTCCGGTCGCCGACCAGACGGGTCTCCGCCGCCGGGTCGCTGGTCTCGACATACAGCTTCATCAGCAAATTCGCGGCCACGGCGGTGCGGTAGGACGCACTCGCCCGCCAGTCGGACAGCGGCGTGTAGTCTTCCGCCAGCGCCGCCATGCCCTGGCGCACGGTTTCCTCGGTCCAAGGACGGCCCAGCAGCACAGCCTCGGCCCCGGCCGCCCGTTTCGGCGTGCCGGCCATGCCGCCGAAGGCGATGCGGATGTCGGCGACGCGGCCGTCGCCATCCAGCGTCAGGCGGAAGGCGCCGCAGACGGCGGAAATGTCCTGGTCGAAGCGCTTGGCGATCTTGTAGGCACGGAAGCGAATCCCCGCCGCCGGTTTGGGCAGGATCACCGCCTCGACGAACTCGCCCGCGCGGCGGTCCTGCTTGCCGTACTCGATGAAGAAGTCCTCCAGCGGCAGCTCGCGCGTTTCCCCGCCGCGCCGCAGCCGCAGGGTGGCGCCGCAGGCGATCAGGGCCGGCGGCGTGTCGCCGATGGGCGAGCCGTTGGCGATGTTGCCGCCGATGGTGCCCATGTTGCGCACCTGCTCCGCCCCGATGCGGCGGATCAACTCGCCGAAATCGGGATAGAGCGCGGCGATCCGCCCCGCCGCGTCGCTGTAGGTCACGCCGGCGCCGATCACCAGCGCGTCGCCGCGATCCTCGATCCGCCGCAGGGCGCGGACCCGGCCGGTGTGGATCACCGTCGCCAGCACGCGCTGGAACTTGGTCACCCACAGCCCGACATCGGTCGCCCCCGCCACGATGGTGGCGCCGGGGTTGTCGAGCAGAAGCTGCGCCAGCTGCGGCATGGTGGCCGGCGCCAGGAAACGGCGCCCGGCGACCCCAACGCTGAGGATCTCCTCGTCGCGCAGAGCTTTCAGCTTTTCCTCCATCGCCACGCGGTCGGCGAACCTGTCCGTCGCAGGCTCGCCGATGTCGTACATGGCATGGGCGGCGCGGACGATGGGTTCATAGCCGGTACAGCGGCACAGGTTGCCGGCCAGCGCGTCGTCGATCCGCTGCCTATCGGGGCGTTGGCCGTCCGGCCGGTCTTCATTCAGGTACAGCGCCAGCAGCGACATGACGAAGCCGGGCGTGCAGAAGCCGCATTGCGAGCCGTGGCAATCCACCATCGCCTGCTGCACCGGGTGCAGCGCGCCGTCCGGCCCCTTCAGATGCTCCACCGTCAGCAGCCGGCAGCCGTCCAGCGTGGCGAGGAAGCGGATGCAGGCGTTCACCGCCTCGTAGCGCAGGGTGTCGCCGTCCAGCCGCCCGACCACCACGGTGCAGGCACCGCAATCGCCCTCCGCACAGCCTTCCTTGGTGCCGACCCTGCGTTCCGACAGACGCAGCCAGTCGAGCACCGTCAGGGTCGGATCGATCGCGTCGATCTCCCGAAGTTCGTCGCCGAGATAGAAGCGGAGGCGCTGGCGCATGGCTGCTCCCGATGAACTGGTGACGATGTGACGCAGTATTTCACTGACGTTGACTCTGTCACCAGATCGGCAGCAGGGGAAAGAGTTTCAAACGAATTGCAAAAGAGGGTGCCTGTTAAGCCTCCTTCACGCGCTCCCTTCCGGCGTCATCGTCGCCAGTCCGCCGTCGGCCCGCACCGACGCCAGCGTCAACCCATGCCAGTAGAGGTCCAGCAGGGCCGCCGGCATGCTGCCCTGCTCATGCCCCTCCATCGGCAGGATGGCGGCGGCATGGGCCAGCGCCGCGGTGGCAGCGTTGGGGCTGCGCGACACCGCGTCGCCCAGCAGCCCCAGCGTCTGGCCCAGCGCCGCGGCGTCGAAGCGCAGCAGGGCCGGCGGCACGGTGATCTGCGCCTCGCCGCCGCGCAGGCGGCCGATGGCGATGTAGACATGCAGCAGGTCGGCCCGCTCGTCCGGTCGCAGCAGGGCGGCGACGATGCGGTTGCCGGTCAGCGGGCCGGTGCCGTCGAACTCGTACATGGTGGCACGCTCGCCCTGGCGGATGGCGGCCAGCCCGGCGAGACGGGCGGGCAGCGGTTCCACCGCCCGGCGGCTGGCCTCGTCGAACAAAGCGGGGTGGCTGCCGCCCTCGCTCAGCACCACCGGCGGCGCATCGGTCGCCGCCGCGGCGGCCAGCAGACGGGCCAGCACGGCGAAGGGATCGCTCGCCTCGCCCGCTTCCGCTTGCAGCAGGCCGGCGCCACGGCGCAGCATGGCCTCGGCGAAGCTGATGTCGATGTCCATGGCGGTTCCCTTTCCCGTCCGAAGGCGCCCTTTTTAGGCCGGGGCGCCCCGTCCGCTCAATGGTAACCGAAGGCACCCGTCACCTTTCCGCGGAAGACCCAGTAGGAATAGGCGGTGTAGCCAGGATCGCCGGGATCAGGAAGGCCATGCCGACCAGCAGGAAGACCTGGGGCTTGGGCGGGGCCGCCGCATCCCACACGGTGACGCCGGGCGGGATCAGGTGCGGCCACAGGCTGATGGCGAGGCCGAGATAGGAGAGGGCGAACAGCGCCATCGACAGCACGAAGGGCGCCACCTCCCGGCCGTTGTCGATGGCCCGCCACAGGGCGAAGGCCAGCAGTGCGGTGACGATGGGCACCGGCGACAGGAAGATCAGGTTGGGCAGCGAGAACCAGCGCTCGGCGATCTGCGGCAGCAGGGAGGGCGTCCACAGGCTGACCGCCGCCACCCCGACGAGAACCACCAGCATCAGCCGCCGCGCCATGCGGAAGCACCAGTCCTGCAGCGGCCCGACGGTCCGCCAGATCAGCCAGGTCGCGCCCAAGAGCGCATAGCCGACCACCAGCGCAGCCCCGCAGAACAGACTGAAGGGCGACAGCCAATGCAGCATGCCGCCGGCGAACTGCCGCCCCTCCACCGGGATGCCCTGGATGAAGGACCCCAGCACCACCCCCTGCGCGAAGGTCGCCAGCAGCGACCCGAGGAAGAAGGAGCGGTTCCACCAGTGCCGCCCGGCCCGCGCCTTGAAGCGGAATTCGAAGGCCACGCCGCGGAAGACCAGGGCGATCAGCATGACCAGCAACGGCAGATACATCGCGGGGAGGACCACCGCATAGGCGATGGGAAAGGCGGCGAACAGCCCCGCCCCGCCCAAAACCAGCCAAGTCTCGTTGAAGTCCCAGACCGGCGCCACCGTGTTCATCATGGTGTCGCGGTCCTCCTCCGTCGGCGCGAAGGGATAGAGGATGCCGATGCCGAGGTCGAAGCCGTCCATCAGCACATACATGAACACCGCGAAGCCGATGATCCCCACCCAGATCAGGGTCAGCAGGCTTCCTTCCGCAATCTCCTGCATCGCGCTTACTCCGCCGCTTCGATGGAAGGATCGGTGGCCGACAGCGGCCGCTTCGGGCTTTGCGCCTCCGGCTGCTGCGGCGCGTCGTGGACATGCGTCGGGCCGGTGCGCAGCAGGCGGATCAGGTAATAGGTGCCGGCTCCGTAGATGATGGCGTAGGCGACGACGAAGGACAGCAGCGAGAGCAGCGCCGCCTCCGCCGTCAGCGACGGCGTCACCGCGTCGGCGGTGCGCAGATGGCCGTAGACCACATAAGGCTGACGCCCGATCTCGGTGGTGAACCAGCCGGCCAGGATGGCGACGAAGCCGATGGGCATGCAACCGACCAGGACTCGGTGGAACCAGTCGCTGCTGTAGAGCCGGCCACGGAAACGCAGCACCAGATGAACCGCCGCGACGGTCAGCATCAGCAGGCCGATGCCGACCATCAGACGGAAGGTCCAGAAGATGATGCGCGGGTCGGGCCGCTCATCGGCCGGGAACTGCTTCAGGCCGGGAACCGTGCCGTTGAAATCGTGGGTCAGGATCAGGCTGGACAGGGCCGGGATGCCGATCTCCAGACGGTTGGTCTCATCCTTCACGTCGGGGATGGCGAACAGCACCAGCGGGGCGCGCGGGCCGCCCTCCCAATTGCCTTCCATCGCGGCGATCTTGGCCGGCTGGTGTTCCAGCGTGTTCAGCCCATGCTGGTCGCCAAGGACGATCTGCAGGGGCGCCAGCACGGTGATGAGGCCGAGCGCCATGCTCAATCCCAGCTTCGCATGGTCGAAATGCCGGCGCCTCAGCAGGTAGAAGGCGCTGATGCCGGCGACGACGAAGCTGGTGGTCAGGAACATCGCCGTCACCATGTGGGTCAGGCGATAGGGGAAGGAGGGGTTGAACACCACCTGCCACCAGTCGGTGACGAAATAGCGGCCGTCCTTGATCTCGAAGCCGGCCGGGGTGTGCATCCAGCTGTTGGCCGACAGGATCCAGAAGGACGACAGCAGAGTGCCCAGCGCCACCAGACAGGCCGCCATCAGGTGGATGCCGCGCGGCACCCGGTCGCGCCCGAACAGCAGGATGCCGAGAAAGGCCGCCTCCAGGAAGAAGGCGGTCACCACCTCGTACTGGATCAGCGGCCCAAGGACATTGCCCACGGTGTCGGAACAGCGGCTCCAGTTGGTGCCGAACTGGTAGGACATGACGATGCCCGAGACCACGCCCC
>NZ_BADK01001028.1 GCF_000333595.1 Azospirillum sp. B506
ATCCCCGCCATGTCGAGCGGATCGCCGGGGAAGGCGATGTCGGCAAAGGCCGCCATGGCGAGGATGCCCGCGAGCAGGATCAGGCCCAGCAGCGCTGAGGGGCGGCGCAGCAGCCGGCCGACGGTGCGGTCGCGGAAATCAGTCCGCGTCGGCGGCAGGGAAACGGTGTCGGTATTGGCCATCGGTCAGCCGAGTTCGATGCGCGGGTCGAGCAGCGTATAGACCAGATCGACCGCGATGTTGACGAGAACCACGACCACCGACGAGCAGAACAGGATGCCGAGCAGCAGGTTGAGGTCGCGCTGGAACAGCGCCGCGAAGGCCAGCCGGCCCAGCCCCGGCCAGGAGAACACCGTCTCGACCAGCACCGCCCCGCCGAGGATGGAGCCGAGCTGCACGCCGAGCGTGGTGACGATCGGCAGCAGGGCGTTGCGCAGGACGTGGCGCCAGGCGATGCGGCGCGGCCGCACCCCCTTGGCCCGCGCGGTGCGGACGAAATCCTGGCCGTAGACCTCCAGCATCGCCGCCCGCATCAGCCGGGCGTAGATGGCGAGGTAGAACAGCCCCAGCGTCACCGCCGGCAGCACCAGATGCAGCGCCACGTCGCCGACCAGGGCGAGGCCGCTCAGATTGGCCTCGACGCTGGTCATGCCGCCGACCGGCAGCCAGTCCAGCATGACGGAGAAGACGACGATCAGCATGATGCCGACCCAGAACACCGGCGTGGCGTAGAACAGCAGCGCGACGATGGAAATCACTGTGTCGGTCAGCTTCCCCGCCCGCCGGGCGGCGAGGAAACCGAGCGAGCAGCCGGCGACCAGCGCGAAGCCGATGGCGGTCCCCATCAGCAGCAGCGTCGCCGGCAGCCGTTGCAGGATCAGCTCAGACACCGGCAGCGACTGGCGGAAGGAATAGCCGAGGTCGAAGGTCAGCAGGTTGCCGAGATAGCGCAGGAACTGGATGTAGAGCGGCTGGTCCAGCCCGAACTGGCGGCGCAGCGCCTCCATGTATTCCGGCGTCGCCGCCCCGGACTCGCCCGCCAGCACCTGGGCCGCGTCGCCGGGCGCCAGATGCAGCAGGAAGAAGTTGATCAGCGCGATGCCCAGCAGGACGAAGACCAACTGGGCGGCGCTCCGCCTGAGATAGGTCAGCACGATGCGTCAGTTCGCCTTCGGGGCGTCGACGAAGCGCGCGTTCTTCAGCGACGAGTAGACCTGGTCGCCCTGTTCGACGATGCCCTGAAGGTCGGCCGAATAGACCGAGAAGAAGTTCAGCTCCAGCAGCGGCAGCGACGGCACGTCGCCCAGCACGATGTCCTGGAACTCGTTGAACTCGGCGACCCGCTTGGCCGGATCGCCTTCGACGCCGGCTTCCTGGATCAGCGCGTCGGCCCTGGCGTTGCGGTAGCCCGAGCCGTTGGTCCAGGGCGTGCCGGTGCCGAGCCAGCCCGACCAGAAGGCACGGACGACGCCGATCTGCGGATCGGGGAAGGCGTTGTTGTAGGAGATGGCGAAGTCGAAGTCGCGGTCGACATAGACCCGCTTGATGAAGGCGGCGCTGTCCTGCGAGCGGATGGTGACCTCGATGCCGACGCGCTTCAGCGCCTGCTTCAGGAACTCGCCGGTGCGGCGGTAATCGTCGCCGTAGGGCAGGAAATCGTGGGTCAGGGTGAAGCGGACGCCGTTGGCGTCGCGCTTGAAGCGGGGCTCGTCAGCAGCGCCTCGGCCTTCTTCACGTCGAAGGGATATTGCGGCAGCTTGCCGTTGTGGAAGGTGACGAGCGACGACGGCACCGGGCTGATCGCCGGCTTGGCGTACCCAAACAAACGATCTTCCCCAGGGC
>NZ_BADK01001027.1 GCF_000333595.1 Azospirillum sp. B506
CGCTTCCGCGCAGGCGGGACAGGCCGTCATACTCGCCCTTGATGCGGTCGCGGATGGCTTCGCGCATCTTCTCCAGGCTCTCCATGCCGAACTCCTTGGCGAGTTCGTCATTGACCTCGGCCGGGACGTTCTTGCGCAGCTCCTTGATGTCGACCTCGAAGACCGTCGCGGCGCCCTTCAGGCGCTCGTGCGGGTAGTCTTCCGGGAAGGTGACGTTGACGGTGCGGTGCTCACCGGCCTTGACGCCGACCAGCTGCTCCTCGAAGCCCGGAACGAAGCGCCCGGCACCCAGCTCCAGCGGGTAGTCCTTGCCGTCCATGCCTTCCAGCGCCTCGCCGTCGACCGTCCCGGCGAAGTCGATCACGGCGATGTCGCCGGTCTCGGCGGCGCGATCCTCGGTGACCGGGGCCTGGGTCGAGTGGGCCGAGGCCAGACGGGTCAGCGCTTCCTGCACCGACTCCTCGGTGACCTCGGCGACCGGCTTCTCCAGCTCGATGCCAGTGAAGTCGCCCGGCTCGACGTCCGGCAGCAGCTCGACGGCCATCTTGTAGGTGAGGTCGCCGCCGTCCTCATACTTCTCGACCTCGATCTTCGGCTGCAGGGCGACGCGCAGGCCACGCTCGCTCAGCGCCTGGCGCGAGCTGTCGGAGATGGCGTCCTCCAGCACCTCGGACAGCACGCCGCCGAAATAGCGCTGCTTGATCACGGTGACCGGCACCTTGCCCGGACGGAAGCCCGGCAGCTGAACCGTACGGCGCAGCTCTTCCAGCTTGCCGTTCACCTTCTCTTCGATGTCCTTGGCGGAAATGACGACCTGAAATTCGCGCTTGAGGCCGTCGGTGCTGGTCTCGGTGATGTTCATCGGAACGAAAGCCTATCTCGTTGGTCCGGCCCGGCGGCGCCCGTCCGGGCGGCCCGAATCCGTGTTGTCCATGCGGTCCAAGGTGTTGCCATGGTGCGGGCGAAGGGACTTGAACCCATACGACCGAAGTCACTGGAACCTAAATCCAGCGCGTCTACCAATTCCGCCACGCCCGCGTTCATGGCAAAGGCAGCCGCGACGGGTGCCGGAACACCCGCCGGACCGCCGGCGAAGTCCGGTCTATAGCACAGCGCGCCGGAAGCAAACAGGCAAAATGGCCCCACGCAAGAGAGTAAAGTCCGCTCTGTTCGCCTCAGCCGCCCGCCCTTCCGAGCGAGCGCACCGTGGACGACATGATGATGCGCCCCTCGCCGGTGTAGGCCTCATGATTGGTGTCGATCTCCCCCAGCCGGTAGCGGTAGTTGATCATCATGCCCAGCGACTGCGTCAGCCCCTTGCCCGAGCGGTCGGACAGCCAGTTCAGCCGCTCCATCCGCGCGCCGTTGGTCAGGTGGAAATGCGCCACCGGATCCAGGGCGCGGGCGCGCCCATTGGCCTTGGCCTCCTGCACCGTGGTCAGGTAATGCACGCCCAGCCGCATCAGCGGCCCACGCAGGCGCTTCTGCAGTTCCTCATCCTCCACCCAGCCAGGGCGGGCAAGCGCGCGGGCCAGCAAAGGCGAGTCGTCGAAGCCGGCGCCGCCTTCGGGGGAGGCGTCCCCGTCGTCGTCCTGCTCCAGTTCGCTCAGCCGCTCGGCGATGCGCTCGGCCTCGGTGTTGGTCAGCAGGGCGTCGCCGTTGCGGTCGAGCGCGCGGTCGAACCACCGGCGGAAGCCGGGGATTGGCGACAGGGTGGCGTAGCACTTGATGTGGGGAATTCGGTCGCCAGCCCGTCGACCACCCGCTTGATCAGGAAATTGCCGAAGCTGATGCCCGCCAGCCCGACCTGCGCGTTGGAGATCGAGTAGAAGATGGCGCTGTCGGCGCTCTTGGGATCGCAGACCGGCGCGGTCGGATCGAGCAGCGCCTGCACATTGTCCGACATGCCCTGGACCAGTGCCACCTCGACGAAGATCAGCGGCTCGTGCGGCATGCGCGGGTGGAAGAAGGCGAAGCAGCGGCGGTCCGAATCGAGCCGGTCCTTCAGATCCTGCCAGCCGCTGATCTCGTGCACCGCCTCATACTTGATCAGCTTCTCCAGCAGCGAGGCCGGGCTGTCCCAGGTGATTCGGTGCATCTCCAGGAAGCCGACGTCGAACCAGGCGCGCAGCAGGTTCTTCAGATCGTCTTCCAACGCCTGCAGCAGCGGCTCGCCCCGCGCCATCTCCATCAGTTCGGCGCGCAGGTCGACCAGGAACTTCACCCCTTCCGGCAGGGCGTTGAACTGGGTCAGCAGCCTCAGGCGCGGCGGTTCCAGCGCGCGGCGCAAGGCCCGTTCCGCATGGCCGCGGGCCACCGGGTCGGCCGCCGCCTGGAAGGTCGCCATCGCGTCCATCACCGCATCGCGGTCGACGTCGAAATCGCGCGCGAGCATAAGAAGGAAATTGCGCCGCCCCTGTGGGTCCAGCGCCAGATAGGTACGGCCGAGCTGGGCGGCGCGGGCGCGGGCCGAAACTTCGCCGCCGCGCGAATCCAGACAGGCCTCGATCTGCTCCTTCAGACGCTCGGCGTCCTCCTTGGGCAGATGGGTGCGTGGCGGCGCGCCGACGGCGCCGCGGGCCGACGCCGCGATC
>NZ_BADK01001026.1 GCF_000333595.1 Azospirillum sp. B506
CAGCAAGACGCACAGCCCGAAGGCGACGGCTGCGGCGACGAACTGATGTCCTTGCTGGACAGCGCCTCTCCCGCCATCGAGCATCCGCCGGGCTACAAGCCCGAACCGCGGGTGGTCCGCAAGATGCCGGCGGCCTGCGCCCCTGTCCTGAACGCGGCGGGCACCCGCATGGCCTCCCTTCCGGAGTCCGCTCCGGCGTCGTCCAAGGTCGGGCGCTGATCCGGAGGGTGGGCTGGAAATTGTCGGGCTATGTTTCTGCGAAGAAATTTTTCCCCTTGCATGCAAGTCGCGTCCGTCTAACCTGAGGCCGTCCGTGTTCTTGCAGATGGTGTGTTTGGCTTGTGCCAGGCAACCGGAAGGATGCGGCGCCATGTGCTGCCGGCCGCGGGAGGTTGGCGGTGCCAGGAGTCGATCGGCGGATGGGGTGCCACGGCGATGACGGACAAGGACGGTGCCTCGGGACAAGGGCCGAGCCTGAAGACACGCCTGTATGCGTGGTGGGAAGGCTATGACCTGTCAGCTCTGAAGGCGAAGAAGGGCGAGGAGCAGGTGCCCGACAAGGGGCAACCGCAGCAGCCCGCCGCCTCCGAGTCCGGCCCTGGCCCGGGCATGAACCGCTGGGGTAAGCCGCTGTGGACCGCCACCCGCATCGAAGTGGCGGAGAAGATGTGGGGCGAGGGCTTCAACACCCCAGGCGGTGCCGATCACATCCCCTATCTGGTCAAGCCGCTCGGGCTGAACCCGGCAATGAGCGTGTTGGATCTCGCCGCCGGGCTGGGCGGCACCAGCCGGACCATGGCCGGCAAATACGGCTGTTGGGTCACCGGGCTGGAGGCGTCGGAATTGCTGGCGAAGGAGGGCATGGTCCGCTCCTTCAAGATGGGGCTTGAAAAGAAGGCGCCGGTCGAGACCTTCAATCCCGAGCATTTCGGCTATCCCAAGCGCGTCGACGCCATCGTCTATAAGGAAGGCCTGTTCTTCGTCCGCGACAAGGAACAGATGTTCGACGGGATGGAGCTGGCATTGAAGCCGCGCGGCCATCTGCTGGTCACCGATTACATCGCCGAAGCCGATGCGATGAGCGCCAAGGCGGTGCAGACCTGGTGCGAGAAGGAGCCGCTGACGCCGAACCTCTGGCCCAAGGACCGCATGGCCAATGCGTTTGCCCAGCGCAACCTCGACCTGCGCATCGCCGAGGACATCACCGACACCCATCGCGGCCTGATCCTGTCCGCCATCCAGGGGCTGGTCGAGCATCTGGAGAAATTCCAGATGGACACCGCCACTAAGCTGGCGGTGATGGAGGAGGTCGAGTTGTGGGCCCGCCGTGTCGCCGCCATCGAAGCCGGCGTGCGGGTCTATCGCTTCTACGCGATCAAGCCGGCAGAGTAAGGGGCGGGCAGAGTCAAGGGCCGGCGGGGTGGGGCGTCGGCAGGCGATTCTCCGCCCCTGAAAAAACTTTTGCGCGATTGCATTTTTCCACTTGAGCGAAGCAGCGGCTCTGGGTACATAGAGCGCCCCGCGTGACCCCAAGAAACGCGGACGCGCTTGTGGCGGAATTGGTAGACGCGCTAGGTTCAGGTCCTAGTGGCTGAAAGGCCGTGGGGGTTCGAGTCCCTCCAAGCGCACCAACACCTTCAGTGTTGGTGAAGAGTAAGAGAAGTATAGTGGGGCCATAGCTCAGCTGGGAGAGCGCTACAATGGCATTGTAGAGGTCAGGAGTTCGATCCTCCTTGGCTCCACCATTCTCTTCCGTCTGTCGGGGCGGACAAATCCCGGCCATTCCCTGATTGCTCGAATTTTCTCCGATCCGCCTGGATCTTTATCGGTACAGCCACTGTGGCCTTTCCGCATCAGGAAGGCGCAGACGGGGTGTTACCACCTTGGGGCGCATGGCCGAACGGGTGCCGCGCACGGATAATCGCGCCTGTCGAACCGCAAATTTTCTGCTGCAGGCTTCGACGAAAACACGTCACCGATCCGCACGCCATTCCGATTTTTCCGGAGCGCCCGCCATGTCCACACGGATGGAACACGGGTTGAGGACTCTTGTCCTCGCCCTTTACGATGAAGCTGCATTGACAGCGGCTGCCAAGGGCCTGACCGGGCTGTTGGCCGAACGGGCGGCCCTGTGCGAGGTGGCGAGCCTCGTCTCCTTCCGCGCCCGCCGCACGGTGTCCGAGGAGGAGGTGCTGCGCATCGTGTTGTCGGCCCGCCGTCTCCAGCGTCTGAGCGGTGTCCGAGACGATCGGCAGGTGCTGGTCTCCGCCCTGTCTGCGGTACCGCCGCTGTATCAGGTGGCTGCCGCGATGAAGCCGCGCCGTGGCCGGCTCGCCCTGTGGGCGATGCGCTCACTGTCGCGGCATTCGTCGGCAACGCTGATCTGACGCGGAATCGACCGCACGGGACCGACCGCTGCTGCCTTTAGCCGCAGCGGTCGGTCCCGTGTCGCGCTTTGTCAGGGGGGCGAGCTTGATTCGGCGCGGTCCCGATGCGTTCGGACGGGGGTGCTATCGCGGATGCGTGCTGGCGTGTTGCGGCGCGGCAGGTTACATACGCAAGGCTGTGCTTCAGTCGCAGCGATTGCGTCGCGAGCATCCGCGTCTGCGTCGGATTGGCCTCCCCCGGAGTTGACCGTTGACCAGTGGACAGTTGACCAGCCTGCCGCCCGTCACCCTTTCCATGCGGTTTCCTGCGCGTCGGCCGCCGGCCGCCCTGCGCGGCCCAGCCATCCGCCGCTGACGGTCGGGGAACGGGGCGGCGATGCGCAGGACGACGATGAAGCCGCGGGCCGACTGGCGCCCGGGGCTCCGCAAATATCCCTATGGCGTGCGGGCCATGTCGGCCGGGGCCGGCTGGCGGGAGGACACAGCCTATGAGTTCACCGCCTCGCAGATCGACCTGATCGAGAGCGTGGCGGACGAACTGCACAGCATGATCGCCGTCGCCGTGCGTCATGTGATGGAGCGCAAGCTGTTCGCTTCGCTTGGCATCCGCGGCGATCTCGCGCGCCTGCTGGAAGCCTCCTGGATCGATTATTGGGCCGGCGGACGGTGCAACGAGCGGGCGGGAGGGTTGGCCGGCCGGCTGACGTTGGCCTATGACGGGCGGGACAGCGTCAAGCTGCTGGGGTGCAACTACGACACCTCGGAGGGGCTGTTCGCCGCTTCGATGATCCAGCGCAACTGGCGCGAGGCGATGGCGCCGGACGCCAACCAGTTCAACGGCCTGCACGAGGCGCTGGTGGAGCGGTGGGAGGAGCTGGCGGCGGGCGTGCCCGGCCGTGGCCGCATGCATGCGACCTGCGCCACCCCCGATCCGGTGCGGGAAGGCGAACTGGTCTATCTCGCCGCGACCGCGGCGGAAGCCGGCATCGACACCCGCCTGCTGCCGCTGCACTCCATCGCCTGGGACGGGCGCCGCTTCCTCGACGACGAGGGGCAGCCGATCTCCTGGCTGACGAAACTCTACCCCTGGGACGGTCTGGCCGACGACGGGTTCCTGCAGCGCCTGCGCAGCAGCGGCATGAGCGTGCTGTCGCCGCTCTGGTGCTGGCTGTGGTCGAACCATGGCCTGCTGGCGGTGCTGTCGCACCTGTACCCGCGCCACCCCAACCTATGCCGGGCGGCGCTCGATCCCGGCGGCATCGCGGGGGCCGATATGGTGACCGTGCGCGCTCTGCACGGATTGGACGGTGCGCCGACCCGAATCCTGGAGCATGGGGCGGTGATCGCCGACGACGGGCCGGACATCGGCGAGGACGTCGCGGCCCATGGTGCGGTCTGGCTGGAAACCCCGTCCTGCTTCCGCGAGGAGGACACACGCGCCGTCCTGCACGCCTGGATCGTCGGCGACAAGTGCCTGGGCATGGGGGTGCGGGAATCCGCCGATCCGCGCCTGGGTTCGGGAGGCAGCGCGGATTCGGCGATGATCCCGCACCTGTTCAGGGGGTGATCGCGTTTTACACTGTTATGGCGCGAACGGGTTCTTCAGTGCCGGGCCGAAGGTTGCCTTGCGGGCGGCGCGCCAGATGCTTTCTGCCGCCACATCGTTGCCGCGGTCGGCGATGGCCATGCCGGCCACGCCCTGCTGGTGGCTGAGCCAGTCGCGCAGCAGATTCTCGAATCGCGTGACCTCACGCGGGTCGTCGCTGGCCATGGTGATGGAAACGGTCAATTCGGTGGTCATG
Organism: Azospirillum sp. B506; assembly: GCF_000333595.1. Lineage (GTDB taxonomy): Bacteria > Pseudomonadota > Alphaproteobacteria > Azospirillales > Azospirillaceae > Azospirillum. Next base: position 4,190 of record NZ_BADK01001026.1, read on the forward strand.
GTCGGTTCCCTCCTGACGGTTGGACGGGCCGGCGACACCGACAATTCAGCCGGACCGGCTCCGTGGACGAGAAGGTGCCCCCTATGCACGATCCGGAGCCTGCGCGCCCGCTTGTGCCGGCGCAATGAAAAAGGCGGGGTATGACCCCGCCTTCTTTGCCAATCGCCTGCCGTAACCGTCTGCCACCGGGTCTGTCCGACCGCGCGCTATTTCGCGTCCGACTTGCCGCCCGGGCTGGCGATGCTGGCGATCTGCTTCTGCAATTGGTCGATCTGCTTCTGCAACTCGTCGAAGGTCGCACCGGCCGAAGGGGCGGCGGCGGGGCCGGGTTGACTGGGCGGGCGCTGTGCGCCGGTCGCCTCGTCCGCCGCACCGGGAGCGCCGAAGGGCGTGAACATCCGCATGGCGCGTTCGAACATCGCCATATTCTGCTTGCTGACCTCGTCCAGCCGGCCGAACGGGAACATGCCGCCCAGCGTGTTCTGGAAATAGTCGCGCATCTGCTCCTGATTGCGGGAGAAGGCCTGCATCGAATATTCCAGGTAACGCGGCACGACCGCCTGCATGTTGTCGCCGTAGAAGCCGATCAACTGGCGCAGGAAGCTGATGGGCAGCAGATTCTGGCCCTTGCTCTCCTCCTCCACGATGATCTGGGTCAGGACGGAGCGGGTGATGTCCTCCCCGGTCTTCGCGTCATAGACAACGAAGTCCAACCCATCCTTCACCATCTGGCAGAGATGGTCGAGCGTGACGTAGCTGCTGGTGGCGGTATTGTAGAGCCGCCGGTTGGCGTACTTCTTGATCGTGATCGGAGCGGACTTCTGGTCTTCCTTGTCGGCCATCGCGGACTCTTTCAAGAAGGGACGTGTTCCTGACACGGGACAAGCGTCTGATACAGGCGGCGGAAATTGTTCCGTCATTAGGACTACTCGAAGGGATAGCAATTTGTCCAGCGTTGCGCCGCGACATAGCGCCGCGGTTGCGCTGGGCTTGCGGGCCCGGTTGCCGGCACGGCTGGAGCATGACCGCTCCCGCAGGATACCCCGCCTATACCCGAAAGGTCAGGTGGGGAGACATGGCGGGCTGGTCAATCCGCCTCTGCCACTCCTATAATCCGGCCATGGCCGACCCGTCGAACCCAGACCGCCCCTCCGATCCGCCATCGTACGAATCGCTGGCGCGCCGCTACCTCGACCTGTGGCAGGACCAGTGGACGGCTTGCGCCGCGGATCCCGAAATGGCGGATATGATGACCCGGATGTTCCACATGATGGGGCAGGGGGTGGGATCGTTCGGATCATTCGGCCTCGCTGCTCTGGGCGGCGCTTTTGGCGGTGGGTCGATGCCCGGCACCGCTGGGATCCCCGACATGGCCCTT
>NZ_BADK01001025.1 GCF_000333595.1 Azospirillum sp. B506
TGACCGCGCTGTGCCTTGAATGCTGCTTGTAGCGGTAATCGATCAGCGTGTTCAGGCCGTCCGCCGCCTCGATGATCACGTCGCCGCCGCGACCGCCGTCGCCGCCGTCCGGGCCGCCGAACTCGATGAACTTCTCGCGGCGGAACGCCACGGCGCCGGGGCCGCCGTCACCGCTCTTCAAGAACACCTTGGCTTGATCGAGAAACTTCATCGGGGGACCTTGCCCGTAAACGGAAGGGAAACCGGCGGTGGGACAGCACCGGACTGAAAACGAAAATCGGGGAGCCGGTCGCCCGGTCCCCCGATTCTATCCCACAAGCGTGCAAGCCTGCGACACAGGCCGCGCAACGACCTTAGAGGTTACTCGGCCCGATCACTCAGCGGCGACGGCCGGAACTTCCTGGTCGTTGGCCGGAACGACGTTCACGAAGGTGCGGCCGTTCGAGCTGTGCTTGAAGTAGACCTGACCGTCGGCCATCGCGAAGATGGTGTGGTCGCGGCCGAGGCCGACATTCTCGCCCGGGTGGAACTTCGTGCCACGCTGACGGACGATGATGTTGCCGGAGACGACGGTCTCGCCACCGAAGCGCTTCACGCCGAGACGGCGGCCGGCGGAGTCACGGCCGTTGCGGGACGAGCCGCCTGCCTTTTTGTGTGCCATGGGGTGTTGCTCCTAAAACTGAAGGGACGCCGAAGAGCCTGACCGGAAAACCGGACTCAGGCCGCGCCGTTGATGCCGGTGATGCGCAGGACGGTCAGGTCCTGGCGGTGGCCGTTCTTACGGCGATAGTTCTGGCGGCGCTTCTTCTTGAAGACGATGATCTTCGGGCCGCGATCCTGGGCGACGACCTCGGCGACAACCGAGGCGCCGGCCACGGTCGGGGTGCCGATGGTGGTGTTGCCTGCGTCGCCGACCATCAGCACGTCATCGAGCGTGATGGAGGCGCCAGCATCGGCCTCGAGCTTCTCAACACGGATCACGTCGCCATTGGCGACCTTGTACTGCTTGCCGCCGGTGCGGATCACTGCAAACATTGTCGTCACTGCCTATGTCAAAACAAACGGCGGGCTTCTCGCCCACCGTTCGATGCGCAAGCCCGTTCATGGGAGCGACGATCTATACTCAAGGGGGGCTCAGAGTCAACAGGGATGCCGTCGAAAAGCATCGCATTTTTCCGCAAAAAAGGCTTGCGCGGCCGAAGGCGTTTATATAGGTTCCGCCCACCCCGCCAAACGGGGCAGCGGATGGGTGGCAGAGCGGTTGAATGCACCGCACTCGAAATGCGGCATACCCTCACGGGTATCGGGAGTTCGAATCTCCCCCCATCCGCCATTCTCTCCCACGGGAGAGCAAATTGGAAGCGCCAGCCGGATCGGCTCGGCGCTATTTTCTTGTCCGGACACCGCCTCGGCTGCCCCTGAATTTTCCGGTCGGGCTTCCCCTTTTTCTCCGCACCGTCGCGATGGCCGTTCGCCTGGCTGGCGTGTTGGTCATGTCGATGCCAACGCCCAGATCCCTTCGGTCCGATCCGCCAGGGATGCGACTGGAGGGGTGCCGCCATGAACACGCTCAGCCGCCACGACGGATGCCTGCGATTCTCCTATGTGGTCGATGGCGGGCTGCGGGTCGAAGGCACCCATGATCCGGCCGAGCAGGCGTTGGTCCTGAAGGTGACGGCGCCGCAGGGGCGGATAATCCATATGGATGCGATTCCCTGCGACGATCCCCGGCTCATCCTGGCCGCACTTCGCGAGTGGGGCGAACCGCCGGAGGAGGTGTGCGACGCCTTGCCGGCGTTGGGCGGCAACGCGATCCTGCTGGAAACTCGACTCGGCGACTCGGTGCGGGCCGCCGTCCGTCGTCAGGGCATGAAGGTGGGGGTCGTCTTCATCGATGCCGACGGCCGACGGTTGGCGGAACTGCGGGCCGGCAGCCTGGGGGCGCTCGACGCCAAGGCCGGCGGTTTGCTGCGCCTGTCGCGACGGACCCGTGCGGTGCTCAGCACCTGGCTGTCGGCCGAGCCGCTGTGGCTGGCGGCATTGCTGTTGGGCGGGCCGTTCCTGGGCGCGTTGCTGATCGTCTTCGGGGTGCAGGTGGCGCCGGAACAGGTGCTGGTCACCGCCTATGCCGGAGCGGCCGGGCTGGTCGCGGCCTACGAACTGCTGCGCGCCGGCTATGCCGAGTGGGTGCTGGCACCGCCCGACAGCTTTCCCCGCGCCTGACTTGGAGTTGCAGCAAAGGAAACGGCGCCCCGGATGGTCCGGGGCGCCGTTCTCATGTCGGCGTCAGGAGCAGACGGGCCGGGTCAGGGCGTCATGCCGCCTGCTGGGTCAGCGCGGGAGTCGGAGCGGGCGCCTCGACCTCCACCGACTGGTTGGCGGTGGCGGTGACGATCGGAATGCTCCGCGGCTTCATCGCTTCGGGTACCTCGCGTGCCAGCTCGACGTGCAGAAGGCCATTCTGAAGAGACGCGCTGGTCACTTTGATGAAATCGGCCAACTGAAAGCGGCGCTCGAACGCGCGGCCGGCGATACCCCGGTAGAGGAATTGGCCGGTGGGCTCGTCCTTCTTAGCTTTACCCGTGACGGTCAACGAATTCTGGTGAGCGACGATGTTGAGGTCGTCCAGACCGAAACCGGCGACGGCCATGGTGATCCGGTACGAATCCTCGCTCAGCTTTTCGATGTTGTAGGGCGGGTAGGAAGCCGCCTCGTCACCGGTGGTCGCGGTCTCCAGCAGACGCGACAGGCGGTCGAAACCGACGGTGGAACGGAACAGCGGCGAAAGGTCGTAGCTACGCATGACATATCCTCCGAAAGAGCGATACGGCCGTCGAGGACCACGGTCTGGTCGGTCCTCTAAGGGTGGGGTTGGAGGCGGACCCCGGATGGGCATCCGCCTGACGAGCGAGAGATAATCGATGCTTTCGCCTGTTCAAGAGGGCGGGCGCACGAAGCCCGGCGAGACCCCGCCTGGGGTTGCTGGCCACCGCCCAGTCACCAATTGTTAATCAGTTGCGGCAAGGCTCACGCTAGGGCCGTAAGTCCGCGGGAGGGGGCCGACGACCATGACTTCGCACACCTTCTTCTTCAACGGTCCCTATGACGAGACCATGGCCCTCTTGATCGAGGCGCGGAATTACATCGCCTATCATGATGCGGCCGAACACCGGAAGCTGCCGCCGCAGGTCCGTCTGCAAATCTCTTACGAATCGATGCGGGTGACCAGCCGCCTGACCCAGGTGATGGCGTGGCTGCTGGCGCAGAAGGCCGTGCATGCCGGCGAGATGTCGAAGGAGCAGGCGGCGAGCGAGGATTTCGCCCTGTCCGGTGGCGAGATCTGTTCCGATCCCAGCGGTCCCGACAACGAGGACCTGCCGTCCGGCCTGCGCAGCCTGCTGGAGCGCAGCCATAGCCTGTATATGCGCGTCCACCGGCTCGACGCCATGGTCCGCGCCGATGTGGAGCGCGAGGCCGCCGCGGCAGTGGGGTAAAGGACAGCGCGGACCGCAGGCACAAACGAAAAGGGCGTCCGAACCGGTCGGACGCCCTTTTCGCATCGGCAGGATAGAAGTGCGGTAACGCTTACTTCTTGAGGCCGAAGTTCGCGAAGCGCTTGTTGAACTTGGCGATCTGCCCGCCGGTGTCCAGCAGCTTCTGCACGCCGGTCCAGGCCGGGTGCGACTTCGGGTCGATGTCGAGGCGCAGCGTGTCGCCCGGCTTGCCCATGGTGGAGCGGGTCGTGAACGAGCTGCCGTCGGTCATGACCACGGTGATCTCGTGATAGTCGGGATGGATGTCAGTCTTCATGGCCGGGGTTCCTGCAAAGCGAGCGGCGTCTATACCAAAACACCTTCACCGGCGCAACCCCGGAATCGAGCCTCGTTCAGGGAGCCTGCGGTGGGTTGCAAGGGCATTTTACGAGGGGTTTCGCCCTTCCGTCGCCTTGTTGGCATCGTGACACCACGCTATATGCCAGCGATCCGCACCAATAACCCCAACAGACAAGCGGGAACCGCGTGGCTCGCCAACCCTCCCCCGACATGATCGCCGCCTCCGCCCGTGGCGAGGCCGATGCCCGCCGTCGCGACCTCGGCCCCCTGCGCCGGCTGGTGCCGTTCCTGCTCCCTTACAAATGGCGCATCCTGGGTGCCATGGTGGCGCTGACCGTGGCCGCCGGCACCGTGCTTGGGCTGGGGCAGGGGATGCGGGTGCTGATCGACCAGGGCTTCGCCGGCGGCGACACCTCGCTGCTCGACCGGGCGCTGCTGGTTCTGCTGGCGGTGATCGCGTTGATGGCGGCCTCCACCTATGGCCGCTTCTATCTGGTCAGCTGGATCGGCGAGCGGGTGGTCGCCGACATCCGGCGCGCCGTCTACGATCATGTGCTGACGCTGTCGCCGGGCTTCTTCGAGACGACCAAGACCGGCGAGATCCTGTCGCGCCTGACCACCGACACCACGCTGCTGCAGGTGGTGGTCGGGTCGTCGGCCTCCATCGCGCTGCGCAATGCGCTGCTGTTCCTGGGCGGCACCGGCATGCTGCTGATCACCTCGCCCAAGCTGACCGGGCTGGTGGCGCTGGTGGTGCCGCTGGTGGTGGCGCCGATCATTCTCTTCGGCCGGCGGGTGCGCAAGCTGTCGCGTGACAGCCAGGACCGCATCGCCGACATCGGGTCCTTCGTCGAGGAAACGCTGGCCGCCATCCGCACGGTCCAGGCCTTCACCCACGAGACCATCGACCGCAGCCTGTTCGGAAAGCGGGTGGAGGAGGCCTTCGACGTCGCCATCCGCCGCGTGCGGGTGCGGGCGGTGATGACGGTGATCGTCATCGTCCTGGTCTTCGGCGCCGTCGGCATCATCCTGTGGATCGGCGGCCATGACGTGGTGGCCGGGCGGATCACTCCCGGTCAGCTGTCGGCCTTCGTCATCTATTCGGTGGTCGTTGCCGGATCGGTCGGCGCCATCAGCGAGGTGATCGGCGACCTCCAGCGCGCCGCCGGTGCCACCGAGCGGCTGTTCAGCCTGCTGTCCGTCGAGTCGGAGATCCGCGCTCCGGCGGCGCCGAAGCCGCTGCCCAGCCCGGCGGCTGGGGCGTTGTCCTTCGACTGCGTCCGCTTCCATTACCCGTCGCGGCCCGACTGGGCGGCGCTGGAGGGCTTCTCGCTGGATGTGAAGCCGGGCGAGCGGGTCGCTCTGGTCGGCCCGTCGGGAGCCGGCAAGTCGACGGTGTTCCAGCTTCTGCTGCGTTATTACGATCCGCAGGCCGGCTCGGTGCGACTCGACGGCGTCGAGTTGCGCGATGCCGATCCGGTGGAGGTGCGCCGCCGGCTCGGCCTCGTCGCGCAGGACCCGGTGGTCTTCTCCGCCAATGCCTGGGAGAACATTCGCTACGGCCGTCCCGATGCCTCGGATGCCGAGGTGCGCGCCGCCGCCGAGGCCGCTCATGCTCTGGACTTCCTCGATGCGCTGCCGGAGGGGTTCGGCACCTTCCTGGGCGAGAAGGGCGTGCGGCTGTCGGGCGGTCAGCGCCAGCGGCTCGCCATTGCCCGCGCCATCCTGCGCGACCCGCCGGTGCTGCTGCTGGACGAGGCGACCAGCGCGCTCGATGCCGAGAGCGAACGGATGGTGCAGGATGCGCTTGACCGGCTGATGCATGGCCGTACCACGCTGATCGTCGCCCACCGGCTCGCGACCGTGCTGAACGCCGACCGCATCGTGGTGATGGACCAGGGCCGCGTGGTGGAGACCGGCACCCATGGCGAACTGGTGGCGCAGGGCGGGCTTTATGCCAGGCTGGCGGCGTTGCAGTTCGACCGGGCCGATGGGGTGGCGTAGACTCTTCCGCAGGCCCCGGCCCCTGTGAGGCAGTGCGATGGCGCGGATATCGGCGGGCCGCCTGATGGCGGTGATGGTGAAGGAATTCATCCAGATGCGGCGTGACCGGCTGACCTTCGCCATGATGGTGGGGGTGCCGATCCTGCAGCTGATCCTGTTCGGCTTCGCCATCAATTCCGACCCCAAGGCGCTGCCGACTGCGGTTCTGGTCGCCGACTCCAGCCCCTTCGCCCGCACGCTGGTCGCGGCGATGGAGAACTCCCGCTACTTCGCCATCACCCGCACCGCGGGATCGGAGGCGGAGGTCGATCGGCTGCTGGCGGAGGGGGAGGTCCAGTTCGCCGTCACCATCCCCACCGGCTTCGCCCGCGACCTCCAGCGCGGCACCCGCCCGGTCCTGCTGGTGGAGGCCGACGCCACCGACCCCGCGGCGACCAGCAACGCCCTGTCGGCGCTGACCGCCATCGCCCGGCAGGCGCTGAACCCCGACCTGACCGGGCCGCTGGCATCCCTGCGCACCGGTCCCGACCCGGTCGAGCTGCGCGTCCATCGCCGCTACAACCCGGAAGGCATCACGCAATACAATGTGGTGCCCGGCCTGATGGGCGTGGTTCTGACCATGACCATGGTGATGATGACCGCGCTTGCCGTCACCCGCGAGCGGGAGCGCGGGACGATGGAGAACCTGCTGGCCATGCCGGTGCGGCCGTTCGAGGTGATGCTGGGCAAGATCGTGCCCTTCGTCGTCGTCGGCTATGTCCAGGTGCTGCTGATCGTGGTGGCGGCGCGGCTGCTGTTCGACGTGCCGATCGTCGGCAGCCTGGGCCTGCTGTCCGCCGTGCTGATCCTGTTCATCGCCGCCAATCTGGCCGTCGGCTTCACCTTTTCCACGCTGGCGCGCAACCAGCTGCAGGCGATGCAGATGTCCTTCTTCTTCTTCCTGCCGTCGATGCTGCTGTCCGGCTTCATGTTCCCCTTCCGTGGCATGCCCGGCTGGGCGCAGGCGGTGGGCGAGATCCTGCCGCTGACCCACTTTCTGCGCATCGTCCGCGGCATCCTGCTGAAAGGGAACGGGCTGACGGAGATCGCCACGGAGGTGCTGGCGCTGGCCCTGTTCCTGACGGTGGTCACGGTGGTGGCGCTGAAGCGCTATCGCCAGACGCTGGACTGACCGTCCGCCCTCCTCCATCATTCCTTAACCACGACTTCGCTATAGCCGTGGGGGTGCCGGCGGTGTTGCGGGGGACGGAGATGGGATTTCGCGCTTTTGGCGGGCGTGCCTTCAAACGGGTCGCCTGCGTCGGGCTGGCCGTCGCCCTGCTGACGGCGGGCGCGGCCGACGCCAAGCAGCGGAAGAAGAAGCCGGCGCCGATCCCAGCCTATGCCACCAGCGTCGCCTGGGGCGCGGTGACCGGTCCGTCTCTGGGGGCCGCCAGATCCATCGGCGGCTATGCCGCCGGTTGCATAGCCGGCGCCCGTGCCCTGCCGCCGGAAGGCGTCGGCTATCAGGTGATCCGTCTGTCGCGCCAGCGCAACTTCGGCCATCCGGTGCTGGTCGACATGCTCCGCGAGTTCGGGCAGAAGGTGGCGATGGCCGGGCTGGGCACCGCGCTGATCGGCGACATGGGGCAGGCGCGCGGCGGGCCGATGCCGTCGGGTCATGCCAGCCATCAGATCGGCCTGGACGCCGATGTCTGGCTGCGGCTGGATCTGCCGCCGATGGGACGGGCCGGGCGCGAGCGGCTGGACGAGATCAAGTATGTCGATTACGACCGCATGCGCGTCACCGGCGAATGGTCGGACCGTCAGGCGAAGCTGATCCAGATCGCCGCCAGCGACGCCCGGGTCGCCCGCATCTTCGTCAGCC
>NZ_BADK01001024.1 GCF_000333595.1 Azospirillum sp. B506
CAGCAGGGCGCGGGCGGCACGCAGACGGGCGCGGGCGAATCGTGGATTGTGGTTGGAGGGATCCTCGATCCAGTCCACGCCTTCGGCGCGGCAGGTCGCCAGCAGCCGGTCGTGGGAAAAACCAAGCAACGGCCGGATCACCCGAACCGCCCCATCGGCGCGGACGGGCGCCATCCCGGCCAGCCCGTCGATGCCGGAGCCGCGGGCCAGACGCAGCAGAACCGTTTCCGCCTGATCGTCGCGATGATGGGCGAGCGCCAGATGCAGGATGCCCGCCCCGGCACAGGCCGCGCCAAGCAGCCGGTGCCGCGCGGTCCTGGCCGCCGCCTGCACGCCGGCCGACGGCTTTGTCCCCTCCCAGCGCAGAACCCGATGCGGAACGCCTAACCGGGCCATGGCCTGCCCGACCGCCGCCGCCTCGTCGCCGGACTCGGGGCGCAACCCGTGATCGACGGTCAGCGCCAGCAGGGTTCCGCCGCGCTCTGCGACCCAATGCCGCAGCAGCAAGACCAGCGCCACGCTGTCTCCACCGCCGGAAACGCCGACCGCGACGGCCGGGGCCGGCTCGAATCCACCGATCGCCGCCAGGGTGCGGGCGAACTCCTCCGGCGTTACCGGAGCGGAGTCGCCACCGCTTCCGCCCATCAGGCCGGGCAATTGATGCGCTTGCGCTCCGTATCGGCACGGCGCTTCACGCTGGCCGAGGCTTCGGGGAACTTGGTCAGCAGCTGACCGAAGGCGGTGCAGGCATCCGACTTCTTGTTCATCTGCTGCAGGGTCATGCCCAGCTTCAGCAGGCTGTCCGCCGCCTTCGGGTTGGTGCGGTACTTGGACAGCACCTCGGCGAAGGCCTGGGCCGCTTCCGGGAATTTGTTGCGGACGTAATAGCTCTCGCCCAGCCAATATTGCGCGTTGCCGGCATAGGCGTGCGACTTGTTCTTGGCGATGAAGTCCTGCAGGGCCTTCTCCGCCCGGTCATAGTCGGAGTTGCGCAGCAGCTCGAACGCCTGCTCATACTGTTTTTCCGGCGACAGCCCGGCGGTGGAGGGCGGATTGGCCGAAGCGGTCTGCGCCGGCTTGTCGGCCTTCTTGTCATCAGCCGCGGCCGCCTTGGACGGCTTGCTCGGCGCGGCATCGGACATCGCACCGCCCATCGCCCCACCCATGGCGCCGCCGGCGGCCCCGCCGCCCTTTTCCAGCTCCTTCAGGCGGAAATCGACGTCGGCGTTGACCTTTTCCAGACGCTCGCGCAGCTGGGTGACCTGATAGCTCGATTCCTCGTACTTGCCGGTCAGATCCTGAATGGTCCGTTCGAGGTTCTGCAGGCGGATCTCGAAGTCGGCAGCGACGGACGGCGACAGCTGCGCCACCTCAACCGGACCGCCCAGTGCCGCAACCTGGGTTTCCAGCGATTGCAGCCGCTCGATCTGCCCCTTCGACTGGGCCAGGGCGGGGCCAGGGGCGGACATTGCCGCGAGCATGCCACCCAGCAGCAGGGCGGCGACGGGACGGATGTTGGTCATGCGCGTGGGATCCTGAGGAGATCTGATGCCGGGGGGAGCACCCACGGCGACCATGGCGAACGAAAAAGGCGACGCGATGGCCGCTGTTTAGCAGAACTTGCGCGCCGGCGCAAAGAAGCACGCGGGAGCGGAAATCCGGCCCTCGAAAGAGGCGGTGAACGCCCACGCCAAAAAAGAAAAGGCGCCGCCTCCGGCTTCCCGGCGGCGGCGCCCTTCCCTGTTCCCCGTCAGGCGGGGACCGGCGTCATCAGTTGACGACGGTCACGCCACGGCGGTTCTGCGACCATGCGGCCTCGTTCGAACCAACCACGGCCGGACGCTCCTTGCCGTAGGAGACGACGTTGACGCGGCTGGCCGGGATGCCCTTGGCGGCAAGGTAGTTCTTCACCGAGTTGGCGCGACGCTCACCCAGGGCCAGGTTGTACTCGCGGGTGCCGCGCTCGTCGGCATGGCCCTCGACGGTGACGGTGACCGAGCCGTAGGTCTGCAGCCACTTGGCCTGACGGTCGAGGGTGGCGCGAGCCTCCGGCGACAGGTCGAAGCGGTCGAGACCGAAGAAGACGCGGTCGCCGACGTTGACGACGAAATCTTCCGCCGAACCCGGACGGACCGACGACTGCTGGGCACCGGTGTTGGCGCCGTTGGCGGCGTCGTTCGGAGTGGATTCGCAAGCGGCGAGCAGAGCGACCGCGGCGAGGGCGAGGAACTTCATGCGCATGTTCAGGGACCCCTTGAACGAAACTTGATTGGCAATTGAACGAAACTTGCCGGATGGCCGAGTCCTGGTCTGCGCGGGGGCCGCTTCTTTCCGCCAAGCCCCGACGAAAAGACGACATCGACCTTTGTCTTGAGCATTGCTCCCGCGCCGCCGCAAAATAGGGCTACTCCACTAGGGAATCAAGGGCGACCACGCAGGGTCCGACGCATCGACAGGGGTGCTCACGCGACGCTCGTTGGCGCCCGTGATGTCGATGCTGTACAGCTTCGCGTTGCGGCCTCGGCCATCGCCCGACGGCAAGTCCTTGAAGAACATGAGAACACGGCCGTTCGGCGCCCATGTCGGGCCTTCGACGTGGAAGGCTTCGGTCAGGATTCGTTCCCCCGTCCCATCCGGACGGATTACGCCCACTGCAAAGCTGCTACCACGCTGGCGCGTGAAGGCGATCAGGTCGCCGCGCGGCGACCACACCGGCGTACCGTAGCGGCCCTCGCCGAAGGTCAGACGCTTCACGCCAGAGCCGTCGGCGCCCATGACATAGAGCTGCTGCGTGCCGCCGCGGTCCGACTCGAAGACGATCCGCTGGCCGTCCGGGGAATAGCTGGGGGCGGTATCGATGCCCGGCGCATCGGTCAGCTGGGTCTGGCGGCGGGTGCGCAGGTCCAGGGTGTAGATGTCGGTGTTGCCGTTCTGGGCCATCGACATGATCACCTTGTTGCCGTCCGGCGAGAAGCGCGGGGCGAAGGTCATGCCGGGGAAGTCGCCCAGGACCTCCTGGCGGCCGGTGTCGATGTTGAACAGGTACACGCGCGGCTTCTTGTTGAAGTACGACATGTACGTGATTTCCTGCGACGTCGGCGAGAAGCGCGGCGTCAGGACCAGGGTCTGGCCGTCGGTCAGGAACTGATGGTTGGCACTGTCCTGGTCCATGATGGCCAGCTGCTTCTTGCGCGCGTTCGCCGGGCCGGATTCGGCGACGTAGACGATGCGCGTGTCGAAATAGCCGTCCTCGCCGGTCAGGCGCTTATAGATGGCATCCGCCACGATGTGGGCGATGCGGCGCCATTCCTGCGGCGAGGCGCTGTAGCTCAGCCCCTGCATGTACTGGCCGGCGGCAACGTCCCACAGGCGGAAATCGACCTTCATGCGGCCGTCGCCGCCCGTCGTGGTGTTGCCGGCGACCAGCGCCTGGGCGCCCAGCGCCTTCCAATCCTGATAGCGCGGCTCGCCGCTGCGCAGCTGGTCCG
>NZ_BADK01001023.1 GCF_000333595.1 Azospirillum sp. B506
GGCATGCAGAAGCTGCTGCGCCAGTTCGACGTGGCGCTCGACCGCCGCCGCGAGCAGAAGGGCGCGCTCTGAGCGGTTCCTGCCGTCATCGTAAGCGACAAAGGAAAAAAGGCGGCGCCTCGCAGCGCCGCCTTCTTCATTTCGAAGCCCCGAACCGTCAGGTGCCCTGCGGTTCCGGACCCATTCCACCGCTTTCCTGCCCGGTGCTGGGCGGGACGGAAGAGCGGCGGCCGGTGCCGGTGGTCGGACGCGGCGGGACGGCCATCGTCTCGCGGTCGTCGTCGCGCAGGATCGCCTCGCCGCGCAGCAGACGGTTGATCTCGTCGCCGCTCAGCGTCTCATACTCCAGCAGCCCCTTGGCCAGGGTGTGCAACTGGTCGATGTTCTCGGTCAGGATGGTCCGGGCGCGGTCGTAGGCTTCATCCACGATGCGGCGGATTTCCTCGTCGACCAGCTGGGCGGTGCGGTCGGACATGTTCTTGTGCTGGGTCACCGAATGGCCCAGGAACACCTCCTGAGTCGGCTCGCCGTAGAGCAGCGGACCGAGCTTGTCGCTCATGCCCCACTCCGTCACCATGCGGCGCGACATCTCGGTCGCCATCTTGATGTCGCCCGAGGCGCCGGTGGTCACCCGCTCCTTCCCGAAGATCAGCTCTTCGGCGATGCGGCCGCCCATGGCGACGGTCAGGTCGGCCAGCAGCTTGGCCTGCGACAGGCTGATGCGGTCGCCTTCCGGCAGGCGCATCACCATGCCCAGCGCACGGCCGCGCGGGATGATGGTAGCCTTGTGGACCGGGTCGCTATCGACGCAGTGGATGGCGCAGATGGCGTGGCCGGCCTCGTGGTAGGCGGTCAGCTTCTTCTCGTCCTCGGTCATCACCATGGAGCGGCGTTCCGCACCCATCATGACCTTGTCCTTGGCGGCCTCGAACTCGGCCATGCCGACGACGCGCTTGCCGATGCGGGCGGCCAGCAGGGCGGCCTCGTTCACCAGATTCGCCAGATCGGCGCCGGAGAAGCCGGGGGTGCCGCGGGCGATGACCTTGGCGTCGACGTCCGGCGACAGCGGAACCTTCCGCATGTGGACCTTGAGGATCTTCTCACGGCCCAGCACGTCGGGGTTCGGCACCACGACCTGACGGTCGAAGCGGCCCGGACGCAGCAGCGCGGGGTCGAGAACGTCCGGACGGTTGGTCGCGGCGATCAGGATCACGCCCTCGTTCGCCTCGAAGCCGTCCATCTCGACCAGGAGCTGGTTGAGGGTCTGCTCACGCTCGTCGTTGCCGCCGCCCAGGCCGGCGCCGCGATGGCGGCCGACCGCATCGATTTCGTCGATGAAGATGATGCAGGGGGCGTTCTTCTTGCCCTGCTCGAACATGTCGCGGACGCGGGACGCACCCACGCCGACGAACATCTCGACGAAGTCCGAACCGGAGATGGTGAAGAACGGCACATTGGCTTCGCCGGCCACCGCACGGGCGGTCAGCGTCTTACCGGTGCCCGGCGGGCCGACGAGCAGGCAGCCCTTCGGGATCTTGCCGCCCAGCCGCTGGAACTTCTGCGGGTCCTTCAGGAACTCGACGATCTCCGTCAGCTCCTGCTTGGCCTCGTCGATGCCGGCGACATCGTCGAAGGTGACGCGCCCGACCTTCTCGGTCAGCAGGCGCGCCCGCGACTTGCCGAAGCCCATGGCCTTGCCGCCGCCGGACTGCATCTGGCGCATGAAGAAGATCCAGACGCCGATCAGCAGAAGCATCGGGAACCAGGACAGCAGCACCGAGAACAGCGACGGCACGTTGCTGTCATCGGGGACCGCGTTGATCCGGACGTTCTTGTTGGTCAGGCGCTCCACCAGACCCGCCTCGGGCGGGACATAGGTGCTGAAGGAGCGGCCGTCGGAGAAATGGCCCGAAACCTGGTTGCCCTTGATCGTCACGTCGGCGACCTGGCCCCGGTCCACTTCGGCGAGAAGCTCGCTGAACGGAACGGTCGTTTGCGGGCTACGGGTGGAGGAACTCTGGAACAGGTTGAACAGGGCCACGAGCAGCAGCCCTATGATGATCCAGAGCGCGAGGTTCTTGCCGAAATTGTTCACGTCACACGCCTTTCTGCGAACCCATCGCCATGCGGTGCGCCGACAAGGCCGCACCCCGGACTCCTACGGGCACGTTCCCTGATTAAATAATGCCGTCCCGGTCCGAAACAACCGTAAAAGCTGGTCTTCCCAACGACGAAAGCGGACGGAAGATCGCGCGGTCCGTCTGCCCCTGTCCATCCGCGCCCAACCCGTATAGGCCGCCGATCATCGGTATGCCAAGCAAATCCGTGCCCGACCAAAGGCTTGGCAGCGATTCCCGCACCGGAACCGGCAGGTCCGGCAGCCCCTCCGCCTCCCGCCGCCCTGCCCATTCGCGCCAGCCGGAGGCCCCCAATGCCGCGACCGTGACCGGCTGCCGCCATCGTGACGACAGCTGCAGGTCGAAGCGGCCGTCCCACAGGATCGACCCGCCGGCCGGGACCGTCAGCCGCTCCGTCACCGCCGCCGGTTCGCGCGCGACCATGACGGCGCCACGGCGCATCCGGACCTCGCAGCCTCCCAGCGTCCCGCCCCGCCCGTCCGCCAGCCCGCCGAGCAGACGTTCCAACGCCTCGTCACGCAGCGGATGCGCCGGCCCCCCGACCGCGCCAGCG
>NZ_BADK01001022.1 GCF_000333595.1 Azospirillum sp. B506
CGCCTTCCGGCGCGACGCGGCGACACCGCGCCGAAAGCACCGTCGACCAGGCGATGTAGAGCCAGAACAGGAAGATCGGCACCACCGACAAGGCCCCGTAGATGGTCTGGTAGGCCGGATATTCGCGCATGTACCAGCCGAAGATCGCCTTCGACCCTTCCAGCAGGATCGAGCCGATGGCACCGCCGCACAGGGCGTCCATCCAGAACACCTCGCGGTTCGGGATCACCAGATACAGCAAAGAGCAGCCGACCAGTTGCAGCCCGAACGGCAGCAGCATGCCGATGCCCGCCAGCGGATGGACCACGCCTTCCAGATGCGCAACTTCGAGCGCGGTCCACAGCGTGCTGGACAGCGACAGGCTGGCGCCGGCGAACAACGGAGTCAGCGACACCACCGCCCAGAAGGAGAGGATGCGCGTGACGTAGGAGCGCGGCTCCCGCACCCGCCAGACAGTGGCGAAGGATCCCTCGATGGTCCAGATCAGCAGCACCGCCGACACCGCCAATCCGATCACCCCGAAGATCGGCATCTGCCCGGCATTCGCCATGAAGCGCCCGAGATATTCCAGGATGGCGTCGCCGATCTCCGGCACCAGATTCTTGACCAGCGCGGTCTGGATCCGCAGCTGAAGGGCGCTGAAGGCCGGGAAGGCGGAGAAGATGGCGAAGCCGATGGTCATCATCGGCACGATGGCCAGCAGCGAGGTATAGGTCAGCGCCGCGGCGGTCTGGAAGCAGTTGTCGTTGTAGAAGCGCAGCATGGAATGGCCGAAGAAGCCGCCAAGCTCCCGCAGGCCGGTCAGGATGCGGCTGCGCTCCTCCTCCTCGCGGCCGGCACTGTCCTTAGGGTGAGCCATGCAAAGCCTCCTGCGGCAAGACAGCCCGCGTCGGTTTGACCGTCGGGCGCTTTCGTGTAGGATGCGCGGCACTTTTCGCGGCTGGAGCCGCGCTACATCCGTCGTTCACGAGGTTCCGATGTCCAATCCGATGCCGCTCATGGCCGGCAAGCGTGGCCTGATCATGGGCGTGGCCAACGATCGTTCGATCGCCTGGGGGATCGCCTCCACCCTGGCCCAGCACGGGGCGGAGCTTGCCTTCACCTATCAGGGCGATGCGCTGCTGAAGCGGGTGAAGCCACTGGCCGAGCAGGTCGGCGCCAAGCTCGTCCTGCCCTGCGACGTGACGGACGAGGCCAGCATCGACGCGACCTTCGCCGCCATCGAACAGGACTGGGGCGGGCTGGACTTCGTGGTTCATGCCATCGCCTTTTCCGACAAGAACGAGCTGGACGGGCTGTATCTGGACACGACGCGGGCCAACTTCCTGCGCACCATGGACATCTCCTGCTACTCCTTCACCGCGGTGGCGCAGCGCGCCGTGCCGCTGATGAAGGATGGCGGCAGCCTGCTCACTCTATCCTACTATGGCGCCGAGCGCGTCATGCCCCATTACAATGTGATGGGCGTCGCCAAGGCCGCGCTGGAGGCCAGCGTGCGCTACCTCGCCGTCGATCTGGGGGGCCGCAACATCCGTGTCAACGCCATCTCCGCCGGCCCGATCAAGACGCTGGCTGCCAGCGGCATCGGCGACTTCCGCTATATCCTGAAGTGGAACGAACTGAACGCCCCGCTGAAGCGCAACGTCACCATCCAGGAGGTCGGCGGCGCCGGCCTGTTCCTGATGTCGGATCTCGGCAGCGGCGTCACCGGCGAGGTGATGCATGTCGACAGCGGCTATCACACCGTCGGCATGGTCGCGGTGGACGAGGCGGCCGAGGTCGCCAGCCTGCTCGGCTCGCTGGGCGGCGCGCCGAAGGCCGGTTGACGGCCTGTCGGGCGGACGCCGTCGGCTGGATGGCCGGCAATGCCATCATTCGCATGACGACGGGAGGGATCGGTTCGCCGATCCCTCTTTGCGTTTGCGAAATCGGCGTTTATGATTTGAGCAATATTCTCGGATTTGGGTAATATTCATGCGCGCTCGCAAGAAAATGGACTCGGTTTCACCGATCCTTGAGCAGATCCTTTATGGCGGGTCCAGCGTGTCGATGAATCTCATCGCCATCACGCGCGAGATCCCCGAAGAGCAGCGCATGTTCAAGGCACAGGGCCTGAACAACTGCATCCTGTTCAAGTACCCGAACTTCGACGACCGCGACGACGATGGCGGCGATCCCATCGCCGAGGACGAGGAGCTGGAAGGCGGCGAGCGCCCGGTCGAGACCGGCATCTATGTGCCGCACAACGCCCGTGCGCCGGAAGCCGGCGGCATCGCCATCTATCTGCGTGGCCGCAACGCCGAATCGCTCCTGGAAGAACAGTTCGGCATCAAGCACGGACCGCAGGAAAACGGCATCATCGGCGACATGAAGATGCTGTCGATGATCGACGACGTGCCGTCGCTCGATGCCTTCCTGCTGAAAACCTGTTTCGAGGCGGAGAAGATCAACGTCGATCCGCGGCACTGGCTGATCTCCAACGAGGAGGACCACCAGCTCCGCCGCCTGATCCGCGCCCGCATCGAGCCGATCGTCCGCAAGGCGCTGTCCGGCAGCCAGGGCAGCGCCCAGAGCATCGAGCGCTTCCTGGAAGCGATCTGGAATCCCAATCTGGAAGAGGCCGGCCTGTTCGTCTCCGCCTTCGGCATCGAGCGGTCGGAGGCCGACACCATCTTCAGCGCGTGGAAGGGCACCACCTTCTACGAGTACCAGCTCCGCCGCATCGCCCCGCGCGCCCGCACCATCCTGACCTGGCTGAAGTCGCGCGAGTGCATCCCGGTCGACATCCGCATGCACAAGCCCTACGAGACCCAGCTGCTGATGCACATCGAGAAGGTGGGCAAGCTGCTGGAAACGACGCTGCTCGACATCCGCACCATCCTGTCGGACTACGAGACCTCCTTCAGCAGCTTCAGGCCG
>NZ_BADK01001021.1 GCF_000333595.1 Azospirillum sp. B506
CGGCCCCCGTTGGGCAAAGCTGGTGGAGAAGCTGCCCGGCCCCCATGTGGTCGACCTGCTGTGGCATCTGCCCTGCGGCGTCGTCGACCGCCGCTTCTCGCCGAAGATCGCGCAGGCGCCGCACGGGCGCATCGCCACCTTGACCGTGCGCATCGACTCGCACGCGCCACCGGTGAACNCGCGCCATCCCTACAAGATCCGCTGCACCGACGACACTGGCGTGCTGGAGCTGGTCTATTTCCATGTCCGCGGCGACTGGCTGTCGAAGCAGATCCCCGCCGGCACCACCATGGTGGTCTCCGGCAAGGTGGAGTGGTTCAACGACACCGCCCAGATCACCCATCCCGATGCTGTCGTCCCGGTCGACGCGAAGGAGGATCTGGAGCTGGTGGAGCCGGTCTATCCGATGACCGCCGGCCTGCCGGCCAAGACCCTGCGCAAGGCGGTGCGCGCCGCGCTCAACGACGTTCCGGCGCTCGACGAATGGCAGGACCCGGCATGGCTGGCCCGCCGGCAATGGCCGAGCTGGGCCGAGGCGCTGAAGCGCGCCCACACGCCGGAGGACGAGGGCGACCTCGCCGCCACCGCGCCGATCCGCTGCCGCCTCGCCTATGACGAGCTGCTGGCGAACCAGCTGGCGCTGATGCTGGTGCGGGCGAGCCAGCGCCGGCTTGCCGGGCGGGCGACCGAGGGCGATGGCAGTCTGCGCCGTGCCGCGCTGGCGGCGCTGCCCTTCTCCCTGACCGGGTCGCAGGCTGCGTCGCTGGAGGACATCTACGCCGATATGGCCGCAGAGCGCCGCATGCTGCGGCTGCTCCAGGGCGATGTCGGCAGCGGCAAGACCGTGGTCGCGCTGATGGCGATGCTGAACGCGGTGGAGACCGGCGCACAGGCCGCCCTGATGGCCCCCACCGAAATACTTGCCCGCCAGCATGCGGAAAGCCTGGCGCCGCTGTGCAAGGCGGCCGGCGTCGAGATCGGCCTGCTGACCGGGCGCGACAAGGGCAAGGCGCGCCAGGCAGTGCTCGACCGGTTGGCGTCCGGCGAGCTGCCGCTGTTGGTGGGCACCCACGCCCTGTTTCAGGAGGATGTCGCTTTCAAGGATTTGGCGCTGGCGGTGATCGACGAACAGCACCGTTTCGGCGTCCACCAGCGCCTTCAGCTTTCGGCCAAGGGCCGGGCAGTCGACATGCTGGTGATGACCGCCACGCCGATCCCGCGCACGCTGACCCTG
Organism: Azospirillum sp. B506; assembly: GCF_000333595.1. GTDB lineage: Bacteria > Pseudomonadota > Alphaproteobacteria > Azospirillales > Azospirillaceae > Azospirillum. The sequence continues at coordinate 1,235 of NZ_BADK01001021.1, forward strand.
ACCGCCTATGGCGACATGGACGTGTCGCGCCTGACCGAGAAGCCGGCGGGCCGCAAGCCGGTGCAGACCGTCACCATCGCTCTCGACCGGCTGGAGGAGGTGGTCCACGGCATCCAGCGCAAGGTGACGGAGGGCGCGCGGGTCTATTGGGTCTGCCCGCTGGTCGACCGAATCGGAACAAAGCGACCTTGCCGCCGCGACGGAGCGGCATGCCTTCCTGCGCGCCACCTTCGGCGACCGCGTCGGG
>NZ_BADK01001020.1 GCF_000333595.1 Azospirillum sp. B506
GCTCCTCCACATCCTCGACCTTGTCGACGAGCAGGTGTGGGTCGACACCATCAAGGAACGGTACGAAAAACGCCTGATCGAGGTGTTCGAATGATCGCGGAAATACTGTCCTGGTCGATCTTCCTGGCACAGATCCTCCTGGTTCTCGCCATGGGCTGTGCGATGGTCCGCATCCTGCGGGGGCCGCGGGCGCAGGACCGGGTGGTCGGGCTGGACACCCTGTATGTCAACGCCACGATGCTGCTGCTGGTCTTCGGCATCCGCACGACGAGCACGCTGTATTTCGAGGCGGCCCTCATCATCGCCTTGCTCGGCTTCGTCTCGACGGCGGCAATCGCCAAGTTCCTCATGCGCGGAGAAGTGATCGAATGACGCATCTGGCTGAGCTGCCGCCATGGGCGGCGCTGCTGACGGCGCTGCTGCTTCTGCTCGGCACCGGTCTGGCATTGATCGGTTCCGTCGGGTTGCTGCGGTTCGGCAGCTTCTATGAACGGATCCACGCCCCGACTCTGGGGTCGACCCTGGGCATCGGTTTCGTGCTGCTCGCATCCATGCTTTTCTTCTCGGTGTTTCAATCGCGCCCGGTGCTGCATGAGGTGCTGATCACAGCGTTGATGGTGGTCACCACGCCGATCACTCTGATGCTGCTGGCGCGTGCGGCGCTGTATCGCGACCGCACGGAAGGCAACGATGACGTGCCGCCATCGGCGTGAGGGCGGTCGCGGGCGCGCATTGTGGCAATTGGCGGCCATTTCCTGGGTCCGTCCGGAGTGCGACGGGATCGCCTGACCGCCTCCCGATCGACCATACGGGGAATCGCGTATTCCTGTCGGTGTTTCGGTCCGCGATGATCGGCAGCAACCGAGAAGCGCGCGAAAATACTGTGGAGACCGGACACTCGTCCCGCTCCCCGCGCGCTGTCTCATGCCCCGTCATGCAGGGAGACCGAGATGATCCACGGCGACATCACCAGCAGCAACGACACCGTCGGCGTTGCCGTCGTCAATTACAAGATGCCGCGCCTTCACACCAAGCTGGAGGTGCTGGAGAATGCACAGAAGATCGCCGACATGGTGATCGGCATGAAGACCGGACTGCCCGGCCTTGACCTCGTGATCTTCCCCGAATACTCCACCCACGGAATTATGTACGATTCCAAGGAGATGTACGAGACGGCCGCCGCCATCCCCGGTGACGAGACGGAGATATTCGCCGCCGCCTGCCGCAAAGCCAAGGTATGGGGCGTGTTCTCCCTCACCGGCGAGCGGCACGAGGAGCACCCGCACAAGGCACCCTACAACACGCTGATTCTGATGAACGACCAGGGCGAGATCGTGCAGAAATACCGCAAGATCATGCCCTGGGTGCCGATCGAAGGCTGGTATCCTGGCACCAGCACCTATGTGTCGGACGGGCCGAAGGGGCTGAAGATCAGCCTGATCATCTGCGACGATGGCAATTATCCCGAAATCTGGCGCGACTGCGCCATGAAGGGGGCCGAGCTGATCGTGCGCTGCCAGGGCTACATGTATCCGGCCAAGGACCAGCAGGTGCTGATGGCCAAGGCGATGGCCTGGGCCAACAACGTCTATGTCGCCGTGGCGAACGCCGCCGGTTTCGACGGTGTCTATTCCTATTTCGGCCATTCCGCCATCGTCGGCTTCGACGGCCGCACGCTCGGCGAATGCGGCGAGGAGGAGTATGGCATCCAATATGCCCAACTGTCCAAGTCGCTGATCCGCGATTTCCGCAGGCACGGCCAGTCGGAAAACCACCTCTTCAAGCTGGTCCATCGCGGCTACACCGGCATGATCAACAGCCTTGACGGGGTGAAGGGCGAAGCGGCCTGCCCCTATGATTTCTATCGCCAGTGGGTGAGCGATCCGGAGGGAACACGGACGTTGGTGGAGTCTTTCACCCGCAGGACGGTCGGCACGCCCGAATGTCCGATCGACGGCATCCCGGCGGAAGAGCCGGCGCAGCGCTGATACCAATGACCTGTCGTATTGCCTTCGATCGCCTCACAGGCTTTGTCGTGCCCATGGGGGCGCGCCCCCGCAATCACGGTGATCGGCGAACACTTGAAAGGTCAGTTCAAGCGTTCGCCGGTGTGAGCCACTGTGAAAGATGGAGAGATGGCGCTCTGGACCTGCAGAATCGGCTGGAAACCCTGTCGGTGTCCGACGGCTGCGGCAAGTCTCGCTTCATTGAACATATGGCGCTGCGGCGCGGCCGGACGTTGTCGGTGCGGGATACCCTCTCGGGCAACCGCACATTCCCGCCGGTATCGCTGCCGATCACCCGTCTGCGACGCTTTTCACCCTATGACAAGGCATAGGCGATCAGTCGATCCAGTGTAAAGGACGAGGCGCCTTTGGTGATTTCCGGGTGTGGCTTGAATTTTGGCATGCAGTGAAGGAACGAGCTCCGGTCCAAATACAGCAGACCGATCAGCGTCTCCGCGACGATTCGACTGCCGACCGGACCGAGATGCTGACCGCCGAACGCGACGCCTGGATCCGCGGACATCTTGTCTGTGCCGTAATACTCCGCTTCACGCAGTATGTAGTACCAGAGGGGCGTCCTTCCTTCGATCTGGTGGTTCATGCCGTTCAGCTTGGAAAGAACCTCTTGGCGCCGGGAAGTCGTTTCCTCAAGTTCGTCTTTCAAATCGTCCGGCAAATCGGACCCGCTGCTGTGGCGGAGCGAACCGGCAGCCCAGACAATGTTTGCCGGCATCGGCGGGATGCCCAGGCGACAGGCGACCGCTTCGCCAGAGGGAAGGTCAAGAAGCTGGCCGCGCCTCAGATTTCGGAAGGCAAGATTCATCAGGAATCCATTGCCCTTTCTTCTGGCCTCCTTCTGGAATTCCGGAAGGATCGTGAGAGGCTCGACCAGCAGTGCGTCGATGCGGTAGGAAAGTTGAGGCACCTGGACCTTGGAATCGGGAGGGGGAGGCTGCGGCAAATCGATGTTTGCCGGAATGCCGTCGAGGAAATAGCCCCAATCGATTCCCCACTGCTTTGGGAGAGTCCCCGGGAATCCATTCATGTTCAACAACTGTTCGGCTTCGGTGGGATCGTCGGGATCCTGGACGGTCGAGAAGGTCGGTATGCGCCGAAATGTCGTTTGGTCGGTGGAGTCATTCGGACCGGGCTGAGTGCCGACGAAGCGGTTCAGCGCATAGGATGGGCGCACCATCGAATGGCCGAAGCGGAAGGCCGCTCCCGCAAATTCCACAGGCATATAGGGGTATTCGGCGTCGGTCTTCAAATAGTTGTTGAGCCGTGGAACTCCGCCGTCGTTCAATATTTTTGTTACCGTATGAGGTTCGCAGATCCGAACCAAATAATCGAACAAGACAACCCACTGATAATGCCACCTGACAATTGATACCGCCGCGTCGAAGCGCTCGCGTGGTTGGTCGGGCGCCGCGCCTGCCCATTCCATCAGGATGTCGTTCTCGACGACCTTGTTATGGAATGCAATCATCGCTCCATGGATTTGCGAAACGATCTTGTTCTCGTCGTTCCGTTTGTCGCCCAGCAAAGGAATGCTGTTGTCGAGGATACGGAACAGATCATGCCGGGTCCCAACCGTCGCATCCGCGTTGCCGGGTGCCATGCCCGTGCGCAGCCGGACGCCGTCATAGAGATAGGGTTGGTCGTCCGGGCCGCGTCCATAGACGCTGTCGAGATCGAGTGCCGGCGTTCGGAAATCGATCAGCGCGGCCGGGTCGGACACTTCAGCACTCAAGGGCGTGGGATCGAAGGTGATGTCGTGGTCTACGAACTGGCCGAAATAGGTGTAGCCAGCGGGGATTGTGGGGTTTTCGTCGCCGACTTCCGGTTCGGTTATCGGCTTCCCCAAGTCGTTCTTGATCATCGCGGATGCGATCAACGCCAACGCATCGTCGGGGAGCTTGGCATTGGGAGGGCAATCGAACATTCTGCCGAACCGTCCGAATGGAACCCCGGGATTTGCGCCCGCTGAGATGCCGCGGTTGTCACGTCCATGCATCGTATCCTCCCTGATCATGTTATGAGTTGTGCTGCTGTTTGGTCTCATCCCACTTGTTTCGCGCGTGCGGGGGCGGTCGGCCGTTGCAGAGGTCAAGACCCGGCGGTCAGCAATATTTGGGATCCATGGATGAGGCACCTTTGGATCACTCATGCCACACCATTCGGCGTGGGAAGTTAGTGCTTGGCTCGTTGATTGCCGGACCGGGCTTTAGCGCTTCATGGATTCCGAACGTCGCTTGAATTCCGGAGCGATCGGCAATTTTGTTTTGGAGAGCAGAATTCCGCCGGAGTTTGACGGTGTCGAAGCAGTTCGGGACAATCACATGCAACCAAATCGCAGATTAACGTTTGGATGTTTTTCTCGCAATACGATTCTAATTTCCGGAAGGATGACCAATAAAGGCGGAAAGCCATCCATATTCGATCGTTTTCAATCCCGTTTTGTGCTATCAACTATCGTAATGGCGTAAACCTCTCGTTGAAAAAACTCGGTTTCCGTGTTCTCACCGGGTGCCGTTCAGTGCTCGCACCGCCATCGCGGCGGCGGCGGCCCGGTTCTCTACGCCGAGCTTTGCATAGATCTGTTCCAGATGCTTGTCGACCGTGCGAGGGCTGAGACCGAGGATCTCGGCGATGTCACGGTTCGGCTTGCCATTGGCGACCCACATCAGCACCTCCGCCTCGCGCGGGGTCAGGGACAGCTTGTCCTTCAGCAGCCTGTCCTCGCCAGCTCCCGATTCTTCGGCCAGTTGCAGCAGGATCTCGTCGGGGCCGGTCTGGCCGACCGGGCTGAGGCGCAGGCGACGGCCATCGGCAAAGGTGGCGATCACCACGCTGTCCGGCTTGCGTCCGCCACCGCCGGTCTGCCGGTCCGCCAGCCAGAGCCGGGCCTCCTCCGGCAACGAGACGCCGGTGGCCAGGCCGTCGGCGGCAGAGGAGCCGAAGGCCGCCTCCAGCATGCGCGTGGTCTGCGGTGTGCACCACAGCACCTCACCCCGGTGATTGGCGGCCAGCAGGGTCCGCCCGGTGACGTCCAGCGCCGCCCGCGTGCTCTGGGCGACACGGGCGTTGACGAGATGGGCATACATGCGGGCGATCAGCGTTTCGGCGACGATCGGCTTGGTGACGTAATCGACCCCGCCGGCGGCGAAGCCCTTCAGGATATGCTCCGTTTCGGTGAGGCCG
>NZ_BADK01001019.1 GCF_000333595.1 Azospirillum sp. B506
CAGCCCAATCTGAAGCAGATGGCGAGCTGGTCCGCCAAGGCCGAGGCGGGGCCCGGGGAAAAGGTGGCCGCATTTTTCGCCAACTTCGCACGCAGCGCACGCCATCCGAAATGGAAGGGCTGCGGCTTTCTGCGGACGACAGCGGAACTGGCCGCCCTGCCGGGCCATCCCGCAGTGAAGATCGGCACACGCCACAAGAGCGCCTTCGCCTCATGGCTCGCCGGCGAGCTGGAGCTTGCCGGCTTCGAAAGCCCCCAAGCCCTCGCGCGCCAGATCCTGCTGCTGCTCGACGGCGCCTTCTCCGCCTCGCTGGTGCATCGCGACGCCAGCTGGTTCGAGGATGCCGGGCAGGCCGCCCATGCCCTGGTCAGCGGCCATCCACGCAAGCCGGGCGGGTTGCCGGATCGCGGCTGACCGGCAACGGGACGCTCCGCTGCCTTCCCTTCCGCCCCTCCCTTCTGTCACTCGGGGCAGACGCTGCGAACCGGCGTCACACCCGGATCGGCGCGCGCCACCGACAGCGATATGGAGTGGGCGGCGCGGCTGATCCTGTCCGGCCAACTTCTCGGGTATCTGCCCGACCATTGCGCGGCTCCCTTCGCCCAGGCCGGAATTAATGCGGATTAATGATCCCCGCCTTGTCAATGATAATGACTATCATAATCATCTGCGGAAGTGCACCGCCCGGCGTCGCGCCAGCCCTTCCCCAGCCCTACCAAGAGATTTCTCCGATGCCCGACACCTTTCTGCCTTCCATCGAGGCTCCCGCCACCTCCAACGCCGCAACCGGCCTTCTGCGGCTGGAGGTGGATTGGCCCGCGGCCCTGTCGCGGCTCGACGCCCTCGGTCCGGTCCGGGTGGTCACGACCAACGGCGCCGTCATCCATGAAAAGCTCGGCCGGTTCGGCAATGTATCCGGCAACGGCCATGCCGTCATCGTGCTGAACCGCGACGTCGATCTGCGGATCTTCCCCCGGCACTGGCATCGAACCGCCCACGATCCGGCCGCCGGCGCCATCCTGGTCCATGACGCGGCCGGACGCCCGGTCCATGCCGTCCACCGCACGGCCGAAACAGACGCCACAGCCTGGACCGCTTTCCTGGAGGAACACCGCGCCGATGATGCGGCGGCGGTGACTCTGAACGACGGCGACCTGATCGGCAGCGACCTGGTCGGGCAGCCGGCGCAGACCGCCGCCACCGTCCCGGCCGACATCGATGTCGCCGGCCTGCGCGCCGCCTGGGCGGCGATGGGCGATGTCCATGAATTCCACGGGATGCTGAAGCGGTTCGGCGTGGCCCGTCTCGATGCCATGCGGCTGGCGGGCGGCGACTTCGCCCGCGAAATCCCCCTGGCGGCGGTGGCCGGGCTGCTCGGATCCGCCCGTGACGACCGGCTGGAGATCATGATCTTCGCCGGCAATGCCGGCTGCATCCAGATCCACACCGGCACGATCACCACGCTCCGGGCGGAGGGGACTCGACTGGACATCGACGACCCCGGCTTCCGCCTGACCTGCGACATGGCGCGCCTGTCCAGCGCCTGGGTGGTGTTCAAGCCAACCGGCAGGGGCGGCATCACCACCGTCGAACTCCTAAATTGCCCAGGGGGAAAATTGTTCGATCCCTCTGCGGCCAGCGTGACGAGGACAAACCGGAACGGACGGAATGGCGCCGGCTTGCCCGGTCGATGCCCGACCTGCCGGGCGTCGCCTGAGGTGCGGGAGCCGACGATGACGCGCATGGTCCCCCATCGCCTTCTGGCCTCCCATCGCCCCTTGGCTGCCCTCGCCCCCGCCATCGCCCTCGGCATCGCCGCCTGCCTGACGGCACCGGGCGCCGGGGCGGCGGACATGCGCCTCGTCACCATCGGGGCGCCCGTGACCGAACTGGCTTTCGCGCTGGGGGGCGGCGATGCGGTGGTCGGCCGCGATACCGTCAGCCGCCAGCCGGCCGCGGCGGCGGCGAAGCCCGATGTCGGCTATATGCGCACCCTGTCGGCGGAGGGGCTGATGTCGCTCGCCCCGACCCATGTGCTGGCCGTCGAGGGGGCCGGGCCGCAGGCGACCTTCGACCAGCTGCGCGCCATGGGCGTGACGGTGGAGATGGTACCGGAAGTCTCCAGCCCCGCCGGGCTGGAAACCAAGGTCGCCGCCGTCGCCCGTGCCCTGGGCCGCGAGGAGGAGGGCCGGCGCCTTGCCGCCGATTTGACCGGCCGGCTGTCGGCCCTGGCTGCCGAGGCCGAGCGGGCCGTCCGTTCCGGCGGCGCGCACGCGCGCATCCTCTGTCTGGTCGGCGGCGGCCCCGGCGGCCTGATGGCGGCCGGGCGCGGAACGGTACCGGACGCCCTCATCACGTTGGCCGGCGGACGGAACGCCATCGACAGCGACCGGGACTTTCCGCCGCTGTCGGCCGAATCCG
>NZ_BADK01001018.1 GCF_000333595.1 Azospirillum sp. B506
CCATCTCGCGCAGGGTAATGGATTTCGTCCGAGGCCGATAAGACCTCCGTCCCGCCTGTCCGGTCCGGCCGCCGCTCCTGGCGCTCCTGGACATGGCGGAACAGGGTGGGGGCGCAGCGCTGCTGCAGGGTGTCGGCGGGCACGCCGAACAGGTCGGTGCAGCGCTGGTTGCAATAAACCAGTTCGCCAGCTTCGGTGATGATGGTGACGCCGATCGGGCTGCCGTCCAGGACGCGGCGCAGGCGGGCGGCCTGGGCGCGCGACGCCGCCTCCGCCGTGCGGGTTTCCTGAAGGGCGTCGCGCAGGCGGCGGACGGCGCGGCAGGCCTCCAGCGTCTTGTGGATCGTCGCTTCCAGATCGGCGAAGTCGATGGGTTTGATGATGAAGTCGAAGGCACCACGGTTCATCGCCGCACGGACATTGCCCAGGTCGCCATAGGCGGACACCATGACCGCACGGATATCGGAATTCACCTGCGGCAGATGGTCGAGCAGGGTGAGTCCGTCCATGCCCGGCATGTTGATGTCGCTCAACACCATGTCGATGTCCGGCCGGGCGCGCAGGGTCGCCAACGCTTCCTGCCCGTCATGGGCGAACAGGAACTCCAGTTCGCCGGTCCGGACGGCGCGGCGGAAACGCTGCATGATCAGCGTCTGGACGTCCCGCTCGTCGTCGACAACCAGTATCTTGCCCATCCCGCCTTCCTACCGCCAACCCGCCCGACAGGCGGGCCCTTCCGCCCGATCCGCATTCCACCCGGCTCCGTGCGCCCCACCATAAGCGCGCATCGTCCGAACGGGAAGGGGTGTGGCGTATGGCACCCCATCGGTTGTATACCGCTCCGACAGGAGGCTTGGGCCGGACCGCAAGCGGAAATCTCCTGTTTCCCGTGGGGCGCGGATGCCGGGCAGGATAACACGGGATTGTAATCCCGTCAGATGATTGTAAGCGATTTGTATCCAGTCAATCCGACCGGTCTTTGGCGGGCAGGTCCCGGACCGGCGCAATTCCGGTGCCATGACCGGATTCGCCTTCTGCGAGTGGCAGCGTGAACCAGAAGGCGGCGCCGCGGCCCGACTCGGGGTCCGGCCCGGCCATGGCATCCTCCACGCCGATCCGGCCGCCCAGATGCTCGACGATTCGCTTGGCGATGGCCAATCCCAGACCGGTGCCGGCAGGCTTGCCGGTCAGCGTGTTGTCGGACTGGCGGAAACGGTCGAACACCAGCTTGCGGTCCTTCGCCGGTACGCCGGGGCCGCTGTCGGTCACCGTCACCCGCAGGAAGCCATCCTCCAACCGGGCGTCCAGCCGGGTCCGCCCGCCGGACGGGGTGAATTTGGCGGCATTGGACAGCAGGTTGACGACGACCTGGATGACCCTGTCGGCATGTCTGAGGGCGGAGGGGGCGGTCCATGGCTGAACAGCTTCTGGAAATCCGTGGCCTGAAGACCGGCTATGGTGCGACCGAGGTGCTGCGCGGCATCGACATGGCCGTCCATGCCGGCGAGATCGTCACCGTGCTCGGCTCCAACGGTGTCGGCAAGACGACGCTGAACAAGGTGCTGTC
>NZ_BADK01001017.1 GCF_000333595.1 Azospirillum sp. B506
ATGCCGATGTGCGGTCGGTCGCCGGTGGCTTTTCCGCCTGGAAGGCTGCCGGTCTGCCGGTGGATGTGCCGCCGCAGCTCGACGCCGCCCAGCGCGAGCGCTACCGCCGTCACCTGACCATGCCGGAGGTGGGGGAGGCCGGCCAGCACAGGCTTCTTCGCAGCCGCGTCGCCCTGATCGGGGCCGGTGGGCTGGGGTCGCCGATCGCGCTTTACCTCGCCGCTGCCGGGGTGGGGCGTCTGACCCTGATCGACGACGACCGGGTGGAGCGCAGCAATCTCCAGCGCCAGATCCTGCATGCCGAAAGCCGGCTGGGCCAGCGCAAGGTGGAGAGCGGCCGTGCCGCCCTGCTCGACCTCAACCCGACGATCGAGGTGGTCTCGCACGACACGCGGCTGGAGGCCGCCAATGTGCTGGACCTGCTGGCCGGGCACGATGTCGTGGTCGACGGGTCGGACAATCTGCCGACGCGCTATCTGGTCAACGACGCCTGCCTGCGGCTGGGCGTGCCGAACGTCTATGGCGCCATCTTCCGATTCGAAGGGCAGGTGTCGGTGTTCGGCGGCGCGGCACCGGGTGTGCGTCCCTGCTACCGCTGCCTGTTTCCGGAGCCGCCGCCGGCCGAATATGCCCCGTCCTGCGCGGAGGCCGGTGTGCTGGGCGTGCTTCCCGGCGTGATCGGCACCATCATGGCGGCGGAAACCATCAAGCTGTTGCTCGGCCTCGGCGAACCGCTGGCCGGCCGGCTGCTGCTCTATGACGGGCTGCGCGGCGAGTTCAACGAGATCGCGGTTCCGGTCGATCCCGACTGCCCCTCCTGTTCGGCGGGTGCGCGGCCGGAATTGAACGACATCGCGGCGGTCTGCGGGGTGTGATCGAAAACAGCGATGTGCCCCTTCCCTGTTCTGCAGTCGAACCGGGTGCCTGGCAGGGGATGGCAGGGGATGGCAGGGGAAAGAGGTCAGGCGGCCGTCTTCTGGAGGATGACGCTCTGCACCAGCTTCTTCAGGGCGGCGAAATCGACGGGCTTGGTCACCAGCTCGGTCGCGCCGATGTCCAGGGCGCGGCGGCGGTTCTCGCTGTCGCCATAGGCGGTGACCATGATGACCGGAACATGCGGAGCGTCCACACGAAGGCGCTGCAGGAAGTCCAGGCCGCTCATCCCCGGCATATTAATATCGCTAAGGACAAGAACAGCTTCCGGTTGCAGGCCGCTGCTCAAGCTATCGAGAGCTTCTTCGCCAGAAGAGGCGAAGTGAAGTGCCAATTCACCACGACGCAATTCAGCGCGAAAACGCTGGCGGAACAAATCCTCGATATCCGGTTCGTCATCCACGACGAGGATTCCCAAGGTCATGTCTTTCGGCGCCCCCTAGCGACATGGCCGTCACGGATCGTGGCAGCGTGATCGTAAACTCGGCATGCTCGTTTTCGACGCTGGATACGTCGAAACGGCCCCTGTGTTGATGTACCACGATGTCATAGCTGAGTGAAAGACCTAACCCGGTTCCTTCGCCGGTCGGTTTTGTGGTGAAGAAGGGTGTGAACAACTTTTCGATCACTGCGGGAGGCATGCCGACTCCATTGTCGCGAATTCTTATGGAGACATCGGCTCCTCTTGTGCTGGTTGTGACCGTCAGCGTCGGTTCATAGCTGGAGTCGCCGCAGGTCAACTGGCGTTTGCGGACGGCATAAAAGCTGTTGGTGAACAGATTGACCAGCACGCGCGAGATGTCCTGCGGCACCAGCTTCACCTCGCCCACCGCAGGCTCGAATCGACGCTCCAGTGTGGCGTTGAAGCTGCGGTCCTGGGAACGGACGGCATGGTAGGAGAGGGTCAGCGCTTCCTCCACCAGGGCGTTCAGGCCGGTGGTCTGCCATTCGCCGCCGCCGCCGCGCGAATGGGCCAGCATGCTCTTGACGATGTTGTCGGCGCGGCGGCCATGGTCAGCGATCTTGCGCAGGTTGCTTTGCAGGCTGTCGACCAGATCGTCGACGTCGGCGCGGGTCGCATCGTCCAGATGGCCGTTCAAGGGCTCCAGCAGGGCCAGCAGCTCGTCCAGCAACTCGCCGGACAGTTCGGCGAAATTATTGACGAAGTTCAGCGGGTTCTTCAGCTCATGCGCGATGCCGGCGGTCAGCTGGCCGAGCGAGGCCATCTTCTCCTGCACGATCAATTGCTGCTGTGTTTCGCGCAGTTCCGCCAGGATCGCCTCGGCGCGCTCCTTGGCCTCCCGCAGTTCGTCCTCGATGCGCTTGCGGTCGGTGATGTCGTTTTGGGTGATGACGTAGCCGCCGTCCGCACGCGGCGCGGTGCGGATGTCCAGGATGCGGCCGTTGGAGGGCACTTGTCGTTCCGAATTGATGACGCCCTTGACCAGGAAGCGGGTGCACAGCTCCGCCACGGTCTCTTCGCAGGGCACGTCGCCGTAATCGCCGCGCCGGTGGTTGTAATAGAGGGTCTCCGCCACCGGGGTTCCGGGCGGGAACATGCCGGGCGGATAGTCCCACAGCCGGAAATATTCGCTGTTGGCGCCTTCCAGCCGCAGGTCGCGATCCAGCATCAGCACGCCGTTCGGCATGGCGTCGATGGCCGCCTGAAGCAATTGCCCCTGATGCGGGATCTCGGCATTGGCGGCCTCGGGGCGCATCTGGGTCAGCATCTCCATCACCGCGGGTGTGCCGCCCCAATCCACCGGTTCAAGCAGCTGATCGAACCACTGGATGCTGGTGTCGGCGCGATGGCGCTTGATCCGGCGGGCCAGCGACCGGGTCGGACCCTCCAGGCACCGCGTATAGGCGTGTCGCTCCGCCATCCTTGCGTCTTCCGGAACCAGCGCCATGATGTCGGGCAGGTCCATGACCTGCGCGGCCGAATCGTAGCCCAGCAGGCGGGCGAGCGTGCCGCTGCAATGGAGGATCGCGCCGTTGCGATGGACGATCAGCCCCGGCATCGCCGCGACCAGCTGATCATGGTAGAGCTGTGCCCGCTCCAGCGAGGCTGCGACCGACTCCTCCGGGCAATAGGACGACAGCGGGGGCAGGGCTCGCAGCAGGTCGGCTTTGTCGTCCATGAAAGAATCCCGAAGATGTCGTCGGTAGGAAGCCGCAACCGATCCGGAACGGTCAGGGCGCGTCCAGCGGCAGCCGGAGGATCACGCAGGTGCCGCGGCCGGGTTCGCTGTCGATGTCGATCTCGCCGCCCAGCTTGCCGGTCACCAGGTTGAAGACGGCATAGAGCCCCAGCCCCATGCTGCCGGCGCCACGGCGGGTGGTGGTGAAGGGTTGGAACAGCCGCGGCTGGATGTCGATGGGGATGCCGCGGCCGTTGTCGGACACGCGCAGTTCCACCCGGTCCTCGCCCAGCATCCGCACCGAAACGGTGACCCTGCCCGGACGGCGGACGCTGTCCTCCAGCATCTCGCCGTCGCCGCCTGCTGCGGCGACCGGAACCGTCTCGAAGGCATGGGCGAAGGCGTTGGTCAGCAGGGCGAGCAGCACCTCGGTCAGCGCACCGGGATAGGTGTCGAGCGCCAGCCCGTCCGGGCATTCCAGCGCCAGCTCATGCCCTGCGGCGGCTGGCTGCACCTGCACCGCCAGCACAATGTCCGACAGATAGTCGCGCAGGCCGACGCGGCTGCGCGGGGAGCTGGCCTTGCCCTCCGTCACCAGCTTCAGGCTCTGGATCAGCGCGGCGGCGCGCTCGATGTTGGCGACCAGCAGGGTGGAGACCTCGCTGGCGGTGCCGACATAGTCCTGAAAGTCGCTCTTGCGCAGCTGGCCGCCCTTGAAGGTCATGATGATCGCCTCCGACGCCGTCTGCAGATGGGTCGCGGCGGTCAGTGCGATGCCGACGGGGGTGTTGATCTCGTGGGCGACCGCGGCGATCAGCTGGGCGATCACCGCCATCTTCTCCGCCCGGATCAGGTGGGACTGCATACGCCTCAGGTCGGCCAGCGCCTCT
>NZ_BADK01001016.1 GCF_000333595.1 Azospirillum sp. B506
AGCTTCGGCGACCTCGGCTTCGGCGACGTCCGCGGCTGCGGCTCCGGCCGCATCGGCATCCGCTTCGCCGAGCCCGTCAGCGGGCAGCGACGATCAGACGACCGAGGCGTGATCCCGGCTTGGGGCCGGCCTTCCTTCGGGGAGCGGCCGGCCCCGTTCTCGTCTCCCAGCTTTCCGCGCCGCGCAGGGCGGCACTCCACCTCCACCCGATCCGGCCGGAGCCGCAAGTCCTGACCCATCCAATGGCTGACAGCGCATCGCCCGACACCGTCCATCCGGAGTTTCCCGGCATCCGCCTGGGCGACACCGTCCACCGCGCCGCCAAGCGCTTCTTCATCGGCACCCACCGCACGTCGACGCCGGAAGAGACGCTGGCACGCATATCGCCCCATTTCGCCCGTTGCGGCATCACGCGGCTGGCCGATGTCACCGGTTTGGACCGCCTCGGCATCCACACGGTCATCGGGCACCGGCCCAACAGTCCGACCTTGTCGGGCAGCGCCGGCAAGGGATTCAGCCTCGCCGCCGCCACCGTCTCGGCCGCTATGGAGGCGATCGAGTTCCACCATGCCGAGCATCTGCGGCTGCCTCACATCGAAGCGGCATGGAACGATCTGCCGGCCGATGGGCGCATCCCTCTGGACCGGCTGCCGGGGACCAAGCATGGTTCCTTCCGTCCCGACCGGCCGGAAATCTGGACCTGGGGTTGGGATTTGATGGGTGGCCGTCCGGTTGCTGCGCCCTGGACTTCGGTCGGGCTGCACAGCATGCCGCCGGGGACCAAGCCGGGCGCCCGCAGTTTCTATGCGATGGGCACCAACGGACTGGCCAGCGGCAACCATATCCTGGAAGCGGTCGCCGCCGGTCTTTACGAAGTGATCGAGCGCGACTCGGTCGCCTGCTGGCGCTATGCCGGCGAACGATGTGCTTTGCCGACACCGCGGGTCGACCTGGACAGCATCGACGCGCCGACCGTCCGCGACCTGCTGCACCGCTTCGATCTGGCGGGCATCCGTCCGCTGCTGTTCGACGTCACCACCGACATGGGCGTGCCGAGCTATATGGCGATCGTCTATGACCGCGAGATGCGCAAGACCGGCATGCACCGCGGCTATGGCAGCCATCTGGAACCGGCGGTCGCCATGTGCCGCGCCTTGACCGAGGCGGTGCAGTCGCGTCTGGTCCTGATCGCCGGCTCGCGCGACGACTTCTTCCGCCGTGACCTGACCCGCAATCAGAATGCCGACGGCAGCGCGGAAATCGCGATGCTGGAGGCCACGCCCGTCAACACCGACGGCCGCCGCCATCTGAACCACGCCACACCGACCTTCGAAGGCGATATTGCCGTCCTGCTGACGGTGCTGCGCCGTGTCGGGATCGAGCAGGCGCTCGTCTTCGACCTGACCCTGCCGGAAATCGGCATTCCGGTGGTCCGTGTCCTGGTTCCGGGGCTGGAAGGCTACCAGTTCGACTTCTACACTCCGGGTGCGCGGCCGCTGGCCTTCGCGGAGGTCTTGAAGGCCCATATCGGCCAAGTGGGATCGGTGGCATGAAGATCTGTGTGTTCCTGGGCCCCACCATGCCGGTGGCGGATGCCC
Source organism: Azospirillum sp. B506 (assembly GCF_000333595.1). GTDB lineage: Bacteria > Pseudomonadota > Alphaproteobacteria > Azospirillales > Azospirillaceae > Azospirillum. The sequence continues at coordinate 1,599 of NZ_BADK01001016.1, forward strand.
GCGCCCTCCTGCCGGATGCGGTCTTTCTGCCGCCGGCGGCGCAGGCTGACGTCATCAGCGCCATGACCATCCACCGGCCGGACGTGATCGCCCTGATCGACGGGGTGTTCGGCCAGTCCCTGTCGGTCTGGCACAAGGAAATCCTCTATGCCCTGCACAAGGGCGTCGCGGTCTACGGTGCGTCCAGCATGGGCGCCTTGCGGGCGGCCGAATGCCATCCCTTCGGCATGGTTCCGGTCGGCGAGGTGGCGCGCGGCTATGTCGACGGCCGGCTGACCGGTGACGACGAGGTGGCGCTGGCTCATGCCGGGCCGGAGGATGGCTGGTTTCCACTGTCGGAGCCACTGGTCAATCTGCGCGCCAGCATGGCCGCCGCTTTGGCCGCCGGGGCGGTGGACCCGGCGACGCACGACCGGGTGATTGCCGCCGCGAAAGCCCTTTATTTCACCGAACGCACCCGCGACCGCATCTTCGCCGAAGCCGGATTGAGCCCGCAGGAGACGGAGCGGCTGGAGCGCTTCCTGGAAACCGGCGCCGTCGACCAGAAGCGCCGCGATGCGGAGGCGCTGCTGATCCATCTCGCCAGCCTCATCATGCCGCCGCGGCCGGCGCCGTTCGACTTCAATGCCTCCCACTATTTCGATGTCCTCTACGAACGCGACCGCCGCGTCAGCCATGGCGGCAACAGCGTGCCGCTGTCGGAGATCGCGTCGCACGCCGCCCTGCACCGGCCGGACTTTGCCGAGATCAACAATGCCGCACTCGGCCGCGTGCTGATCCGCCAATTCGCCGAGGTGATGGGTGTCACCGTGGACGAGGCGGCGGTCCGCACCGAAACCCAGCGTTTCTGCGCCATGCGCGGCCTGAAGGGGCCGGACGCGCTTGCCGGCTGGTGCCGCCGCAACGACCTGACCGATGCCGAATTCTCCGAGCTGATGACCGAATTGGCCATCGAGCGGGCGATGCGGCTCTGGCTGATCCCGCGCCGCTTCCTGGCACGCACGACCAAGCCGGTGCTGAACGAACTGCGCCTGCGCGGTCTTTACGAATCCGTCGCCGAGGAGGCGGCGCTGATCGACCGGGTGATGGAACTGCATTTCGGCGATCCCAGCCGCCAGCCGAAGGAGTCGGTGGAACAGCTGCTGGCCGAACAAGTCGCCTGCACCGCCTGCCGGGTTGATGCGCCGGCCGATGTCTGGTCGTATGAATATGGCTTCAAGGATCTGCTGGATCTGCGCATCGACCTGATGCGGGCCAAGCAGGTGCGCGACCTGTTCCGCCAGCTGGCGGCGGAGGCGGAAGCGGCGCTGGCTCCCCTGCCGGCGTCGGAGGACTCGGTGTCGGAAAGGGAGATGCAGACGTGATCAACGCAGAGGTGACCATCCGCGTGCCGACCCCGTTGCGTGGTTTCGTCGGCGGGCGCGATCAGGTGACGGTGCCCGGCGCCACGGTGCGCGAGGCGCTGTCGGCGCTGACCGCCGGACAGGAAGCCTTCCGCGACCGGCTGTTCACCGCTGAAGGCGACCTGCGCCGGTTCGTGAATGTCTATCTCGGCCGCGACGACNTACGGCGGCTGGGTGGGTTGGAGGCGGCCCTGCCGGCCGGCGCCACCCTGACGTTGATGGTCGCTCTGGCCGGCGGTTGAGGAGTCTCGCGTCATGAGCCTGAAGGACGGCGCCTGGCCAATCTGCGCGTCCG
>NZ_BADK01001015.1 GCF_000333595.1 Azospirillum sp. B506
CAGCCGGGCGACAAGCCGCTGCCCGACGAAGCCGCCCGCGCCGGTGACGAGCACCTTCATCGCGCCGCACCCTGCTGCGGAGCGGTGCCATCGGCGGCGACGACGCGCTGGTCGATCACGCCGAACAGCGGGCCACCGTCGTCGCCCCTGGCCTCCATCCGCACGCGGTCGCCGAAGCGCATGAAAGGAGTGCTTGGCGCGCCATGCTCGATGGTCTCGATGGCGCGGCGCTCGGCGATGCAGGCCGATCCGACGCCGGGTTCCGCGCTCGACACCGTGCCGGAACCGACGATGGTCCCGGCATGCAGCCGGCGGGTGCGGGCGGCATGGGCGATCAGCTCGAAGAAGCTGAAATTCATTCCGCCGCCGTTGGGATGGCCGAACCAGTCGCCATTCCAGTCGACCCGCAGCGGCAGATGCACCCGCCCGTCGCTCCAGGCCCGGCCAAGCTCGTCCGGCGTCACCGCAACCGGCGCGAAGGAGGTCGACGGCTTGGTCTGGAGAAAGCCGAAGCCGGTCTTCATCTCGCGCGGGCCGAGGGCGCGCAAGCTGACGTCGTTCAGTTGCAGGACCAGCTTCACATGGCCTGCGGCCTCGGCGGCGGTGCAGCCCATCGGCACATCGTCCACCATCACCGCGAATTCGCCCTCGAAATCGATCCCCAGCGTCTCGTCGGGCAGCGGCAGGTCGTCGTGGGCGCCGAGGAAATCGTCGGAGGCCCCCTGATACATCAGGGGGATGGTGGCGGCATCCGCGATCGGCGGCAGATTGTAGGCCAACTGCAACAGCCGGCCATGGTTGAGGAAGGCGGAGCCGTCGCACCATTGGTAGCCGCGCGGCAGCGGCGCGTGTGCCTGCGCGGGATCGAAGGGGAAGGCGCCGTGTGCCGTACCGGCCTCCAGCGCGGCGGCCAGTGTGCGCAGCGGTGCCTCGCACTCCGCCCAGCGTTCGATGGCGTCCTGCAGGGTGGCGGCGACGGGGCCGGCATCGACCGCGCGGGTCAGGTCGCGGGACACCACGACCAGCCGGCCGTCGCGCCGCCCGTTCTTCAAGCTGGCGAGTTTCATGACATCCGGTCTCCTGCCGGTCGGAGGGGGGATCAGATCGGTTGGGCGGTCAGTTCCACCATCTGCCGGACGATGGGGGAGCGGTCGATGTCGACCCTGTTCATCTCCCACTCGCCGATCTGGATGGAGGTCTCGGCGATGTATTTGCAGCGCGGCAGGCGGCGCTCCATGTAGCCGGCGAAGACCCGCTCCAGCGGTCCGCCGCGTTCCAGTTCTTCCGCGAGGACCAGCACATCCTCGATCGCCATGCCGGCGCCCTGGCCGAGATGCGGGGTGGTGGCATGGGCGGCATCGCCGATCAGCACGACACGGCCGCGATGCCACGGCTCCGGGGTGAAGACCACCTCCAGCGGCTTGTAGACGACGCCCTCGGGGTCGGTGATTTCCCCGCGCAGTTCGCCGATCAGCCCGCCGAAGCCCGCCAGCCGTTCCCGCATCAGCGCAGGCAGCTGCGCGGTTTCCATACGCGGATTGCCCGGCTCGACCGAGGTCACATACATGTACATTAGGTCGTCGGCCAGCGGCACCAGCCCGGCATTGGCGTCCGGCCCGGTGAAGGACATCAGATGGTCGACTTCCGGCCGGCGGCGGAAATTGTAGCGCCAGACCGACTGGCCGGTGAAGCGTGGCCGCACCGCATCGCCCCACAGCATGGCGCGCACCTTGGAGAACAGCCCGTCGGCGCCGATCACCAGCCCGTAGCGCTCGCGCCGGCCGTCGGTGAACAGGACGTCCACCCCGTCCCCGTCGTCATCCAGCGTTTCGACGGTGACGCCGAGACGCAGCGAGGCGCCCAGCTCGGACGCCGCCGCCACCAACACATTGTGCAGCGCCCGGCGCGACACGCCGACATTGGCCGGATATCGGGACCGGCAAGCCGGTGGCCCGGAATGGTGGCGATGCGCCCGCCATCGGTGCGGTAGATGCTGACAGTATCGAAGCTGTAGGCGGTGTCGAGGAAGCTGTCGAGAATGCCGAGCTGGGCGATGGCCCGCACCACGTTGCACTGCACGATGATGCCGACGCCATAGACGGTCCACTCCGGCTTCACCTCCACCAGATCGACGGCGAAGCCACGGCGGCGCAGCGCGATGGCCGCGCTCAGTCCGCCGATGCCGCCGCCCACCACCAGGATCTTTTCGACGGGTTTCATGCTTTTCGTTCCCTCCGGAGACCGGCGGATTCGCCGCCGACCCTTGGCCCATTCCTTGTTTCCCAGGCTTTTTGCGTCCTGCTCTGACGCGTCATTTCCGCGGCGGCAGGAATTCCTTGTAGAACTCCACGTCCCACGGCACCTCTTCCTGCATGAAGTGCGGCATGGAGTGCATCCAGGTCGCGGTGCCGAAGCGGAACTCCCACTCGCGCGGGATCCAGTTGTCGTCGAGATAGTCGCTGTCGGCCCCATATTCGGCCTCGCCGCCCGCCGGGCAGACCAGGTAACAGAACAGGGCCGAGGCGATGCGGTGGCGGCCGGTGCCGAGGAAACCGTGCTTCCAGCCCTGCCGGGTCATGTGGTTGGAGCCGACCATCACCTCGTCGATGTCCTCGACGCCGAAATTGCAGTGGTGGAAGGCGGGGCGTCCAGGCATGCCCGGCAGTTTGCAATCGGCCAGGAACATGTTGTGGTGATCGTTGGCACCGTCGCAGCGCGTGTAGATGCCGACCTCCTTCTGGTGGTCGGACAGGCGGAAGTTCAGCCGGTCGCGGAAGAAGGCGAAGCTTTTCCAGTAATCCTCCACCGCGAAGACGACATGGTTCAGCGTCTTGGGCCGGGCGCGCCGCTTCCATTTGCGGTGCTGGTTCAGGCGGCCGACATGGCCCGGCGCGTTCAGCGGATCGGGAGCGTAGACCACCTTCTTCCGGTTGAAGACCCGCAGACCCACCGGCAGGTCGCAGTCGGTGCGGAAGCGCGCCGCCCCGTCCGGCCCGACCGTCACCTCGCGGTCGCTGCCGAGGTCGCGGACCAGGCGGTCGAAGCTCTCCTGGCTGTCGACGCCCCAGATGGTTTCCTTCACCCCATAGCCCTCGTAGGTCCCTTTCGGAACGCTGGGATGCCCATAGGGGCGCAGGAGGACGGTTGAGCCTTCATCGAGGCGGAAGACGCTTTCCTCCGCGCTGCGCGACAGCAGCGGAAGCCCGAAATCCTCGAAGAAGCGGGTGCTGAGGTCGAGATCCTCGACCCCGTACAGGACTGTGTCGATGCCGACGATTGGCATGATAAGCCTCCTGATCTGGTGGCGTGCGACCATCACGGATTCGTGACCCGACAGGGCAACGGGCGTCCGGGCAAGCCGGGGGCGTGGCGCCCGAAGGCGCGGCAAGGTCTGCGGAGATGGAAGTCACGGAGCGGCGGTCAGAACGGTCGCTGGCAACTGTTCGTTGGCTGGACTGTCATTCGATACTGCACATTGGCCGGACTGCTGACCAATGATCTGTTCCGATGCGATGCATCGGTGAAACCGATGCATCGCCGCTGGCCGCTCGCCGCCGGCGATGCCTTGGATGACGTCAAACTGGCGGCAGGCCCGGCATCGTGTTCAGAAGCTGTGCCTCCACCCCACGGATCGCACTGATGTCGAAGCCGTCCATGTCGGCGCGGAAGGCATCGCTCTGCATGTAGGCGGCGTTCACCGCGGCGATGTCGGACCCTGGCGCGAAGGAGACGAGAGCGACGACGCGAGGCGGCATATCCGGGTCAACGACACGCCACACGCCATGGACGGTGATGCCGAAGGCGGGCAGGCTGTCGAGATGACGAGGCCAGTGGACGGACAGGTAACGCTCTGCCGCCTCGGCGGTGGCGAGCGTATAGGTGCGAAGTTGGAACATGGCTGGCCCTTTGCTGTGAAGGCTGGTCAATCGGCGATCAGTGTACCGCCATCGACGACGAGCGTCTGCCCGGTGACGAAGGCGCCCGCCGGGCTGGCGAGGAAGAGGACGGCACCGGCCACCTCCTCCGACCGGCCCATGCGGCCGAGCGGCGTGCGGTCGAGCCGGCGGCGCAGCGCTTCCGGCTTCTCCTTCAGCGGTCCGGCGAAGGCGGTGTCGATCAGGCCGGGGGCGACCGCGTTGGCACGGATGTTCGCCGCCCCCCATTCCACTGCCAGATTGCGGGCGAGCTGCGCGTTGGCCGCCTTGGTCAGCGCATAGACGCCGAGATTGCGGTTGCCACGCAGGCCGGCAAGGCTGGACATGATGACGATGGAGCCGCCGCAACGCTCCGCCATGAGCGGCGCGGCGAGGGAGCAGAGCCGGACGGTGGCATCGAGGTTGATCGTCATCATCGTCCGGTAGGCATCGTCCGACACCTGCGCGCTCGGCCCTTCCTCCAGCGTGACGCCGGCGTTGGCGACCAGACTGTCGAGCCGGCCGAACCGATCCAGGGCGGCGGACAGCAGGGCGGACAGATCCTCCCGCCGCCGGACGTCGCAGGCCACGGCCAGGGCCGTCAGGCCCCGGTCGCGCAGCCCGGCCGCCGCGGTTTCGCAAGCCGGTCCGTCCTCGCTGGACAGCACAACCGCCGCCCCGGCGAGCGCCGCCTGTTCCGCCACAGCCAGCCCGATGCCACGGCTGGCGCCGGTGACGACCATCACCTGCCCGTCCAGTCGGAACAGCGGGCTTCCGCCGCCCTCGTCATGCACCGATGTCATGAACACACATCTCCGTTGAAACGGTCAGAGCTTGAAGCCGAAATTCACCCACAGGGCATTGCCCTGGGTGCGATGCTCGGCCACCAGTTCGCGCTGCCAGGACCCGCTGACCTGCAGACCCGGATTGAAGCTGTAGGTCAGGGACGGACCGATGGCGAAGGCTTTGCCGCGGTTGCCGTCCGACCCGACGCCGGTCCCCTTATCGTCGGTGAACTGCTGATAGGCGTAACCGACCAGACCGACCTTGGTCGGACCAAAATTCCAGCCGACCGCGTAATCGACATACAGCTCGTTGCCGGAGGTGTAGTCGGTCGCCGTGTTCTTGGTGTTGAAGACCACGCGGGGCACGACGGAGAGTTCAAAGCCCTCCGGGTCGAAGTATTTGTAGCCGAGCGTCGGCTGGAGGGACCAGTGGTTGGTACCGATGTTGAGCGCGTTCTCTTTCTTGTAGCGGCCGGTGGGGCCGGTGAAATCCAAGCCGACGACCAGATTGTGGGGACCGAGATGCCACGTAAGACCCAAGGTGCCGGTCATGTCGGCGACCGAATTCTGGGTGTCTCCATGGCCCATGACGCTGAGATTGCCGTGGACGAGCGGCACCACCAGCTGGGTCACAACGTCGGCGCCCGCCACCTTGAGGTCGGTGACGTGCAGGATACGGATGGTTTCCGCGTAGGTCTTGATCGAGAAATCCATCGGGATCTTGTTGCCGTTTCCGTCATTGAGACGGTTGGCGCTGTAATAATTGGACTGCGACAGTATGTAGGTGCCGGGAATCGGCGGGAAGCCCGCACCGTAGAACTGCGAGGCGCCCCCCTGGTAGGATGAGTTTCCACCTTCGGTTGCCCAGGCCGATGCGGCCGTCAAAGTCAGAACTCCGGACAAAGCCGCGACTGCGACGGACGAACGGAGCTTGAGCCGACGGCCGATCTGCAAACCAAGAAAATGTCTCATCGTTTCCTTCCTGTATTTTCTATTTGTTGTTTTCGGTTTTTCTTTTGTATTTTCGGCCGGGCGGACGGCTAGTGCGCCGGGAGTCCCGACGGGCCTCCCGTTCGATACCGCACACCGGAACCGGTGCGTCAAACCTGGAGTCTGTCTCGTGCCTATTGAAGCACCAGACAGACTCTAAGCTTTTGGTTTTTCCGTGTGATTCACGCTTCAAGCGATTCCGCTTGAACCGATCACACTCTAGGAAAGGTCGCGCATAGGGGTGCAACGACCGGCAACCGCTCAATCGCCGGTTCGCGTCCCGCGAAGAGTCACGGCAGCAGCGACAGCCAGCAGGAGAGACAAGACGGCGAAGACCTTGATGGCAGGCACCAAACCGCCGAGGACGTTTTCGACGGCACCCACGCTGAGCGGACTGAGGAACTGGCCGATGAACACGGCGGCCATGAAAACGCCGGTCCCGCGTCCGCGCATATCGAAGGGCAGCCCGGCCATCGCCATTGTCAGCAGCAGCGGCAGAGCGATGCCCCAGCCAAAGCCATGCAGGACCGCGCCGGCGACCACTCCCGCAAAGTCCTGAGCGAGAACCAGCGTCAGCAGCCCCACGCCCATGCAGGCGAAGGCAGCAGCAGCCGGCATCGTTCCCTTACGTGGCAGCCGGCGGAAAAGCATCGCGCCGACGAGAATGGCGATGCTGCCGGTTGCCGTCGCCAACCCGATCTGCTGTGGCGAGGTGATGCCCCGCATGGACAGGAGAAAGCCGATCTGGATCGGCATGATGTAGAAAAGCAGGCTCGCCGCCAGGGCGAGCAGACCAACGATGGCGAAGCGCCGCCACGGAAAACCGGCAGAACCGTTGGCCGCATTGGCGGCCTCTCTGGGAGGCTCCTCCACCAGCAGCAGGATTGCCGGGACGACGAGAACCGCCAGACCATAGACGGCAAAAGGTGTCCGCCAGTTCTGCTCGCCCAACAGCCCGCCGATCACGATCAGCGGGATCGACGACAGGGAGGCCACCACCGACTGCATCGCCAGCCAGCGCTCACGCTCGCGGCCCTGGTTATGGTCGCAAATCAGTGCGGTCGAACAGGTCATCACCGCCGCTTCGCAGATCCCCAGCAACGCCCGGCTCAGGATGATCGCGGGCAGATGGTCGAGCCAGATCGGCGCCACACCGCAGACGGCATAGACCAGCAGGGCGGCGACGAGCAGGCGCTTGCGGCCGAACCGGTCGGCCAGCCATCCGGCGAGCGGCGAGAACAGGGCCAGCATCAGCGCCGGGATCGTGATGGCCACCGGCACCAGCAGCCCGGCATTCGGATCGGCGCTGAAGGCCCGGGTGATGTCGGGAATGACCGGAGCGACGAGAACCGCCGCCATCACCGGCAGAATGACTGGCAAAATCAAAGACATGGATTGCGCGGTGGCGGCGCGCGACGGCACCACCCGCACCACGGCATCGGACATCATGCTCCCTCCCAAGGACGCGGTCCCGCACGGCCGGCATCGGCGGCCATGGCGGTCGAATTTATGATTGTTGGTGGAAAGCGGCAGCGATGCCGACCTTTCAAATCCGGCGGCCATCTTGTGCGGCCGTTGTATCATCAGTTTACAAAGCTGTTTGTGATGCGTGAAATCTTTCCTGCCGATGCGTCATATCGTCTGGACGGATGGATGGCCGGTTGCGCTCCTGTGGTTCGCTCGGATTTGGGGGCTTCGCCCCGCCGGCGACCATGCGGTCAGGTGCGCCGCGTCCCGCGTATGGCGGCTCTGCCGATCATGCCGGCGCTGGCCTGTCCGGTGAGTTGGTCGCCGTCGACCCCGACCTCGATCCTGAGCGTCACCTTGAACGGCTTCACCAACTGCATGGACCAGGTGAGCCTGTCGCCATCGATCCTGCCGTTCTGCAACGGCATGGAGATGCCGTTCTTCAGATTGGTCATCTCTCCGGACAGCGTGCCGTCCGGTGCGCTGCGCATGACGAGTTCGTGTGGATCCTTGCCCACGGGCGTGCTGACGGTGCAATCCCAGATGCCGTCGATCGCCGAGGAGGGGGCAGTCGCCGGGAATGCCGGCGCGGCGGAGGCTGCCCCCTTGTCTTCGACGCTGAAGTGATGACGGTGTTCCTGGAGCCAGGTCCGCAACGTGCCGGGCTTGCGCCCAAGGGTGCGTTCCAGGAATTGGTTGGGCACCCACACGGGCGCGTTCGCCTCCTCGTAGAGGAAGAAATTCCACAGATAGTCGGGCACGCCCGGCGGCACCAGCCCGCTGTCGACGAGCGGCTTGAAATAGCCGTCGAGGGCCTCGCGGCTGCCATCGTGACGGATGCGGCGCAGGAACACCTCGCTCATCATCCGGGCGACCTCCGACGTCCGCAGGGGTGCCTCGCCATTGTTCAGCGTATAGAATTGACCGACATGGCGTGCGTCGTCGGATAGGATCAGCCGAGCCGCCGCCTCGCCGACCTCCCGCGGGTCGACATAGGCAACCAGCCTGTCGGGCCAGGGCAACAGGCTGTCCTGTTGCAGCGGGGGGATCATGCGCAGGAAATTGTCCATGTAGCTGGCACCCACATTGAGGTAGGTGACAGGCATCTCCGCATCGTCCAGCACCTGCCTTGCGATCGGATGCTGGATCTCGAGCCCCAGACCGAAGTCCCGCAACGGCTGCGGGATCCGACGCAGATTGGTGTCCGGCTGCATGCCGACGACGCGCAACATGTGAATCAGACAACCCGCCTTGCGGATGGCAGCCACCAGATTCGACATGGCCGGCTCTTCCGGCAGGCCCGTCGTGGTCAGAACCAGCAGCCCTTCGATACCCTCGACCGCCGCATCCAGGCTGGCCTGCTCGAAATAATTCGCTTGTACGACCTCGATGCCGAGGTGGTCGTCGCGAAGCCGCTCCACCTTGTGAGGGCTGGACCCGATCAGGGCAGCCGGATCTCCGGCGCATGGAACCGCAGATAGCGGGCCATGGGACCGCCGATGTAGCCGCTGGCACCGAAGATCGCGCCACTCTTCGGAATCGGCTTGCTGAAGGACGGCACGGTCATGACTGGGCCAATCTCCTGGGGCGTCGATCTGTTATGGCCACGCACAGGCGCGGCGCGGCCATGGGAAGCTGCTTAGAAGGCGGGCTTGACGTTCAGGGTCAGCGTCTGCCAGTTCGTGTATTCCGCCAGACCGTCCAGTGCGTTCTCGCAGCCGAGGCCGGATTCCTTGTGGCCGCCGAACGGCTGATCGGGCGAATATTGGTGGATTTCGTTGCACCAGACCGTTCCGGCTTCCAGCCTTTCGGCGATGCGCTGCACAACGTCGAGATCCCGGCCCCAAACCGACGCGCCCAGCCCGTAACGGGTGGCGTTGGCCCGGGCGACGACATCGGCTTCGTCCCGCCACTTCAGCACAGGCAGAACTGGCCCGAAGGGTTCTTCGGCGACGATGCGCGAATCCTCCGGCGGGTTGTCCACCAGCGTCACCGGAACGAACCAGCCGGGCGCATCGCGGTCCACCCGGCCGCCGCCGGCGAAACGATAGCCCTGGGTGATACAGTCGTCGATGTATTCGCAGACCTTCTCATACTGCGGTCCGTTCTGGATCGGCCCCAGCATGCTGTCCGGATCGGCGCCGTTGCCCACCTTGACCGTCTTCGTATAGGCGACCAGCTCCGCCAGCACCTCGTCATAGATCGACTCATGGACGTAGAGCCGCTTGGTCGCGTTGCAGAATTGGGCATTGTTCTGGAAGCTTGCCCAGAACAGTTGCGGAGCGATGGCCTTGGGATCGACGTCCGGCAGCACGATGGCTGGATCGTTGCCGCCCAGTTCCAGGGTCAGCCGCTTGAGCGTGCCGGCCGCGGAGCGCATGACATGCTTGCCGGTTTCGGTATGGCCGGTGAAGGCGATCTTGTCGATGCCCGGATGGGCCGTCATCCATTTGCCCAGATCGTCGCCGCCGGTCACGGCGCTGAAGACGCCGGGGGGCAGGAACTCCCGGCACAGTTCGGCCAGTTTCAGCATGCACAGCGGGGTGAAGGGCGACGGTTTCACAATGATCGTGTTGCCCGCCACCAGGGCCGGCGCGATCTTCCAGATCGACAGCAACACCGGGAAATTCCACGGCGTGATCGCTCCGACCACGCCGAGCGGCGTGCGGCGGGTGACGACCCGTCTGTCGCCGTCGTCGACCAGCACCTCGTCGGCGAGGGACTGTCCGGCCACCGCGCGGCACCAATGGGCGGCACCCAGGATTTCCCATTGCGCGCCCGGCCGCGGCTTGCCCTGCTCCCTGGTCAGCAAGGCCACGAAGCTTTCGGCATTCGCTTCGATTGCCTGACCGATCCGGTGGACGGCGGCCTGACGCTCGGCCAGGGGCGTCAGGCTCCAGCTTTTGAAAGCGGTCCGGGCCGCGCTCACCGCGGCGGCGAATTGTGCCTTGCCCGCATCGGGAACCTCGGCGATCCGTTCCCGCGTGGCGGGGTTGAGGACGGCAAAGGAGGCCGGCGCATCCACCAGGTCTCCGCCGATCGTCATGCGGTAGTTCGTGTCGAAATCCATCGTCATTCCTCCCGGAAGATTCATTCGGTTACGCGTCGAGGCGCTTCAACTCCCGCCGCATGATTTTTCCCGTGCTCGTCTTTGGCAGATCGTCGACGAACAGGATCTGCCGCGGCACCTTGTAGGCGGCGAGGTGAGCACGGGCGTAGTCGAGGATGTCCTCGGCGGTGACGTCGGCACCGGCCTTGCGGACGATGTAGGCTTTGGCGATCTCGCCCTTCGCCTCGTCGGGTTGCGGTCCGACCGCGACCAGGGCGACGGCGGGATGGGCGGAGAGGACACGCTCCAGTTCGGCGGGATAGATGTTGAAGCCGCCAGTGATGATCATGTCCTTCTTGCGGTCGACGATGTAGATGTAGCCGTCTTTGTCGGTCCGCGCCAAATCCCCGCTGTGCAGCCAGCCGTCGGCGGTGATGGTGTCGCGCGTCCCCTGCGGATTGCCGAAATAGCCCTGCATGACGATCGGCCCGCGCACCATCAGCTCGCCGACTTCGCCGGAGGGCAGCGTGCGGGACGGGTCGTCGGCCGCCGCGATCCGGCATTCCACGCCGGGCAGCGGCACACCGATCGAGCCGTGGCGCCTTTCGCCGTAAAAGGCATGGGTGGTGCCCAATCCGGCAATCTCGGTCATGCCCCACAGCTCGATCAGCGGGCAGCCGAACTCGGCTTCGAAGGCTTCCATCTTCGCGACGGGCATCACCTGCCCGCCGACCGTGCACAGCCTCAGGGACGAGACGTCGTAGTTCGCACGCTCCGGATAGGCCAGCAGGTACATGTACATGGTCGGGACGCCGTCGAACATCGTGGCCCGATGGGTCTGGATCGCCTCCAGCGCGTCCCGTTCGTTGAACTTCGGCAACAGCACCAGCGTCATGCCGTACCAGAAGGCGGCGTTCATCACCACGTTGCCGTAGACGTGCGAACAGGGCAGCGCCGACACCACTGTGTCGCTGTCGTTCCGCGCATGCATCACCGCGGTCATGGCGGTGGATGTCAGGACGTTGCGGTGGCTCGTCATCGCCCCCTTGGGATGGCCGGTCGTACCCGAGGTGTAGCCGATGGTCGACAGGCTGTCGGGATCGACCGCCACCGCCGGGATGTCGAGCGAACCGGTCAGCAGATCGGCGAAGGGGATCGTTCCGTCCATCACGGCGTCGCCGAACAGGACGATATGGTCGACACGGGTCTGGTCGCGGATGGCACTCAGGGCATGGCCCTTGTCGCCCGAGGCGATGACAGCCTTGGCACCGCAGTCGTTGGCGACGAAGACCACTTCCTCCGCCGTCAGCATGACATTGATCGGGTTGACCGCCGCCCCGGTTCTCAGGATGCCGTAATAGCTGACGATCCATTCCCAGCAGTTCGATGCATAGAGCGTCACCACGTCGCCGCGGCCGACGCCCCGCCGGCTCAGGCTGTCGGCGACGCGGCTGGACAATGCGTCCAGATCCGTGAACGAAAAACTGCGCCCGCCCGTCACCAGGGCGGTCTTGTTGCCATAAACCGCCGCCGCATAGGGCAGCACCGCACCCAGGTTCCAGGTACGCGCCGGTCTGCTCATTGTGGTCTCCTCATCGAATCCGGGGTTGGGGCGTGGACGCCACCCTGAGCCGCGCGTTCACATGCCCTTGGTGCCAACCACACGCGACATCAGCTCAAGCACCGGCCGGGACAGGATCACCGGCTTCAGCATCGGCAGCGCGGTTGCCACCAGCTTCGGCACGACGGGAAGGACATATTCGTTGGAGCGCGACGCATTGCCGGGGTCGAGCCGGTTCTTCACCTGACGGATGTAGCGTTGCGGCGCGCCGATCGACTCTCCCTGCAACTCCATCACCGGCCCGAGGCCGAGCGCCATCAAGCCGACCGGATCCTTCCAGCTGATTGCGAAGTGATCGAACAGCGCGCGAGCGGCGGCGATGCGCGCCGGCTTGCTTGCCGGGTCGAAGTTGATGATGTTCTCCGTCCAGAGATAGCGGCCCTCATGCGGCCAGGACCAATGCTCCTCGCGTCCGCCTTCGACCAGCTTGCCGCCGGGCAGGCTTCCGCCCGCGAGACACTCCTGCCCGGCCTCCATCGCCCGCGGCAGGAAATGGAAGGAGTCGAGCACGCCGAACGAGGTGGTGATGCCGCCCGAGGGCCTGAGGACACGGGGAACGAACTGCGAGGTGAACAGATTGCGGAACAGCACCTCGGCATGCTCGTCGGCCAGCTCCAGAATGCGGCCGCCGGTGCGCTGCACGATCTCGTTCACCACACCCATGCGCCACGCGTGTTCGGCCGGCGAGCGCGACAGCGTCATCAGCGTCCAATTCTTGTCGTTGGACGGCTGCGCCACCTCCGGCAGCGTGCCGCGCTTCACCTGGTCGACGTAGTCGGCGTTGCTTCCCGTCACCGTCCATCCGATATGGTCGGGCGGCATGCGCAACATGGCGAAGCAGAGATTCTCGTCGAGCAGTTCGAAGGTAGCGGCGCGGTGGCTGTCCCAATCCGGCCATACCGCATGCAGGAAGCCGGCATTGTCCGGAATGCGCAGACCCAGCTGGGGAAGGCGGCCGGTCGGCTCCAGCGGCCCGGTCACCGGCACGGGATACAGCTTGTAGCCGATCCTGGTGAAGACCCCCAGTCCGCCGGCCGCCCCGCAGAAGCCCCGGATCATGCCGCGCACGCCGGGGCCGGGACCTTCGCCGGCGAACCAGCCGCAGCCGGAACCGGCGGTGCCACCGCGCACGATGTCGCCCTGGGGCGTGACCCACTCCCACGACAGCAGGTTGCGGGCGTTCATGCTGGTGCCCTGCGAGGTGACGCCCACCCCCAGCAGCGATGTGGCGGAGGCCAGCGGCGAATGGGCGGGACCGGCTCCGACGATGTGGCAGGTCAGGCCATGCTTCAGCGCTTCGGCCTGAAGTGCTCCGGCGATGGCGTAGGGGCCGATGATCGCCATGCGGTTCCTGGCATCGATCTCCAGCCCATTCATCCGCCTCAGGTCGATCACGACCGTCTCGGGAGAACAGGCGTTGCTCATCGAGCCATAGCCAGTGGAGTGCGCCTTGTAGTGAAGCTTATGGCGGAGGCAGCATTTGACCACCGCCGCGACCTCCTCCGTGCTCCCCGGCAGGACCACGGCCACCGGCCAGATGCCGGAGAATTTCTCCGCTCCCGGCACCTTGCCGACGCCGGTGTTCCAGGCGTGGGCCGACAGCATCGCCGGGTCGGTGCTGATATGGCGGGCGCCGACGATCCGCTCCAACTCGCCGCGCACCGGGACCGGAATTTCGATTCTCTTGCTCATGGGGGCGCTCCTGGGGTCAACCGGCCAGCGCCGGGGCGGGTCGAAGGGCTTGTGCAAGCAGACCAAGCAAATCCTGCATCTGCACGGCGCTGCCGGCATGCTCGGCCAGATGGCTGGTGCAACCGGTGCAGGCGCTGACCAGGATCGACGCGGTGCTGTCCTGCACTTCCGCAAGCCGGTTGCGGGCGGCCAGCGCCGCCGCCTCCGGCACCGTTTCCTTGACTCCTCCGCAGGCCCCGCAGCAGTAGCTGGAGGCATGGTGGCGCTCCAGTTCCACCAATTCCACGCCCATGGCGCGCAGAAGCGCGCGGGGCGCCTCGTAGCAGCCGCCATTGCCGAAGCGCAGAGCCGAGGGTGTCCGCGACACCAGGATGCCGGACATCTGGTTGTCGAGACCGGAGTCCTGCGTCCCTCTCGGCTCGCTCAACCGCCCGAGCTTGCACGAGTCATGGTAGGCGACCGGCCGGCCCTGCAGGTCGGGCAAGGGGGCCAGGGACAGGCGCCCCTGCTGCACCAGTTCCCAGAGATATTCGGTGATGTGCAGGACGCGGATCGATCCGAAGGACAGCCCGAAGCGCGGATGGATGGAGCGGAATGCCGACAATGCGGCGGCGGAGAAGGTCACCAGCGTGCCGGCTCCCGTTTGCTGGGCCTGCTCGATCAGTTCCTGCGCCAGTGTCCGCGCCTCGTCGACGTAGCCGAGGTCGAAGGCGAGACCGCCCGACGACCCTTCCTCGGTCCCCAGATGGGTCATGGCGATGCCGACGCGATGAAGCGTGGCGACCACAGCGCGCAACGCC
Organism: Azospirillum sp. B506; assembly: GCF_000333595.1. Classification (GTDB taxonomy): domain Bacteria; phylum Pseudomonadota; class Alphaproteobacteria; order Azospirillales; family Azospirillaceae; genus Azospirillum. The sequence continues at coordinate 14,319 of NZ_BADK01001015.1, forward strand.
GGCCAGCCAGCCGGTTCATAGGCGAGGCCGCTGCCGATGTGCAGCAGAGTCTCCGCCTTCCCCGTTCCATCGAACGCAAGTCCATCGGCCCAGTGGGCACGCTCTGTCCGTGGATGACCGCGGGAGTTTCCCGATCGGTGCAGTGCCTCCATCATTTCCCGGTGCGGAGCCGGCGAATGCCCGTCGCTCACCAGCTTCGCGCGCAGGGCATACAGGGAGTCGAGCGGCTCGACCGTTTCGGCGAAGTTGATCTTGCACGAGACGTCGCAGTTGCCGCACATCGTACAACTGGCGACTGCGCCGGCCATCTCGGCGGAATGCGGCACGTTGCCGTCGAGCAGGCCGTAGGCCATGATCAGCTGGCCACCGCCGCTGTAGGCGTGGAACTGGCCGTAATCGATGCTCGGACAAGCCGAGGCGTGCCGCTGGCTCTTGGGCATGGCGATGAACTTGCATTGGGAACAGCGGGTGCATCGCGCCAGGAAGTCGCGGCGGTCCTCAAGTGTTTGGGGGGAGTGCATCCTGCGGCCTCTCACGGTTTTCCCATCGGCCGGGACGGCTTCCGGCCGGGTGATGCTGATGTCGGTTGTGGCGAATTGTCGCCGGGGGCCAATTCAGGCCGCGGTTGACGGTGCGCTTGCTGTGGCACCGGCAGGAAACCGCCGTGTCCGACGCGGTCGTTCAGGAATAGGGCAGACGGTTGGGGTTCATCACCCCGGCAGGGTCGAGGATCGATTTGGTCAACGCCATCATCGATTGGATACCGTCGTCATGCCGGTAAGCCAGATCGGACCACGCGCCATAGGGCCGACTGAAGAAGGCGCCGGCATCGGCGCAGCGGTCCGCTGCAACCTGCCACGCAGCAGCGGACCGCTGCGTGTCGTCCGCCTTGTGCGGATCGTAGGGAAGCGTGAATTCGATGTGGCCGTACACGCCCTGTGCCATCGGCTGGATGTAGACGCCAAGCGGCAGATGCCCGAGCCCCGCCTTCGCCAGCCCGTCCCGCACCAGCGGCACGAAGCCGGCGGCACGGTCCAATTGCTGCAGGAAGAACAGCTCCCGGTGTCCACCCATTGCGCGGTCGCGGAACGACGTCGGCTCGGCCACGCGCAGTGCCTGCCCCAGCGCGGTCGCCGCATGGCCCGCCAGCGAGGCGGCAAGCACCGTGCCATGCTGTTCCGCGCCGGCTTGCAGATCAGCCTGCTGCCAAGCCATCTTTTCCTCCGGAGCCTGCCGTCCTGCCGACAGGCCGACGAACAGGGTCCAGGCGGGAAGCGCGACGGACAAGGACGCGAAGGCGCCGGCGTCCCGCGCCAGCAACAGCGCAAGCTGCACGCGGTCGACGATGAACAGGGCGTTGCCGAGCCGGCGGTGAAGCAGCTCCCTCGCAAGATCGATCACCGGTTCCAGGGCATCGGCACTGGCGAACCAGCCTTGCTCCATCGTGGGAATGCGTTCGCAATACAGCGCCGCCCAGGCCATGAGTCCCAGGGTGCCCTGCGCGCCCTGCAACACACGAAGAAGGTCGAGGTTGGTCGGACCGATCGGCATCATCTGCCGATGCCCCCGCGCCAGTTGTTCAGCCAGCGTACCTTCTATGGCGGCACCGCCGGTGGGGGCGCAACGCCCGTTGCCAAGCACCAGAAGGGTGCCGCCGAAGGGATCGGCCACATCCCAGTGATCGTTGGCGTTGATCAGGGGCTCGCGTTCGAGAAAGCTGGCGACGACGGATTTGCCGGCTCGCGGCGACAGCGGCCGCATGGCTCGCAGGCCATAGGGCCGCAGCAGGTCGTCGACGGTGCCGAAATCGACACCCGCTTCCAGAATGGCGATCTTGTCACGGTCATCGGCATGACAAAGCCGGTTCATGCCCGAGAGATCGGCGATCACCACATTGTCCCGTGCGGGAACCGTATCGCCGCGACGCCGGCGGCCGGTGGACGAAACCGGAACGACACCGGTTCCAGTGTCGTTCGCCCAGCGTATCAGGCTTACGATTTCGTCCGTGCTCCGCGGTTTCAGGATGGCGCGGGGGACATACCCTCGGGGCGTGTCGCTGTCGGAGGCGAAGGACCGAAGCTCCGCCCCGTCGACGCTGCACGTGATGCCTGCGGGTGTATGGAGACGGTCGGCGTTTTCAATGAATGCGATACCCACGTTCCTCTCCTCTGGAGCCGCCGGTTCGAAGCCGATACCAATCGTGCTGCGATGCCGGTATCGTTATATGCGCCCCTCGGATTGACTGTCAGCCGGGCCAACAGTTCGAATTGCCGCCGGTATCGTTCATGGACGCGCTCAGCGAGATTCTGAAATCGATCAAACTGCATCACAGCGCGGTGGGATCGCTGCGGTTGAGTGCGCCGTGGGGGTTGTACAATGACGATTTCGACGCACCGACCGCCTACGGCCTCGTCGATGGTCCGCCCTGCTGGCTGTGCCTGCCTGGACAGCCGCCCGTACGGTTGGAACAGGGCGATATCGTGCTGTTCGCAATGGGCCGCTACTCCCTGTCATCGTCCGCCGACGGGCCATGCACGCATTTCTCCGAAGCCTGGAAGGCGAACGGATTGCCGGATTTCGAGCCTGACCAGGAGCCGGAATCGCCGCTGTTGCTGGAATGGGGCGGCGGCGGACCGGTCACGCGACTGCTGGGCTTGGCGTTTGGACTGCCGAGTTGGCACCGCAATCCGCTGCTGGCCGCATTGCCGGGTATGATCGTGGTCCGCAACGGACAGTCCGGCGCGTTTCCGTGGGTGGCATTGGCGGTCGAGTTCCTATCGGCCCGCGATGCGAACGCCCCCGGCTTCGCCGCCACGGCCCGCGTGCTGGCCGAACTGATGTTCCTGAGCACACTCAGAACTCACCTGCTGAACGGAAGCGGCGCCATCCGAGGCTGGCTGCGCGGACTGACCGACACCGGCATTGCATGCGCACTCAAGGCGATCCATGCGAAGCCGGGAATCAAATGGACGGTCGCCTCGCTGGCGCAGACAGCCGGACTGTCGCGAACGATCTTCGCCACGCGCTTCGCCGAACTCGTCGAAGTCTCGCCGATCGAATATCTGTCGCAATGGCGGATGCATCTGGCCGCGGAGAGCATCTTGCAGTCGCGGCCCAATCTGACCCAACTGGCCTTTGAACTCGGCTATGCGTCCGATGCGGCTTTTCGGGATGCCTTCAAGCGCCGCTACGGCGTGCCGCCGTCACGCTATGCCGAACACTCCGATGTGATGGACGGCCCTTCCACCTGATCTTGCGCTGGTTCGGTGGACACCTCGGGTAAGCTCCGAGTGGAGCGCCGGGATGAGCTTGCTGCCATTTCGGAGGAGGCTTATGTGCCTGCTGCGGTATGTCGGTGCACACCCTCGACGATCCTGTCCTTGAGCCACTGAACCCCTGCGTCGCTCCGGCGCTTCGAATGCCATTGCACATTCTCGCGGATGAGCGGTGCAGGCATCGGCAGCGGGTAGACGGCAAGCGGGTACAGCCGGCTGAAATGGAGGGCGTGAAGACCGTTGAGCAGTGCGAGACGATCGGTTTCGATAACCGAGGCGAGCACGGAGTTGAAATTGTCGACCCTGACTTCGACGTTCACCTTGAGGTCGGTGCCCCTGATCAGTCGCTGAACGAAGGCAGGGGCACGCCCCGGGCCGAAGCAGATGTCCACACAGGGGCGTTCAAGAAACTCCTGCATCGTCAGAGTGCCATTGCGCGCCGGCGCCCCGTTCCACGCAATCACCGAAAGCTGGTCTTCGAACAGGAAGCGGGCCGGGTGATCGGCGAACAGATAATCCTCAATCGTAATGAACAGATCGACTTCACCACGCTGGAAGCATTCCGCATGGTGGGCCGTCGGCGTGGCGAGATCGAATGTCAGCCTCGGCGCAACCTTTCTTATGTTCCGCAGAATTTTGGCCAGCATCACGTCGTATACATAGTCCGAAACCACAATGTGGAACTGCCGTTCCACCGTCGCAGGGTTGAACTCGATTGGCGTGGTGATCGTCGCGCGAACCAGGGTCAGGACTTCGCGCACCCGGCCGGCCAATTCGAGGCCGGTCTCGGTGGGCATCATTTTGTTCCCCACCTGCACCAGCAGGTCGTCGCCGAAGAACTGACGAAGACGTGCCAGCGAACCACTCATGGCCGACTGACTCATGTTCAACCGCCTTGCGGCTCCGGAAACCGAGCTTTCCTCGATCAGGGCGTCGAATACAGCAAGGAGGTTGAGGTCCAGCCCGTCAAAACGCATGTCATTCCCCTGCGATGGCCGCGAACCGTTCGAGTTGATCAATTGGTGTTGGGAAAAGCAATCAGTCTCACCGATAGGTTCCATCCGAAGAAACGCGTTCCCGCTGCGGCGGGCGGCGGCTAGCCTCAGCTGACCGAAACCAGACTGCCGGGGATGGCCATGACAGGCAGTTTTCACCGCTGCGCCCATGAGGGCGACCACCCCACCGTGCGTCGGGACGGCCAGTCGCTGGTCGTCGATATTCACTGCCATCTTGCCGTCCGGCGGGCTGACACACGCCTGCGGGAGGTTCTTCCCAACGCCCCGGCGGCGATGCCGTTCACCTCTCCCGCGTCGCAGGCGGTGAACGGCAGCATGTTTGCCGCCATCGCCTCCCGGCTGCACGGCACGGAGGAGCGGTTGGCGGACATGGACCGCCTGGGCATCGATGTCCAGGCGATCAGTCCCTCGCCGGGCCAGTACTTTTACTTCACGCCGCCGGAGCTGGGCCGTGAACTCAGCCGGATGGTCAATGACGGCTTGGCGGAGGCCGTGTCAGCGCACCCGGACCGGTTCGTGGCGCTCGGCAATGTGCCTTTGCAGAACACCGGGATGGCGATTGCCGAAATGCGCCGTTGCGTGACGGAGCTGGGCTTTCGCGGGGTGGAGATCAATTCGAACGTGAACGGACGGGAACTCGCCGATCCTGAATTTCGTCCCTTCTTCGCGGCAGCCGAAGAGCTTGGCGTTCTCGTCTTCCTGCATCCGCTCGGTTTCACGCATGGCGAGAGGCTGACGGAATACTACCTCAACAACATCATCGGGAATCCGCTGGAAGCAACCATCGCGCTCTCCCACCTGATCTTCGGCGGTGTGCTCGACAGCCATCCCGGTCTCAAGCTTTGCGTGGCCCATGGCGGTGGATATCTGCCGAGCTATTGGGGAAGGATGGATCACGCTTGGCGGGTGCGGCCGGAATGCCGGACCCACATCGCGCACGAACCTTCGCATTATCTCCGTCAGGTCTGGCTGGATACGCTCGTGTTCGACCGGAGCCAGCTCGATGCGCTGCTGCGCGTGCATGGACCGGACCGGCTGTGCCTGGGCACGGACTATCCCTTCGACATGGCCGAGCCGGACCCGCTGGCCTTCCATGCCGACTTGGAGCCGCAGATTCGTGATCGCATCCTCGGGCTGAACGCCGCCCGGTTGCTGGGGCTGCAAACGGACCGGATCACCTGAAATCCGTTGGGCTTCGACGGGCGAATCCGATCGTCAAACAAAGAGCCGAAGTTTCAAGCGATTGATTTTATTCGCATGACGCTTTGGAAAAAGTTCAACGGGAGAAACGTCATTGAGCTCAGTACTCATCATCGGCGGCGGTATTGGCGGAATGGCGACGGCTGTTCGTCTTCGCCAGCTTGGCCACACCGTCAAATTGATCGACATCGATCCCCAATGGCGTGTCTACGGCGCCGGCATCACCGTCACCGCACCCACATTCCGCGCGTTTCGCCGGCTTGGCCTGTTCGACAGGATCGTGGAGCATGGCGCATGCGTAATCGGGCATGAACTCTTTCACTACAGCGGTGCGTCGATCCATCGGTTCGACGATCCCGAGCTTGAACCGGGATTGCCGGCTGCGGGCGGGATCATGAGGCCGGTGCTTCACAAGATCATGTCCAGCGAGGTCCGCCGACTTGGCGTGGACGTCGTGCTTGGTGTCGGCGCGGAGCGGATCGTCAACCAGCCCGACCGGGTTGACGTGACCTTCACCGATGGGACGAACCAGTTCTTCGATCTGGCGGTGGCGGCGGACGGGATTTATTCGAAAACCCGGTCCATGCTGTTCGCCAACGCGGTGATGCCGACGCCGAACGGGCAAGGCAGCTGGCGCATCGTGGCCAAGCGGCCGGAGGGTTTCACCCGCACGCAGTTCTATGTCGGGCATGAGAATCTGGTCGGCATCAACGCGGTGTCCAGGGACGAGGTCTACCTGTTCATCCTCAACCCCGACCCCGACCGCAAATGGATCGAGCCGGCCGAACAGCCGGTCATGGTCCGCGCGCTGCTGGCCGATTTCGGTGGCACCGTTGCCGCCATCCGCGACACTGTGAGCCAGTCCAGCTCCATCGTCTATCGCCCGCTGGAAGCCGCGCTCCAGCCGGCCCCCTGGCACAGCGGGCGTGTGGTGCTGATCGGCGACGCAGCCCACGCCACCACGCCGCACCTGGCCTCCGGCGCCGGATCGGCGGTGGAGGACGCGATGGTGCTGGGCGAGGAACTGGAGCGCTCCGGGAGCGATGTACCGTCCGCGCTCACGGCCTTCACCGCGCGCCGCTACGAGCGCTGCCGGATCGTGGTGGAGAGCAGCCTGGCCATCGGAGTCCACCAGCTCGCACGCGGGCCGGCCGCCCGGCTCGGCGAATTGATGGGCGCGGCCAGCCATGCCTTGGCTGCGGACTATTGAAGCAATCAACAGGACTTCGGGAGAGGCGAATTGTCTGGCATCAACGGGATCGAGACGATCATCTACGGTGTGGAGGACGTGCCCCTTTGCACCCGCTATTTCACCGACTTCGGTCTGCCTCTGGTGACCGCAGACGCGAAGGCCGCCCTGTTCGAACTGGAGGAAGGCTCCAGCGTCGTCATCCGGCCGCTGGCGGATGCGGTTACCGAGGGGCAGCGGCTTGTCGGCTACGGTGTCCAAAAAGTGATCTGGGGCGTTCCCGATCAGAAGCACCATGACCGGGTCGTCGCCCGCCTGCGTGCCGTGACCGAGGTTGCGATCGATGCCGAAGGCACGGCGCATTTCCTGGACTGCGACGGGATTCCGGCCGGGATCCGCGTTTATCCGAAACGAACGGTGTTTGGCGCACCCGATCCGGTGAACAGCCTCGGATCGATCCATCGCCTCAACCATCTGCGCAAGTGGAAGCTGAAAGCCAGCCCAAAGACGATCCAGCACGTCGTTTATCAGGTGCCGGATCCCCAGGCCAGCTGGCAGTGGTATCACGACGTGCTGCAATTCCGCCTGTCCGACATCCAGCGGGGATTCGGAATCTTTGCCCGCGCGCCCGGCACGAAGGATCACCACTCGATCTATTGGCTGAAGTCCGACCTGCCGTTTCCTGGATTGGACGGGAAGGTTCGCTTCAACCATGCCAACTTCGGCGTCGAGGACATCGACGAGGTGATGATCGGCGCCAACCTCATGGAGCGTCGGGGCTGGCAGAAATCGACCTGGGGCCTCGGGCGTCATCGCATCGCCAGCGCCATTTTCCTCTATCTTCCATGCCCCGCAGGCGGCGAGGCGGAATATGGCTGCGACAGCGACATGCTGGACGACAGCTGGGTCCCGCGCACCTGGGATGCCGCATTCGGCACCATGACCTTCATGCACAACCTGCAGCCCTGGATTTTCGACGAGGCGCCATGGGACGTGAGCTATGTCGACGGCGTCACGCCGGTGCGCAAGGAGAAGGGGCATCGCTGAGGTGGGGGCTGAAGCTGGGGGCCGACGCCGACGGCCGGCGCTGGGAGCCGCGCCGTTGGCGGACGTGGCTCCCCACCGCGCCGGGCGGTTTCCCCACAAGGCAAATCGATTGAACGATGGCGCTCCGCCGATCGAGGGCGGGCGCTGAAAGGACAGCGAATGGCAGTGACCGAACAGGCGCGGCGCGTGATCGAAGCGGCGGTTCTGAAGCAGGAGGCGCGCCGTTGTGCGGCGCTCGTTGCGGACGACATCGCCACGCTCGCCGCATTGATGGCGGATGATCTGGTGCATGTCCACACCACCGGGATCGTCCATGGAAAGGACCAGCTGCTTGAGCACGCCGGCCGTTTCCTGCGGTTCTACGACGTGCGGCGGGGCGATCTGCTGGTCCGTGTTCCGGCCGAGACCGTCGCGATCGTCACCGGCCCCATGACCAATCTGGTCGGGCGGCGCGACACCGATGAGAAAATCGAGGTCAACAGCTTCGTCACGCAGGTCTGGGCGCTGGAAAACGGGGCGTGGCGGGCGGTGAGCTTTCATGCGGTGAAACAAGCCTGAACGGGATCCGTTCAGCGGCATCGCCGCAGGCGGGACAGACCACGGCTTCATAGAGTTCAGAGCGGAGATCAATCGTGTCACAACACCACGCCATCGGCACGGCGACACACCGCGGGCGCAGCTTCGCCTGCGTGATTCAGGATGATCGGGTCTGGGACATCGCCAGCCTTCCCGGCCTTGCCCGATTTTGCGACACGCTCGCCATCTTCGAGGCGTGGGACGAGGTGGAACGGAAATTTTTGGCGATCATGGCGGGCCCCCCGCGACGGGGGGGTCAATTTCGCCGACGTTGGCTCGAAGCGCCGCTCCTGCCGCGCCAGATCTTCTGCAGCGGTGCAAATTATCGCAGCATGTGGCGGACTCACGCGAAGCACCCGATCCCGCCACGGAAGGGCTGACGTCCGAAGAGCGCCTGGCACGGGCGATGGTCATGATGGACGAACGGGCACGAACCGGCACGCCCTACGCGTTCGTCAAGCTGCCGTCGGCGGTGACCGGTCCCTATGACCGGATCATTCTGCCCAGGGGAGCGGCGGAGCCGGATTGGGAATTGGAACTGGGCGTCGTCATCGGCCGGCCCGCGCGCAACGTCTCGCGAACCGACGCACTGTCGGTCGTCGCCGGCTATCTGGTGACGAACGACATCACCGTTCGGGACCGGGTCTACCGGCCGGACCTGAAAGCGATCGGCACCGATTGGCTGTCGTCGAAATGCGCGGAGACATTCCTGCCCACCGGGCCGTGGATCGTTCCCGCGCGCTTCGTACCCGACCCGCAGGACCTGCGGATCACGCTCGCACTCAATGGGCGGGTCATGCAGGACGACAGCACCGCCGACATGATCTTCGATGTGGCGCAGCAGATCGAGTATGTCTCGTCCCGGGTGCGGCTGCTGCCGGGCGACATCCTCTGCACCGGTTCGCCAGCGGGCAACGGCACGCACCACCAGCGATTTCTCCGACCGGGCGACGTGGTGGAGGGAACGATCACCGGGCTTGGCACACAGACGCTGACATGTGTCGCCGAGAGCGACTAGAGTGAACCACACTGATTTTCCCGGAGGTTTTTACGCCCGGATCACGCATGCAAAGCATCAGCCCCGCCTCAGAACGACGGAGATTCATCAAGACAACGGCTTGATTTGGACCTGCGAGCATCCAAGGATAGATCATCAAGCCATGGCGTAGGTTCGGATATCGGGGCAAGCGATAGCGTGGTTGCGGGGGCACGCAACCAACGATTCTTGCGGTTGGTCGAGGTCGAAATTCCCAAAATGGCAGCATAATATCTTCAAATCGAGATGTAGTATCTCACCTTTCCTGGAAAAGCCGTTTCAATACTGTTTCGCTACTCAATCGGCAGAGCTTCTGATAAACTCCGTGTAGTTCAGGCTCTACGATGACAGCGTTAAGTCCACAGTGGTGGGCTGGCAGGGGTGCGGGTATAGGGTTGCCAGGACGATGCCAATGCGGTCAAGCGCCTGCTCCGCAAATTGCTGAAAAAGCAGGGCTGCGCGCCGCCGGTGCTGGTGACCGATAAGCGGAAGTCCTACGCTGCAGCCAGGCGAGCCATCATGCTCGGGGGTGGAGCACCGTCAGCACAAGGGGCTCAACAACCGGGCCGAGAACTCGCACCAACCGACCGGACGATGCGAGCGGCAGATGAAGCGCATTAAATCGCCCCAACAGGTGCAGCGCTTTCTGTCAATCCATGACCCAACCGCCAACCGCTTCCACCTCCACCGCGACCACCGCCCGGCCTCCGATTACTGCGCCGCCCACGCCCGGGCCTTTACCGCCTGGGTTGAGGTCGCCGGTGCGCCGCTGGCCACTGGATCCCCCGGTCTCCGGGAATCTGTCGCCGAACTGCGCCAGCCATCATGGTCGGTGCCAACGAGTTGACGGTTCCCGCTCACGCTGTCCGCACACTGCGGCTGGCATAGGTGTTGTAAAGACGTTGCTGATACAGGGCATCCTGCTTTGGCGCGATGCCGAACTCGCGCGAATATTCCCGGCTGAATTGCGAGACGCTTTCGTAACCCACCCGATACGCCGCAGCGCTGACATTTGCCGCCTCCGACACCATCAAGCGACGAGCCTCAAGCAAGCGCAATTGCTTCTGAAACTGTAGCGGCGTCATGGAGGTCAGTGCTTTGAAGTGCTGGTGAAACGACGATGGGCTCATCCCGGCCAGTTCGGCGAGCTGTTCCACCCGCAAGGTCCGAGCGAAGTTGAGATGCAATGCCGCGATCGCCTTGGCAACCCGCTCTATATTCGACTTCGGCAATACCAGCTTGTGCAACTCCCCGCCACGCGGCCCGCTGACCAGCCAGTAGCAGATCTCACGCATCACCGACGGGTAAAGGATCGGGATCGATTTGGGCGACGCCGTCATGCGCATGAGGCGCATGACACAGTCAGCCAAGGTCTCGTCCACTCGGCCCACGAATACGCAGTGCCCGGACTCTGCGACCGGCGCCGGCGGTTCGTCGAGTTGCTCAAGGACGTCGCGCACCATCGCCACATCGAAATCGATGACGACGCCGATATAGGGCGCTTCGACGCTGGCCTCGACGATCCGTCCCGTTGCCGGAAGTTCGATGGTCACGACCAGACAGTCCATGGCGCCGTAATCGAGCCGGTCTTCGCCGAAGTGAATCTCCTTCGCGCCTTGCAGGACGATGCAGAGCGACGGCCGGTAAATTGCCCTAACGGGCAACATGGCCTGGAACGAGCGGACGATGTTGAATCCTTCGACCAGTGTCGGGAACAAGCCCTCGCCACCACCCTGGTCCTCGATATACGCATTAACCGCCGCCAGAAGCGATGACGACATGTGCGCCCCCAGTCGTTTATCCGGACAGATCAACGCCTGCCCCTTGGCCAGACTATCGCGATCTGCAGGATTAGGCAAATTTCTTGAGAGTTCGGGTATTCTGATCATTGGGCGCTCCATTTAGCTTGATCAAGCTAACAAGCGTGGAGCGGTTCAGACATGGCAGAAGCGGCAGCGCAGTCAAACGATACGACGATCAAACGACCTTATCATGCCGAAAAAGACAGCGGTGTATATGTTGAGGGTTGGCGTGCCGCAGCCATGTGCACCACTCTGGTTCTGATCAATTCTTTCTCGCAGATAGATAGAATTTTTCCTTTCATCCTGGCGGAATCCATCAAAACAGATCTGAACTTGAGCGATACGCAGATGGGCCTGCTCACCGGCTTGGCATTCGCCGTCTGCTATGCGCTTCTATCACTGCCACTGGCACGCGCGGCCGATCATGGATCTCCGAGATTTGTGCTTGTTTCCTGCATCCTGGTCTGGAGCGTGATGACTGCGCTCGGCAGTCTTGCGGCAAGCTTTCTGTTTTTGGCCCTGACCCGGTTCGGCGTCGCATTCGGCGAGGCAGGCGCGATTCCTGCCGGGCATGCCCTGATTGCGAGAAAGATCCGGCCCGAACAACGGGGTTTCGTGATCGGATTGTTCTCCATGGGGATCCCGCTCGGCACGATGGCCGGCTTTGCGGCCGGTGGCGCCATCGCGGACAGCCTGGGTTGGCGTACAGCGCTGATCGGCGCCGGATCGATCGGCATCGTGATCGGGCTGGTGACGATCCTTGTCGCCGGCCCTACTCCGCCCCTCGGACGACCGACGAGCGACAACCAGCCGTTCCTCCCTACCGCCCTCGACCTGCTCGCCGCTCCTGCATTTCGCTGGATGTTCATCGGCGCCATATTCCTCGGCTTCGCTTTCGCCCCCTTCTATGCATTCATCGCACCATTCCTCATGCGCACCTACGGCTACAGTGCCAGCGAAGCGGGCCTCGCCTTCGGGCTTCTCCAAGGGCTGATGGGCATTCTCGGCGCGTTGGGCGGCGGCCACTGGTTCGACCGTGCGGTACGATCCGGCACCGGCAAAGTCCTTGGGCCTCCGGCAATTCTCCTGCAGCTTGCCAGTCTGACGACGACGGTCGCACTGTTCATACCCACAGGGTGGATGTCGATCGCCCTTCTCGTTCCCTGCATGCTGTCCTTCTCCTTCATGATGCCCTGGGGGTTCGGCGCCGCGCATCTCGTCGCCGGTCCCGGCCGACAGGCGCAGGCGTCCAGCCTCGTGATGATCGGAGTGGGCCTCGTGGGCCCGGCGCTTGGTCCGATCCTCGTCGGCGTCCTCAGCGACACCGCCACCGCGGCGAACATTCGGAACGGTTTGGGGCTCGGATTGCTGATCGTGCCGCTGGGCAGCGCGCTCGCCGGTCTCGCCTTCCTGGTCGCGAACCGGCGCGTCGCAGATGCCCTTCGAAAATGACCACCGAAGGACGGCTCGAACTCGGGCCGTTCCCTTTCCCCATCACCCCGGATTCGAGGTCGATATGCTAACCCTCATTGAAAATGCACTCGAAAACTTCCTGGAGGACGACGACGGGCAAGCCGTCGTGATGTTGAACCTCCTGCGGTTCCGAGAGGACCTCGGCCGGGAGCGATATGCGGAGTATCTCGCCGTCGCCACGCCGATCGTCGCCCGTTTCGGGGCGGAGATCGTCTATGTGGGCAATGGCCTCCCGGCGCTTTCGGCGGAACCCGGACAGGCTTGGGACGCGATGGCTCTCGTCCGTTACCCCAACCGCCGGGCATTCGCTGAAATGGCGATGGACGCCGATTACCGGAACAGAGCAGCCCCGTTGCGCGAAGCGGCGCTTGCGGAGGCCGTGTTGCAGCCTCTCCAGACGGTTTCCTCCCAAGAGCCGCGATAAGGACTCTCCGATGCGAAGGAACTGGACAATCCAGGACATGCCGTCCCAGCACGGCAGGACAATCGTCGTCACGGGCACCGGCGGGCTCGGCTTCGAGGACGCGCTTGCATTGGCACGCGCAGGCGGCGACGTCATCATCGCCGGACGAAACCCGCGCAAGGGAAGCGACGCCGTCGCGCGCACCAAACGGTCCGCGCCCGACGCGAGCGTCAGCTTCGAGCCGGTCGATCTCGCGGATCTGGCCTCGGTCGCCGCGTTCGGGCTGAGGTTGTGCGAGAGCCGGGAGCGGATCGACACCCTGATCAACAACGCGGCCGTCATGACGCCGCCTCGACGTCAGACCACCGCGGATGGTTTCGAACTTCAGTTCGGCACGAACTATCTCGGCCACTTCGCGCTGACCGCGCATCTGTTGCCCTTGCTGATCCGTGGGCGGAACCCGCGTGTCGTCACCCTGTCCAGTATCGCGGTGCGCCGGAATGCCGCCATAAACTTCGACGATCTGCAGGCCGCAAAGGCCTATCAGCCGATGCCTGCCTATGTCCAATCCAAGCTCGCCTGCCTGATGTTCGCCCTTGAACTTCAGCGCCGCAGCGACGAAGCCGGCTGGGGCCTGACGAGCATTGCCGCCCATCCCGGGATTTCGCGGACCGACCTTTTGCACAACGCCCCGGGTCGATACAGCGTTCAGGGGCTTTTGCGATCGGTCCTGTGGTTTCTGTTCCAGCCGGCAGCGCAGGGAGCATTGCCGACGATGTTCGCGGCGACGTCACCGGATGCCCGCGGAGGCAGGTACTACGGCCCCGACAAACTCTCGGAGACACGCGGCCATCCGAGCGAGGCGACGATCCCGGCAGCTGCATTGGACCTGCATGTCGCCCGCCGGCTTTGGGACGTCTCGGAAAAGCTGGCGGACGTCGGCTTCGGCGCTGCCGCGGCGACACGTCTCCACGCCGGTCCAAAGGGACCCGGCATCCCCGCGGAGGCTTGAGTGATGGACCCGCTCGCAAGCCTCGTCGAATGGATCGCTCTTTACGGAGTGCTTGGTCTGTTCGCTGCCGGACTGGCGGAACGCTTCGTCCCGGCCCTGCCCTCCTATGGCATGCTGGTCGCAATCGGCATGGCGGCGGTCGGAGACAGTTGGTCGCTGCCGACCGCCTTCATCATGACGACCTGCGGAAGTGTCTTCGCCAGTGTCGCATTGTTCCTCGTCGTCCGGGCTGTCGGACAGGATTTGTCCGCCAAGCTCCTGTACGGAAGTGGACGGCTCTTGGGGCTGCCGTCGAGGCGCATCGACAAGATGCTGACCTCCTTCCGGGCGCGCGACAGGAACCTGTCCCTGATTGCACAGATCATTCCGACGGTTCGGTTGATCGCGCCGCTGGCCGCCGCCCTTGTTCACCTGGATGCGTGACGCTTTGCTACCGGCACTCTGCTGGGCATCGCCCTGTGGAACGGCCTGTTCCTCGCCGCGGGCTACACGGCCGCACAGTCGATCCCCGACCTCAATGCGTCAGCCTTGGCGATCAAGTTCCTGCTCCTCGTTCTCGCGGTCGAGACGTTGTCCGTGCTGGTCTGGCGACTGCTTGGACGAACCACTTGGCGCCGGACCTCCTCGAAGGATCAAGCATGCTGAACAGTTCATCGGAGACCCTCCAGTTCTTCCGCGCCTGGCTGTCCGAACCGTTCAGGGTTGCGGCGGTGACACCGTCCGGACGGGCGTTGGCGGCCTTGATCGTGTCGGAGATTTCCGCGGAAACCGGGCCTGTCCTCGAACTCGGTCCCGGGACGGGGGTGTTCACACGCGCGCTGTTGATCTTGCCCTGCTTCGGTGGACACAGGTTCACGCAGATTTTAGCTCGGCCTGTTCGGGGGTGATGTATCCGATGGCCGAGTGAGGGCGTTGGCGATTGTAGTAGGTTTCGATGTAGGCGAACACCTCCCGGCGGGCCTGGTCGCGGGTTTCGAACCGGGTACGATGGACCAACTCGACCTTGAGAGTGTGGAAGAAGCTCTCCATGGGAGCATTGTCGTAGCAGCCGCCCTTGCGCGACATGGACTGCCGCATCCCGGCCGCCTGCAACAGGTCCCGGTAGTCCCGAGAGGCATACTGACTGCCGCGATCGGAATGCTGGATGAGACCCACAGACGGCCGTTGGCGCTGGATGGCCATCACCAGAGCCGAGGTGGTGAGTTCGGCGCGCATATGATCGCGCATCGCCCAGCCAACGATCTTCCGGGTCGCCAGATCGAGCACCGCCGCCAGATACAGCCAGCCTTCAGCAGTGGGCAAATAGGTGATGTCGGCAAGCCAGACCCGGTTGGGCTCGGCCACCTGGAAGACCTGACCCAGCAGATCGGGAGCGACTGGCAGGCCATGGCGGCTGTCGGTCGTGATGGGCCGGAACCGGCGTGCGGCTGCGCCCCGGATGCCGTGGCGGCGCATCAGACGCGCCACTCGGCCCCGGCTGGCGGCGACGCCCTCCGCGCGGAGGGCTGCATGCACGCGCGGGCTGCCATAGCGGCCATGGTGGCGACCATGAACGCGTCGGATCTCGACCAGAAGCTGTCGGTTGGCGGCGGCCCGCTGGCTTTCCGGCCGCCCACGCCACGCGTAGTAACCGCTGGCGGACACCCCGAGTACCGAGCACATGAGCCGGGCCGGGAACTCGTCCCGGTGGTCCTCGATGAAGCGGAACCTCATCTCGGCGGTTCCGAGAAGATGCTGATGGCCTTCTAAGAAACTCCGACGGATTCGGCGCCTGCCTCCTGCAGGACGTAGCCCAGTGACTTGGCGCGACGCTGAAGGTTGGTGAGCACGCGGTTCCGATAACGCTCCTCGTAGTAGGCGGCGCCGGGATCGACGTAGTCCATGCCGTGGCGCAGGGCATTGTAGAACAGCACCGCGATCTTCCGCGCTGTCGCGGTGACCGCCTTGGCCTTGCCGACGCGGGCCGACAGGCGCCGATAGAAGGCGCCCAGGGCGGTCTCGGTTCTACCCACCGTGGTCGCGGCGAGGCGCAGTAGCGCCGCCGCCCGGCTGCCCGAACGCCGGGTCCGCGACGACAGCACCTTGCCTCCAGAGATCTTGTTGCTCGGTGCCAGACACAGCCAGGAGGTAAAGTGCTTGGCGCTCGGCCACGCCGACAGGTCGGTGCCGCACTCGCCCACCAGCTTGAGCGCCAGGGAGGGGCCGAGCCCGTGGATCTGGGTGAGGTCCACGCCGAGGATTGCGTGCAACGCGATGCGGGCGTCGAAGGCCGGCGCGTTGGGCTGCTTGGTCGCATGCCGCGCGGGAGGCAGCTTGCCGGCCGGCTTGGCCGCCACGGCCCGAAGCCGCTTGAGCACCGCCTCGATGCGGGTATCGCAGGCTGCGACCTTGTCCTGGTAGAGGTCGTAGAGTTCGAGCGACTGGGCCAGGGCGAAAACGTGCTCCTCGCGGTCGTTGCCGACCAGAGCCGCGCGGATCGTCTCTTCCGAGGCCCGGCAGCGCGGATCGCGGTATCCGGCCAGCACGTCAGGGTCGCGCTCACCGGCCACGATGGCCCGGATGATCCTCATGCCCGTGACGCCGGTGACGTCGGCCACCACATGGTGGAGCTGTAGGTTCATCTGGGTCAGCGCCTTCTGCATGTGCTGGATGTGGGCAGCGGCATAGTCGAGCAACCGCTCGCGGTGGCGCAGGAAGGCGCGCAGGGCGGCGATCTCGCCGGTTGGCCGGAAGCTGCCGCGCAGCAGACCGTACTCGTGCAGGCGACGCAGCCACTGGGCGTCGCTCACGTCGGTTTTGCGCCCGGGGACGTGTTTGGCATCGCGGGCGTTGACCAGCACGACCTCGAAGCCGCGCTGCTCGAGGATCTCGAACATGGGGACCCAGTAGACGCTGGTGGATTCCATGGCCACGGTGCGAACGCCGCAGCGTTCGAACCAATCGGCGAGACGGTGCAGGTCGCCGGTGAAGGTGCCGAACGAGCGCACCGGTTCGGGGTCGCAGTCGGGCGGCACGGCGGCCATGTGCATGGTGGCGCCGATGTCGATCGCCGCCGCATGGGGATGGATCGGGGCCATATCCCGCGCCTTGCGGGACCGCTTCGTTCGCGCCATCGTGCGTCCTCCTGCTCGTCGGGCCAAGGAGGGGATGGGGCATGCGAAGTCATCAATTTCCCAACCGGGATCACCGCGCGGGTGTCACCACTCTCAAGTCCGCACCGCCCCATGGGCCACGTTTTTTGACGGGGTCTTGCGCCTCCAAAAACCAGACGGCCGCTCCCCTCCGCTGCCCATCATAGCGCGGCCCGTTTCTCCACCCGCAGGCGGACCGAACGCCCGCGATCGTTTTTTGGTAGGTCGCGGTGCATGGATTGGTGATGTTCGACACCGATCCATGCGCCATTTTTCGGCCCGAGGCGAAGGCGCGGCATGGCGGGGTAAATTGCAAGCGGCAATTTTCTTTCGCAGTGCGTTTTCACTAGAATTATTGTGGATTGCCTATGCTATTGGTTTAGTTGCTGCGGCATATTCGCTGCACCCCTATTGGCTGATCGATTGCAGGAGGGGCCACGCAATGGCCAAGGAACAGGCTCTCGCCCTTATCAAGCGCCTCGCCACCGACGGCGATTTTCGTAATCAATTGAATGCTCTCGATATTCAGGGCAAGCAAGCCCTCCTGGCACAAAGCGGGTTCGGCGGGGTTCTGCCCGACCATGTCCACAGCGCTGCTGCTGACGCTTTCAATTTGCTGACTGGCAAAGACGGTGGCTTGGACAACAGCGTCGCGGTCGAGTCGATTGCGACCGCCGCGTCCGCATCGGCCACCTCCGCATCGGCCACCTCCGCTTCTGCCACCTCCGCATCGGCGACTTCTGCCTCGGCTACTTCGGCTTCAGCCACCTCTGCTTCAGCCACCTCCGCCTCGGCGACTTCTGCTTCCGCCACGTCGGCTTCTGCTACCTCCGCGTCGACAACGTCAGCTTCGGCGATGTCCGCGTCCGCGGTTCCGGCCCCGGCCTTCTCGGCGGTGGCTGCCCCGGCCTCGGCTCACTCCGCTTCGGCGATGTCCGCGTCCGCGGTCCCGGCCCCGGCCTTCTCGGCGGTGGCTGCCCCGGCGTCCGCCTTCTCGGCTGCGGCGCAGTCCGCGTCTGCGGTTCCGGCCCCGGCCTTCTCGGCGGTGGCTGCCCCGGCGTCCGCCTTCTCGGCTGCGGCGCAGTCCGCGTCTGCGGTTCCGGCCCCAGCCTTCTCGGCGGTGGCTGCCCCGGCGTCCGCCTTCTCGGCTGCGGCGCAGTCCGCGTCTGCGGTTCCGGCCCCAGCCTTCTCGGCGGTGGCTGCCCCGGCGTCCGCCTTCTCGGCTGCGGCGCAGTCCGCGTCTGCGGTTCCGGCCCCAGCCTTCTCGGCGGTGGCTGCCCCGGCGTCCGCCTTCTCGGCTGCGGCGCAGTCCGCGTCTGCGGTCCCGGCCCCGGCCTTCTCGGCGGTTGCCGCCCCGGCGTCCGCCTTCTCGGCTGCGGCGCCATCCACGTCTGCGGTCCCGGCCCCGGCCTTCTCGGCGGTTGCCGCCCCGGCGTCCGCCTTCTCGGCTGCGGCGCAATCCGCGTCTGCGGTTCCGGC
>NZ_BADK01001014.1 GCF_000333595.1 Azospirillum sp. B506
CGCTCGAACAGGCACTTCACGACCGCCGGCCTGCCAAGGGCAGTGGCCTCATCCATCACTCCGATAGCGGATCGCAATACGTTGCGATCCGCTACACCGAGCGTCTCACCGAAGCCGGCGTCGAGCCCTCCGTGGGCAGCGTCGGCGAATCCTACGACAACGCCTTGGCCGAGACCATCAATGGCCTCTACAAGACCGAGGTGATCCGCCGCCGGGGACCATGGCACACCCTGGAGGCCGTCGAGTTCGCAACCCTGGAATGGGTCGACTGGTTCAATCACCGCCGCCTCCTCGAACCCATCGGCAATATACCTCCCGCCGAGGCCGAAGCACGCTACTATGCTCAAGTCGAGGACGTCGCCATGGCGGCGTGACTCAACACAAATGGCCTCCAGGAAACCCGGGACGGTTCATCCGGCTGTGGTTGGAGAAGATGGGGCGCGGGTGCGGCTGTGGAAGCGTGAACTCCAGACATTGGCCGATCAAACAGGCTTGAGCATCCAGGTCAGCCACTATCCGCCGGGCACCTCGAAGTGGAACAAGATCGAGCACCGGCTCTTCTGCCAGATTTCCCAGACATGGCGAGCCCGCCCGTTGACCAGCCGCCTCGCCGTCGTCGAACTGATCGCCGCGACCACCACCAAAACCGGCCTGACGGTCGCCTGCGAACTCGACACCACCGACTATCCAAAGGGACTGAAGGTGAGCGACGCCGAAATGGATGCCATCGCCCTCACCGGCGATGACTTCCGCCCAGAGTGGAATTACACCATCCCGCCTCGACAGAAAAAGGGAGCGGTTGTTTTGGCGTAAGCCCTAACACCTATCGCGCTTTCCTCCTGCTCGTCCGTCCACATAGCAACCTCGCGAATGGTCTACAGACAACAGTTGGAACGACGTGGACGTACAGGCTCTCAGTCTTGTAGAGGCCGTCGATCATTCCCCGATGATCGCAACAGCACGTGTCCAACCCGCAGATGCACCGCGGATCTT
This sequence comes from Azospirillum sp. B506, assembly GCF_000333595.1. Lineage (GTDB taxonomy): Bacteria > Pseudomonadota > Alphaproteobacteria > Azospirillales > Azospirillaceae > Azospirillum. The sequence goes on from NZ_BADK01001014.1 coordinate 994, forward strand.
GTGGGGAAAGCAGGACATCATGAACCCGAAAGGCGGCAGGGCTTCCAGATTGTGCAGCTTCTCCAGATGGCAATAGCCGATGTCGCGCCCGGCCTTGTGCCCTTCCCAGATCAGGCTCTTGTCGCCGGTCTCGACATATTTCTTCGCGGTGTAGGAGAAGGGGGCGTCCCAACTCCAGCCATCGGTGCCGGTCACCCGCACACCGCGTTCGAGAAGATACATCGTCGCGTCATAGCCCATGCCGCAGCCGGCGTTGATGAAGTCGTCATGGCCGTAGCGCGAGCCGGCGCGGGTATTGACCAGCACGATCTCCAGCGGTTGCAGCGTATGGCCGATGCGGGCCAGTTCGGCCTCCACCTCCGCCGCGGTGACGACATGGCCGTCGGGCAGGTGGCGGAAGTCCAGCTTCACACCGGGTTGGAAACACCAGTCCAGCGGCACCTCGTCGATGGTGATCGACCGGCGCGGCTCGCCCAGCTTGGCGTCCATCGTCGGATGGAAATGGTAGGGCGCATCGAGATGCGTGCCGTTGTGGGTGGTCAGCCTCACCCATTCCGCCGCCGCCGCCTTGCCGTCCGGCAGATCCTCTCCCTTCAGGCCGGGAATCAGCCGCTCGAAGGTCGCGACGGATTCGTCATGAGTCTCATATTCGATCGTCGGACGCAGACCCGGAGGATCGGAGAAGACATCGTTTTCAAGATAAATGGAAAGATCGATCAGACGTCGAGCCATAGCTGTTCCTCCCCATGGGCGGTTTTCTGAGCATTAACCACCAGATTTCATTTGAGAAATCGATTGTCAGGACCACGACAATCGGCGATACAGATGATCTGTTCCTATCGATTGCGCCGGCAGTGACCGCATGAATTTCAACCGTTTGGATCTGAACCTGCTGGTCGCCCTCGACGCCCTGCTGGAGGAACAGAGCATCACGCGCGCCGGCGAACGGCTGCATCTCAGCCAGTCGGCGATGAGCGGCGCGCTGGCCCGGCTGCGCGACTATTTCGGCGACGAGCTGCTGGTGTCGGTCCGGCGCAAGATGGTGCCGACCCCCCTGGCGGAGCTGCTGCGCCCCCGCATCCGCGCCATCCTGCTGGACATCCAGGCGACGCTGGAAACCCGGCTGGACTTCGATCCCGCCAGCGCCAAGCGCCATTTCCGCATCATCGCGTCCGACTATGTGCTGGCGGTGCTGGGCATTCCCGCCGTCACAAAGCTGTCGAAGCTCGCCCCCGGCATCACTTGCGAGTTCCTGTCGCAATATGCGCAGCCGACCGATCTGCTGGAACGCGGCGAGGCCGATTTCCTGATCATGCCGCACCCCTACCTGTCGCCCGACCACCCGTCGCGGCAGCTGTTCGAGGACGATTACGTCTGCGTCGTCTGGAAGGACAACGAGCTGGTCGGCGACAGCCTGACCGAGGCGGAGTATCTGGCGCTCGGACACATCACCACCCGGTTCGGCAACACCAAGCGCATGCCCTCCTTCGAGGAGTGGTTCGTCTCCAACGGTGGCCGTGCCCGCCGGCTGGAGGTCGTGACCTACGATTTCAACTCCGCCATCCAGATGGTGATCGGCACCCAGCGGGTGGTCACCGCCCACCGCCGGCTGGCCGAGCGGCAGGCCCGCTTCCTGCCGATCCGGCTCGTCCCCTTGCCGCTGCCGATGCCCAGGCTGGCCGAGCATCTGCAATGGCACCAGTATCAGGACAGGGATCCGGCCAACCGCTGGATGCGCGACCTTCTCGCCTCCTGCGCCGAACGGCCCGACGGCTGATCCGGCCGGCGCCGCGCCGTCAGGGCATCAGGTGCAGGTCGGGCAGTCTAGCGCGCAGTTCCTCGCTGAACTCGCCGTGCAGCAGAACGAAGGCCATGCGGGCGATGCGGTCGGAGCGGTTTTCCCACGCATGGTCGGTGCCGCGCTGGACCACCACGTCGCCGGTCTTCAGCGCCACCTCGCTTTCGGTCAGGATCAGCACCATCTCGCCCTCCAGCACGATGCCGTAATCGACCGTGCTGGTCCGGTGCATCGGGCTGCGCACCCCGCCGCGCCCTGCCGGGAGGAAGTCGATGATGCGGATGGCGCTGCCGCCTTCCCGGGGGTGGATGGCCGGCCGGTCGCTGGTCGGCTCCTCGGCCGGGACCGAACCGATCGGCGCCGGACTGCGGTCGGTGCCCCAGATCTCGTAGAAGCGGGCGCCCGGCAGGGTGCGGCTGTGCGGCGGCGCTTCCGCCGCCAGCATGACCGAGGCGCCGGTGGCATCATGGCCGGTGACGATGCGGCGGCCCCGATAGGGGGTATCTTCCTGGCTCACGGCATGCTCCCGGTTCAGGCGGTGCGGCCGCCGAGGGTCTCGGCCACCCAGTCCGCGATGTAGTTGGCGGCGTTGTCGCTGTTGTCGAAGCTGCTGTGCTGGATGCCGCCGTCGCGCGGGGTGAAGATCTTCAGCTCGCGCTTCGGGCTGTTGACCAGCTGCTCATAGCTGCGGTGGGCGTATTCCAGCGGGATCTGCTTGTCGGCCTCGCCATGGGTGACGAGGAAGGGCACACGGATGCGGTCGAGCACGCCGTCGAGCGTCACCTTCTCGGCGATCGCCATGAACTCGTCCATGTCGCCGGCACCCCAGACCCAGCGGACATGGTCCCAGTAGTGCGGCACCGGGCGTTCGCCCTCGCGGGCCAGACGGCGCTTCTGCACCTCGCCCCAATTGTGGTTGGCGCCCCACACCACGCCCATGGCGAAGCGCGGCTCGAAGGCGACGGCGCGCGGGCAGTAATAGCCGCCGAGCGACACCCCCTCCAGACCGATGCGCTTCGGGTCGATATCGGTCCGGCCCTCCAGCCAATCGACCACCCGGCTCGCCCACACCTCGCTGTTGTAGACGGCGGTTATGCCGTGCAGGCGCAGCGCCTCGCCGGTGCCGGGCTGGTCGACGATCAGGGAGGCGATGCCGCGCTTCGCCAACATGCGCGGCAGGCCGACGCGGTATTTCATCTCCTTGGTGCTGTCGAGGCCGTTGACCTGCACCAGGATCGGCGCCGGCCCCGAAATGCTCTCGGCCACACCCTCGGCCCGGACATAGAGGCCGGCGATGTGGGCGTCGCCATAGGGAATCTCGACCCGCTCGCAATTCTCCTTCGCCAGCCGGACGCCCTTGCGGAACGCCTCCTGGAACCGGGCGTAGAGGGCGACGCGGCCGTCGCTGCCATGGGCCTGCATCCGCTCCGCCGTGATCAGGTAGGTGGCGGCGCGGTTCAGCTTGTCACCGGCCGACAGCAGCCGGCCCTGCGCCTCGTCCTCCGCCGCCAGTTCGCACAGCTTGTCGGCCATGGCGACCCAGGATTCCATGAACAGGCGGGTGCCCGCGTCATCGCCCTGCTTCGACACCTCAAGCAACGGCGCGCACATCTCCTCGATCTCGCCGATCTTGGCGCCCATCTCCAGCGCCAGATCGACCGACAGGTTCCAGACATAGTTGGTCGGGAAGTAACGGAACATACCCCATCCCCTTTGTTCGTTTGAACGCCGGCCCGCCTCAGGCGGCCAGCGCGGTGCGGACCAGCGCGTCGGCCGACCCGTCATGGCGAAATCCCAGCCGTTCCGCCGCCGCCGCTACCAGCGGCGGGAAACTGCCGAAGACAGCCTCCAGCCCGGCGTCGGGGTCGTAAGCGATGCGGTCGCGGCAGCCATCGCCGAAGCGGCGGGCCAGCGCCTCCACCACCTCCGCGACGGTCAGACAGAGGACCGGCAGCGGCCAGACCCGGCGTAATTCCAACGCCTTGCTGTCCAGCCTCGCGGCATGCAGCAAATTGTCCACGCAGCAATCCGCCGACATCCACCAGGCGACGGCCCTCGGCGACACCGGGCAGACATAGGGTTCCCCGGCCGCCGCCGCCCACATCAGTTCGCTCATGAAGGCGGAGCGCAGGCCGGCGGACGCAGCGCGCGGCCTGGCGACGATGCCGGGCAGCCGCAGGCCCCGGCCGTCGAGGCGGCCGATGCGGCTGAGATCCTGCAACACCAGCTCCGCCGCCAGCTTGTGCGCGCCATAGCTCAGCACCGGGTGCGGCAGGGTCAGGTCGTCCACCGGCGAGGGCAGCGGCGCGCCATAGACCGCGACGCTGCTGGCGAAGACGACGACCGGAGGGGCTTCCCCACCGGCGGACCGGCGGCCGAGTCGGTCGAACAGCGCCAGCGTCGCGTCGAGGTTGACCCGCCGGCCGGCCTCGTAATCTGCCTCCGCCGCTTCGCCGGCCAGGCTGC
>NZ_BADK01001013.1 GCF_000333595.1 Azospirillum sp. B506
AGCCTCCTCCTGGCGTTCGGTGCTGGTGTCGCCGGTCAGGATGATGCCGGGAACGGTCTGGCCCAGCATGGTCTGGACGGCGGTCACCGCCTCCGGACCGGTGCGGCCCTGCTGGAGCTGGTAGTCGGCCAGCACGATCTGCGGACAACGGCCATCGGCGCGCAGCCGTTCCAGCGCCTGATCGCCCGACTTGG
>NZ_BADK01001012.1 GCF_000333595.1 Azospirillum sp. B506
AGGCCGGTTGCCCGGACGATGCCGGCGATGTGGGACAGCATGTCCGCGCAGGGTACCGCCCAATCGGTGTCGGGAAGCCCGCGCGAGAAGGCGAACCCCGCCGAGGTGGTCGCCAGCGCGCGGAAGCCGAGATGCTCCAGCATCAGGGCGCTGCCGGCGTCCCACGGGTTGGGGATGACGAAGCAGCCGTCCCTGTGGAGGTCGGCGAAGGCGGTGCGGGCCTGGTGGGGGGTGGTCATTACGGTCATCCTTCGGAACGGCGGCGCGGACTCGGTGCAGGCTAAGGCGGTGCTCCGCCACAGCCCATCGGCCGGCCGGCCCTATGGTTACCCCAGGCTGTCCACCGCCGGCCAGTCCACCGCCGGCCAGTCCACCGCCGGATGCGCTGCCAGCCGCTCCAGCAGGCGGTCCAGCAGGTCCCAGATCGCGGCATCATGCACCCGGTGGTGGGTCAGCAGGCCGACGGGCTCGGATGGGGTCCGCCGCCCCTCGCGGCGGTCGCGCAGTTCGCGGCACAGCAGGTCGAGCAGCGAGTCCAGCGGCACGGCGGAGCGGCTGCCGCGCCAGTCGATCAGGTCGAGGTGGGTGTTGACCCAGGCGATGCCGTCCCGGGGCGCCGGGGACGGGCCGAAGGCGGAGACGGCGCGGTAGCCGGATGCCGACAGGCGCGCCGGCATGTCGGGGGCCATGCGGTTCCAGGGCGGGACGAACAGCGGCAGAACGCGCTCCCCGAACAGGGCGCGCAGGGTGGACAGGCCGCGTTCGGCCTCGGCCTGTCGGACCTCGGAAGGACGTTCCGGGCCGAACTCGCACTTTTTCCGGCCGGGGGCGGCGTGGTCGGTGTGGGACCAGCCATGGACCAGCGGGGTGACGAAGGCGTGGTTGGCAAGGGCCTCGGCCAGCGACGGCTCGGCGTCGGCCGGGATGACGGCGAGGCCGAGGGGGATGCCGGCTGCGCGCAGCG
>NZ_BADK01001011.1 GCF_000333595.1 Azospirillum sp. B506
CTTCTGGTCACGGGCTGGTCGGGCTGATCTATTTCGCCCTGTGCTACCCGCTGTCGCTGTCGGCCAAGGCGCTGGAAAGGAAGCTCAATGTCGCCCGTTAAGACACCTCTGGTGAAGCTGTCCGCCATCCGCAAGTCCTTCGGCCCGGTGGAGGTGCTGAAGGGCGTCGACATGGCGGTGCAGGAGGGGCAGGTCGTCGCCATGATCGGCCGCAGCGGCTCCGGCAAGAGCACGCTGCTGCGCAGCATCAACGGGTTGGAGCGCATCGACGCCGGCGTGATCGAGGTGGACGGCGAATGCGTCGACCCCGGCCAGATCGACCTGCGGGCGCTGCGCCAGAAGGTCGGCATGGTGTTCCAGCAGTTCAACCTGTTCCCCCACCTGACCGCCGGCGAGAATGTCATGCTGGCGCTGAAGGTGGTGAAGAAGCAGGACAAGGCTACCACCCGCGCCGCCGCGGAATCGGCGCTGGCCAAGGTCGGGCTGGGGCACAAGTTCGACGCCTACCCGTCGCAGCTGTCGGGCGGCCAGCAGCAGCGCGTCGCCATCGCCCGGTCGCTGGCGATGGCGCCCAAGGTGCTGCTGTGCGACGAGATCACCTCGGCGCTCGACCCCGAACTGGTCGCCGAGGTGCTGGGCGTGGTGCGCAAGCTGGCGGAAGAGGGCATGACGCTGATCCTGGTGACGCACGAGATGCGCTTCGCCCGCGAGGTCTGCGACCGGCTGGTCTTCATGCATGGCGGCCGCATCGCCGAGCAGGGACTGCCGGCCGAGCTGTTCGACCGGCCGTCCACGCCGGAACTGGCGCAGTTCATCGGCATGGTGGAAGCGCGCTGAGCGGCGCGCCCTCTCCTCTCCTTTCCTGGACGTTTTCCTGAGCGTCGGGGTCCGGCCGCCATGGCGGTCCGGGCGCCCGACCTTTTGCCATGTCCGGACGGCGTCCCCCGAACCGGCACGGACTCGTGGACCGCGCGTGCGGTCCGACGGCCGGTTGCCGGCTGAATTATAGGAATAATGTCTAGTGGAAAACTTCTTAACACCGCCCCCGCGTGGCAGTCAGACCTCACGACTCTTAACTTTTTTGCTGACAAAACAGGTCTTTTTCGAATTCGTCTTACTCCCATAGCCGTAATTCTGCCCGTCAGGTCATTACCAATCCAGTGCCCGAATGTATCAGTATACGAGACTCATATCTGCCATCATCTCGCGGTAATTTTGAAATAATGATGCGCACTTCTGGCATTTGTATCCTATGATCGCGTCTATGTCTTTCGAGATCGACTTTTAAAAATCAGGTAAAACGAAGAAAATATTGAACTATGCAAAGGAAGACTGTCAGAAGCCTCTTCGGGCTTGTGACCAAGATGGGATATAGTTCGCTGGTCTGATGCCTGTCCCTTGAGCGCTGCTGTGACGGGCTGGGCCAAATTTGCCACAAGCTTCGAGAAAAGTTAACCGGGCTTGGAAAGGTTTCGTTAACCATTAAAGCCCCAGCATGGCTTCAACGCAACGGAAATAGGAACGAAGTCATGAGCACGACCACCGCGCCGAGCAAGATCGTCGTCAACGCCTACGGCCAGTCCCAGGATGGCGTCGCGCCGCATTTCAAGCTTCTGGTGGATGGTCAGGAGGTCGGTTCGGCCAATGCGGCCGACCCCTCGTCGAAGGCATACAGCTTCACCGCCGACCTTGCGGCGAACACGGCGCACAAGATCCAGGTCGTCTACGACAACGACACGGCGACCGGCGCCTTTCGCGACCTTTATATCCAGTCGATCGAGGTCAACGGCCACTCGCTGAAGCCGACCGACGCCATCTATGAGCGCCACGACGATGCCGCCCCGGCGCCGACCCAGGCCGGCCAGGAAGCCATGTGGTGGGACGGCGCGCTGACCTTCAACACCCCCGCCGGCTATTACGGCGGTGCGCAGACCGCCGTTCCGGCCACCCCCGCCGCGCCGGCCGCCGGCACCGCGCAGAACGTCATCACCGTGAACGCCGCCGGCAGCGAGGCGGGCGGTGTCGGCGCACACTTCACCGTGCTGGTCGACGGCAAGCAGATCGGCGAAGGCACGGCCACCGGCTCGGAAGCCAAGGATTACAAGTTCACCGCCGATCTGGCGCAGGGCAAGGCCCACGCCGTCGAGGTGAAATACGACAATGACGCCGTCATCGACGGCGCCGACCGCAACCTGTATGTCCACAGCGTCAGCGTCGACGGCAAGACCGTGGCGGCCACCGACTCCGCCGTGTCGGTCCACCGCACCGCCGACGGCGCCGACCTGGGCGCCACCACCGACCTCTATTGGGACGCCACGCTGACCGCCAAGCTGGACGCCAGCCACTTCGCGGCCTCGACTGGGTCCACGGGGGGCTCCACGGGGGGCTCAACCGATGCGGGCAAGGGCGGCACCGGCGGGGGCTCTACGGGGGGCAGCACCGGCGGCTCCACTGGCGGCTCCTCGCTGTCGCTGACGGTCGGCAACGTCACGGTGTCCGATCCCGGCATGGTGAAGAGCAGCAGCTCGATCAACGGCTTCCTGCACACCAACGGCAACCAGATCGTCGACGAGAGCGGCAATAACGTCCGGCTGACCGGCGTCAACTGGTTCGGCGGCGAGGGCTACAACTATGTGCCGTCGGGCCTGTGGGCGGACAGCTACCAGCACCACATCGACAGCATGAAGAGCCTGGGCTTCAACGTCATCCGCCTGACCTGGGCCGACGACATGTTCGACAGCACGGCGGTCACCAACGGCATCGATTATTCGAAGAACCCGGACCTGAAGGGCCTGACCCGGCTGGAGGTCTATGACAAGGTCATCGACTATGCCGGCAAGAACGGCATCAAGGTGATCCTCGACCACCACCGCAACGACGGCGGCGCCGGCACCAACGAGCACGGGCTGTGGTACACCGACAACAACCCCGAATCGAAGGTGATCGAAGACTGGAAGATGCTGGCCAAGCATTATGCCGGCAACGACGCGGTGATCGGCGCCGACCTGCACAACGAGCCGAGCGTGTCGGCCACCTGGGGTGACGGCAACCAGGCCACCGACTGGGCCGCGGCGGCCGAGCGCATCGGCAACTCCATCCAGTCGGTCAATAAGGACTGGCTGCTGCTGGTCGAGGGCACGGAGTGGAGCAGCACGCTGGCCGGCGTGAAGGATCATCCCATCGAGTTCGACGTGCCGAACAAGCTGGTCTATTCGCCGCACGCCTATGGCCAGAGCGTCGGCCAGTTCAGCTGGCTGTCGGACCCGAACTATCCGAACAACCTGCCGGCCCAGTACGACAGCATGTGGGGCTACATCTACAAGAACAACATCGCCCCGATCCTGGTCGGCGAGTTCGGCGGCCAGATGACCAGCGCCGCCGAGCAGACCTGGGCCAGCACGCTGATCAAGTACATGAACGGCGACTGGAACCTGGACGGCAAGAGCGATCTAGCCGCCGGCCAGCAGGGCATGAACTGGACCTACTGGGCCTGGACGCCGGAATCGGGCGATGTCGGCGGCCTGCTGGAGAACGACTACAAGACCGTCGATCCGACCAAGATGAACATCATCAAGGCGGGTCTGGCGGCCAACTCCGGCAGCTCCGGCACGGTCGCCGGCAGCGACGAGGCGGTCTTCACCGTGCAGCTGGCCAAGGCGGTCACCACCGCCACCACCATCGACTATGCGACCGAGGACGGCACCGCCAAGGCCGGCAGCGACTACACCGCCGCCCATGGCAGCCTGACCTTTCAGCCGGGCGAGACCACCAAGACGGTCACCGTCCACATCAACGGCGACAACAACGCCAATGAAGGCACGGAGAATTTCCTGCTGCACCTGACCCACGGCAACACGAACCTGGGCACCGCCACCGGTTTCATCACCGACCACGCGGCGTAAGGGGCAGCGCCTCCACCGCACTACGGGGCCGGTTCGCGTCGTCACTGACGCGGGCCGGCCTTTTTGTTTTTCAGCCCTCCCGGCCGTCCCGGTTCCGCGTCCGGAAGAAGGCGTTCAGGGCGTCGAACGGCTCGGCCTCGGCCAGCGCGTCGAACCGGCCGTGGTCGGCGAGCATCCGCGCCGCCCGCAGGAAGCCGCCCCAGGCGGCGCGGCTGAGTGCGCTGCCCAGGCTGATCCGCCGCACGCCGAGATCGGCGATCTGCGCCACCGTCAGTCCGATCGGCGCCGAGACCAGCAGGTTGAGCGGCTTGGGCGCCACCGCCTCGACCGCCGCCCGGATGGTTTCGGGCGTGCGCAGGCCCGGCGCATAGAGGACATCGGCACCCGCCGCCGCATAGGCCGGCAGCCGGCGCATCGCCTCCTCGATGGCGGCCGGATGATCGACCAGCATGGCCTCGCAACGGGCGGTCAGCAGGACGCCCGTCCCGCGCAGAGTCTCCGCCGCCGCGGCGATGCGCTCGACCGCCCGATGAAAT
>NZ_BADK01001010.1 GCF_000333595.1 Azospirillum sp. B506
GCCCAGAACCGCGCCCTCCGCATCTTCGCGGAGTTTGCCGATCCTGTCCAAGCCGCCGCCTTCCGCTCGTTCCTGGCCGATCCGGCAGTGGCGGAGGTGGAGCGGATGCGGGGGCTGGCGCTCAGCGACGATGCCCGCCACGGCGAATTGTCGGGCATCACGCCGGAGGCTTGGTTCGAGCAGGCCACCCGCCGCATGGACCTGTTCAAGACAGTGGAAGACCGGCTGACCGAGGATCTTCGCCACCTGTGCGAGGCCAAGCTGGCCGAGGCCCGCGCCGATCTGGAGCAGGCGGACGGCCGCGCCCCCGACGCGGTGATGCCGGTCGCCATGGTGCTGGTCGATGCCGATCCCCTGCTGGCGGGCCAGGACGGCGCCGGCCTCTATGCCCCCGACGGGTTGAGGCCGAAGCTGATGCGTTCCGTCCTCGACGTCGTCCAGGCCCAGTGTCGCCCTGGCCGCCGGCCATGGCGGGATGGCCGTGGCCGAACCGGGGGCGGGCGTGCGCTTCTTCGACCTGCTCGACGGCATGCTCGGCGACCCGCGCCGCCACCGCCACGCGCTGGAGCTGTTCTACGCCTGCCTGTCGCTGGGGTTCGAAGGCCGCTTCCGCGACAGGCCCGGCGGTGCCCACGACCTCGCCCGCCTGCGCGACGAGCTGTACCGCGTCCTGCGCCGCGCCCGCGGCGATGCGGCGGCGGAGCTGTCGCCGGCCTGGGCGGGGGTGAAGGAGCCGTTCCGGCCGCTGGGCGGCAGGCTGGAGGGCGCCTTGCCCGGCTGGATCCTGTCCGGCTGGATGGTTTGGGCGGTGTTGGCGCTGGGCCTGTCCGGCCTCTATGTCCATCTCGCCGGCGCTCTCGACCGGCAGGCGGAGCCGGTGGTGGCCCGCATCGCCGCCCTGTTGCCCGACCGCGCCATCGAGATCGCCCGGCTGGTCCCACCGCCGCCGCCCGCCGCCGGTCCGGCCCTGATCGCCCGCATCACCGGCCAGCTTGCCCCGGAAATCCGCACCGGCGCCGTCGAGGTGCTGGCGGGGGAGGATGGCGCGCTGGTCATCCGCATCCCGGCGGCGGCCATGTTCGCCACCGGCAGCGATGCCGTGAAGGCCCGCCACCGCGTCGTCGTCGAGCGGGTGGGGCAGACCCTGGCGGCGGAGGCCGGCAGCATCCTGGTGGTCGCCCACACCGACGACCAGACCCCGCCGAATGGCCGCCTTCCCACTGCCCAGGCCCTGACCGATGCCCGCGCCGAAGCGGTCCGCAAGCTGCTGGAGCGCAGCATCCCGCCAACCCGCCTGTCGGCCGAGGGGCATGGCGACCAGGAGCCCATCGCAATGAACGACACGGCGGCCGGGCGCGACGCCAACCGGCGGATCGACATCCGCCTCTATCCGCATTAGGGCGCCCGCCATGGCCGACCCCCGTCCCGTCAAGGCCGGCGCCAGCCCGGCGAGCAAAACGGCGAAGAAGACCGTCAGGCGCCGCCCCCGGGACAGGCGCAGGCCCGCCGCCGCACCATCGCCGCACCGTTCCGCCCGCAGCCGCTGGGCGGCGTCGCTGCCGGGCGCGCTGGCGCTGGGGCTGGCCTGCTGGCTGTTGCTGC
>NZ_BADK01001009.1 GCF_000333595.1 Azospirillum sp. B506
CACGTCCGATCGCCGCGCTGACCATCAACCACCAGGGACAGTTCCCGGCCGTGACGCTGTCCTTCAACCTGGCGCAGGGCGTTTCGCTCGGACAGGCGACCACGGCCATCGACGAGGCCATGCGCGCCCTGGGCACGCCGGCGGCACTGGCCGGATCGTTCCAGGGAACGGCCCAGGCCTTCCAGCAGTCGCTGGCCAGTGAACCCTACCTGATCGCGGCGGCGCTGGTTGCCGTCTACATCATCCTCGGCGTCCTCTACGAAAGCACCATCCACCCGCTGACCCGGCAGGTCGCTGTCGCCATAGCGCAGCATCAGCTCCTGATCGCCCGCCAGCTGCTGAAGCATCGCCGTCAGCCGGTCCAGCTCGCCATTGAGGGCGGCGGCGGGCAGCGGCCCGCTTTCGCCGAAATCGCTGCGCCGTTCGATCGGCAGCCGGCGGCGCAGCAGCACCACGGTCCCCTCCGGCGGAGCGCTGGCAAAGGTCACGGCCCCGCCTCCGCTGGCACCGGCGCCACCGACCGCATAG
>NZ_BADK01001008.1 GCF_000333595.1 Azospirillum sp. B506
TCATTCATCCATGCCTGATTTCCGATCCGGAAACGAGGTTGCGGCGCACGAAGTAGCTGTTGAGCGTTTCATTGAAGCGATCGCCGTCGGCGGTCACGCCATGCCGGTCCGCTTCGCGCAAGGCCAGGGCACGGGCCATGGCCAGTCCCATCACCTGGTCATACGCCATCGGATTCAGGCGAAGCTCCGTCAGCAGATCGTCCTGGGCCGTATCGTTCGAGGCCGGCTCCATCCGGCGGATCATCCGCTCCCAGGTATCGGTGTGGGCAAAGGGAAAGTTCGTCACCTTCGGTTCGAACGGCCGGGTCAGCAGTTCCGCAATGGACTGCAGCATCGCCAGGGCATCCTCCCGCTTGATGTCGAGGCGTCCGGCGGGAAGCCAGCACCGCAAGGCTTCGATGTCGCTCCCTCCGCCCTCTTCGGCGGCGATGCCGAGGATGTGTTCGTAATCGCGCTGCGGAAAGTGGAGCGACTTCGCGATGGACAGCAGCCTGTCGCGGACGGAACCGCCGATCACCGCCTCTTCGACGGCCCGGTCGAAAGTGGCGCGGATGTTGACCATCGCCTCGCTGATGGCGGGATATCCCAGATCGGCCGGTCCGTGGACGATCGCCACCTCGTCGTCGTCGTCCAGCACCCCGTCATGGAAGGCGGCGAAGACCTGCCCCACGCCGGTCATTCCGTAGGCATCCAACTCCGCGGCGCGGAGCGCCCCCATGCTGGCGGCACCGAAGACATGAACGCCCTGGGTCAGCGCCCAGAGGATTTCCTTGTGCCAAACGGCGGGTACACGCTCGAAAAAGCCGTCGACGATCCCGATGACGCGGGCGCCGCCCTGCACCGCGCGGTAGACGTCGCCTTGGGCCGCTGGCGGACGGTAATCGGCGTCGAGGACTGTCTTCGCCGTCGCGACCGGCAAGCTGGGGCCGAGGAACACCACGGTTTTCATAGAGATTAGTCTTCTTGCGGGCGCGGCCACAACACGGGCGCGGGCGCCGGGACAATAGCCGGGCGCGTCGTGCAGCCCCTCCAGGCCCGGGACGATGACGCGCGCCACCTCGACCCCCGGGATATGTCCGCCAAGATCCACGGCGACCACCTGTTCGATGCCGACGGCACGCAGCCGGTCGAGCTGATGGGCTATGTCCTCATCGAAGCTATCCCAGCTGGCTGTCGGACTGTCCTGGAACGAAAGCGCGGGCGCACCATCGTCCCGCTCGATCCTGGCGAGCATCATTGCGACGCGGCCGGGGTCGCGGGCCGATTCGAAGAAGTCACGGTGGGCGTCGTCGCGGGCGCCGGCAATGAAGGTCAACCGGGTCTGCGCCGCCTCGGTCAAGGCGCGCAGGAGGGCGATCTCGCGGACCGGATGGCAACCGCTGCCGTCGCTTGAATAGAATTGGCCCAAATGGTTGGGTTTGCGGTCGGCGATGATGCAGGCGAAGGCCGGTAGCCCGACGTCCGTGGTGATCGACCAGACGCCGACCGCCTGTCCGGCATCGCCGAGAAGGTCGAGCGCATGACGGCAGGCCGGGTCGTCGACCGTGGACAGATCGAGGCGCCCCGACGGGTTGCCGCTGGCGCCGTCGATGGCCCACAGGGCAAGAGCGTCGCGCTCGACCACCTCGCAGATGCCATGGCCGACGGCTTCGAGCCAGTGATTGCCGCTCGCGAGCCCGTTGGAGCTCATCTGGAAATTGCCGCTGCCGCTGGGCAGGGGCAGCGAGAAGTCGGTGTGGACCGACTCGTAGGGCACCCAGACCTGGCCGCCGCCGATCAGATCCCGCCCCTCGCACCACAGGATCGGGCGGAAGGGATGGAAACGGCTGGTGGTCATGCGCGGCAGGCGCGACACGTCCAGAACGGGGGCCTGCTGCTTCAGTTCGGCAAAGCAGCTCCAGCGCAACGGCAGCCGCGCAT
>NZ_BADK01001007.1 GCF_000333595.1 Azospirillum sp. B506
CGACCCAGATGGCGTCGGATCAGGAAGGCGCCCAGATCGGCCACGCCGGCCCCGCCCGAGCAGGTGATGCGGTCTCGGTCCACCACATAGAGCTGGTCGGCCACCGGCAGCAGGTCAGGAAATTCTTCGATGAAATCGCGGTGATGGTACCAGCTGACGCAGCAGCTCGACGACCGGCATTCCGGACGGCATGGTGCTGAACCTGAACGCCTTCCTGGCCGACACCGACGGGTCGGAAAAGCTGGCGGTCACCATCGGCGGCGTGCCGAAGGGCACGGTGCTGTCGCGCGGCCTCGACAACGGCAACGGCACCTGGACGCTGACCGCGGAGGACTATGCCGCGGCGCTGGCCGAGGGCGGCTTGAAGCTGACCGTGAAGGATGCGAACGCCAGCGGCATCGCCCACAGCGTCGACAGCACCACCCATGTCGACACCGCCCGCATGACTCTGACGGTCAACCCCTACAGCATCGAGAGCGAGGGCGACCGCAACGCCACCGTGTCCGACAGCTTCGTGCTGAGCTGGACCACGTCGGCCGGCGGCGGATCGACCGATCCGGGCGGCGGAAACACGGGCGGCGGAAACAACGGCGGCGGTACCAGCCCGCCCCCGCCTCCGCCTCCCCCTCCCCCGCCTCCTCCTCCGGTGCTGGACCCCAGCGTCGGCAGCGACCGGCCGCATGCCGTGACCACGGCCGAGGATACGGCGGTGGCACTCGGCCTGAAGGACGGCCTGGCGAACTGGCAGGATGTGTCGACCGTCATCCTGTCGGGCATTCCGGCGGGTGCCAGCCTGACCAACACGGCCGGCGACAGGCTGACCATCACCGGCGGCTCGATCACGCTGACCAAGGCGCAGCTGGACGGTCTGACGCTCACGCCGCCGTCGAACAGCGACGCCGACTTCAGCCTCGGCGTCGAGGTGGTTTCGGGCAGCAACAACGCGCACACCACGCTGTCCCAAACGGTGACCGTCACCGCCGTCGCCGACAGCCCGCTGCTGACGGTGGCGCCGGCCTCCGGCAACGAGGACACGGCCATCGCGCTGGACATCA
>NZ_BADK01001006.1 GCF_000333595.1 Azospirillum sp. B506
CGGTCGATGCCCATGACAGCCTGCGCGCCGGCTTCCTGTGGAGGGGCTTGACCAGCGTTGCAGGGCGATTCGCGCAAAGGCGGCGGTGCCGCTGCGGCTGGAGGANCCGTGCGACGAGGCGGAGTCTGCCGAGCGTCTGGCCGAACGCCTGGAGTCTCTCGCGGCGGCGGAGCGGAGGGCCGGCTTCGACCTCGCGTCGCCGCCACTGTTGCGTCTGGCGGTGGTGCGCACGGGGGACGACCGCCATCATGTGATCCTGACCAGCCACCACATCCTGCTCGACGGCTGGAGCAGCTCGCAGCTTCTGGGGGAGGTGCTCCAGCGCTATGCCGGCCACGCCCCGGCGGCGGATGGCGGGCGGTTCCGCGACCATGTGGCGTGGTTGCAGGGCCGTGACCGGGGGGCTGCGGAGGCCTTCTGGCGCGCCCGAACCGCGGAACTCGACCAGCCAACGAGGATCGCCTCCCTGCTGCCGTCCGATCCGCCGCTGGTGTCCACGCCGGACCGCGAGGGCCAGGACGAATATCGCTGCCTCTTCACGGAGGAGGAAACCCGTCGTCTCACCGATCTCGCGCGGCACTGTGACGTCACGCTGAACAGCCTGATGCAGGCGGCCTGGGCCATCCTGCTGCGCCAGCATGGCGGCCAGGACACCGTCGCCTTCGGCACCACCGTATCGGGCCGTCCGGCCGATCTGCCGGGGGTGGAGCACCGGCTCGGCCTGTTCATCAACACGCTTCCGGTGATCCTGACGCCCGATCCGGCGATGCCGGTGGCGGACTGGCTCCGCACGGTCCAGCGCCGCACCCTCGACCTGCGCGAGCACGAGCACACGCCGCTGGCCGACATTCAGCAATGGTCGGGCCAGACCGCGTCGGGCGATGCCGGCGGTGCCCTGTTCGACAGCCTGCTGGTGTTCGAAAGCTATCCGGTTGCCGAGGCGCTCCGCCAGGGAAGCCCGGATGGCTTGCGCTTCTCCCCGGTGGTCGGTTATGAGCGCACCAACTATCCGCTGACCATCGCGATCATGCCCGGCGACCGGCTGGAACTGCACCACCGCTACGACTGCGCCCATCTGGCGGATCCGGCGGTGCGGCGTGTCGCCGGCCATCTGCGCCGCCTGCTGCTGGCGATGGCGGACGCTCCCGACCTGCCGCTCGGCTCCCTCTCGGTGCTGGACGGGAGCGACCGCGACCTTATCCTCGGCGCATGGAACCGGCCGGAGTCGATGGACTCCACGCCCTTGCCGCGTCTGTTCGAGGCCCAGGCCGCGCGCACGCCGGATGCCACTGCGGTCATCGCCGGCACACGAAGCCTGAGCTATGCCGAACTCAACCGCATGGCCAACCGGCTTGCTCATCGGTTGCACTCGCTCGGCGTGGCGCCCGGAGTGCCGGTCGCCGTCATGCTCGACCGGACGGAGGTTCTGCCGGCCGGCCTGCTGGCGATCCTGAAGGCGGGTGGCGCCTATGTCCCGCTCGACCCCGACTATCCCGCCGATCGCGTCGCCTACATGCTGGAAGACAGCCGGGCGTCGCTCGTCCTGACGCAGCGCAGCCTGCTGCCGCGGCTCCCGGCCGGCGGGGGCCTGCGCCTTCTGGCGCTCGACGACCCGGCGCTCGACCTGGAGAGCTGTCCGGATCACGATCCGCCGCCGATCACCAGGGCGGAGGACGCCGCTTATGTGATCTACACCTCCGGTTCAACCGGCCGGCCGAAGGGGGTGGTGATCGAGCATCGCAACGCCGCCGCCCTGATCGACTGGGCATTGCGGCTCTACCGGCCGGAGCAGTTGCAAGGTGTGCTGGCCTCGACCTCCGTCTGTTTCGACCTTTCGGTCTGGGAGGTCTTCGTCACGCTGAGCGCTGGCGGCCATGTGGTGATGGCCGACAACGCCCTGGCCTTGCCCGAGCTGCCGGCCCGCGACCGCGTGCGCCTGATCAACACCGTGCCGTCGGCGATTGCCGGTCTTCTGCGTTCCGGCGGAATCCCGGCCGGCGTGCGCACCGTCAATCTGGCGGGCGAGCCGCTGGCCCAATCGCTGGTGGACGAACTCTATGCCGCCGGCATCACCGACGTTTACGATCTCTACGGCCCGTCCGAGGATACGACCTATTCCACAGTGACCCGCCGCGAGCCGGGAGGCCGCGCCAACATCGGTCATCCCATCGCCGGAACCCAGGGCTATGTCCTGGACGGCGACCTGAACCCGGTTCCGCTTGGGGTGGTCGGCGAGCTTTATCTGGGCGGGTCCGGGTTGGCGCGGGGCTACCTGAACCGCTCCGGCCTGACGGCGGAGCGCTTCGTCGCCGATCCCTTCTCGGGCGACGGCGGTCGCCTCTACCGCACCGGCGACCTTGTGCGCCAGCGGGCGGACGGGGTCATCGAGTATGTCGGGCGCATCGACCATCAGGTGAAGATCCGCGGCTTCCGCATCGAGCTTGGCGAGGTCGAGGCCCGTTTGCGGGCGCAGGACGGCGTGCGCGAGGCGGCGGTGGTCGCCCGCGACGGCGGTTCCGGCAAGCGGCTGGTCGGCTATGTCGTGCCGGCGGTTCAGGCGGAGGACGGCTTCGCCGAGCGGCTGCGCGCCGGCCTGAAGGCGGCGCTGCCGGACTACATGGTCCCGGCCCACATCGTGGTCCTGGAGCGCCTG
>NZ_BADK01001005.1 GCF_000333595.1 Azospirillum sp. B506
CCCCGCGCGAGTCTTCGAACCCAGACCCTGGAGGCGCTCGCCCGCGCCGCCCGCAGCGACGCCGGCACCGTGCCGGCCGCCGACCAAGGCCCCGTCACCGGCACGCTGGCGCTGACGCCGATCCAGCGCTGGTTCTTCGCGGAGCCGATCCCCAACCGCAGCCATTGGAACCAGTCCGTCCTGCTGCGCCTGCGCCGGCCGGTCGATCCGGCCCTGCTGGAGCGGGCGCTGACCGCCCTGGTCAGCCACCACGACGCCCTGCGGCTGGTCTTCGCCGCCGACGGAACTGCCCGGCATTTGCCGCCCGAAGCGGTGCCGGCGCTGCTGTGGCAGCGCACCGCCGCCGATGCGGCGGCGCAGGAGCAGCTGTGCGAGCAGGCACAGCGCAGCCTGGACCTGGAGCATGGCCCGCTGCTGCGCGCCCTGCTGGTGGAGCGCAGCGATGACGGCGGGCAGCGCCTGCTGCTGGCGATCCATCATCTGGTGGTGGACGGGGTGTCCTGGCGCGTTCTGCTGGAGGATCTGCAACTGGCCTGCGCCCAGCTGGAGCGGGGCGGGCCGGTGGCGCTGCCGGCCAAGACCGCGTCCTTCCAGTCCTGGGGCGAGGCCCTGCGCACTCATGCCGCCAGCGATGCGCTGAAGGCTGAGCTGTCCTGGTGGCGCGACAGCTTGAAGGATGCACCGGTCGGCCTGCCGGGCGTGGCCGAGCCGGTTTCCGCCGAGGCGCTGACGGTGGCGAGATCGGCGGTGGCGCGGACGCGGCTGGATGCGGAGTGGACGAAGCGTCTGCTGTCGTCGGCACCGGCGGCCTACCGGACGCGGGTGAACGACCTGCTGCTGACGGCACTGGCGCGGGTTCTGTGCCGCTGGAGCGGTGCTGCGTCGGCGCTGGTGCAGCTTGAGGGGCATGGCCGCGAGGAGTTGGGGACGGGTCTGGACGTCAGCCGCAGCGTCGGCTGGTTCACCACCGCCTATCCGGTGCATCTGCACCCCGGCGGGGAACCCGGCGCGGCGATCATGGCGGTGAAGGAACAGCTGCGCGCGGTGCCGGGCAACGGGCTTGGCTACGGCGTGCTGCGCCATCTCGGCGACGCGGAGAGCCGGGCGGTGCTGAGTGCGCTGCCCGAGGCGCGGGTGACCTTCAACTATCTCGGCCAGTTCGACGGCAGCTTCGATGCCGACGCCCGCTTCCTGCCCGCCGACGAGCCGGCGGGCGCCCGCCTCGATCCCGGCGCGCCGCTGGGCAATTGGCTGGGCATCGACGGCCGGGTCTATGACGGCGAACTGGTGTTCGATTGGAGCTACAGCCGCGCGGTGCTGTCGCCGTCGGTGGTCGATGGTCTGGCGTCCGACTATGAGGAGGAGCTGCGGTCGCTGGTGGCGCAATGCGAGGCGTCGGCCGGTGGACTGACGCCGTCGGACGTGCCCTTGGCCGGTCTGACGCAGGCGCAGTTGGACGCGCTGGCCCTGCCGGCGCGGGAGCTGGAGGACCTCTATCCGCTGAGCCCAATGCAGCAGGGCATGCTGTTCCACGCGCTGGAAGGTGCCGCGGAGGGGACAACCCCCTATGTGACGCAGTTGGCGGTCGATGTGGAGGGTCTGGAGGAGGAGCGCTTCGCCGCCGCCTGGGGCTGGGTGACGGCGCGTCACGCCGTTCTGCGCACCGGTTTCCTGTGGGGTGGCGATCTGGCCGCTCCGTTGCAGGCGGTGTGGGGACGGGTGGACGACGCGGTGTCGGTGCTGGACTGGCGCGACCGCGGCGCCGGACTGGACGAGGCCCTGCGCGGGCTGGAGCGGGAGGAACGGGCGCGCGGCTTCGACCTTGCCCGCCCGCCGCTTCAGCGGGTTGTGCTGGTGCGGCTGGGGGCAGGGCGGCACCGTCTGATCTGGACCAGCCATCACCTGCTGCTGGACGGCTGGAGCAGTGCACGCCTGGTGGGCGAGGCGCTCAGCCATTACCGGGGGGGTGACATCCCCGCCGCGGCGGGCCGCTACCGCGATTACATCGCATGGTTGGCCCGGCAGGATGGGGCGTCGTCGGAGCGGTTCTGGCGCGGGCGGTTGTCCGGTCTGGAGGCGCCGACGCTGCTGGCGTCCTGCCTGCCCTGCCGCAACCCGCAGGGCGGACACGGCGTGGTGCGCACCCGGCTGGATGCGGCGGCGACGCGGCGGTTGCAGGCCTTCGCGCAGGCGCAGCGGGTGACGCTGAACACGCTGGTGCAGGGGGCATGGGCGCTTCTACTGCGCCGCTACAGCGGTCAGGAGACGGTGGCGTTCGGGGCGACGGTGTCGGGCCGTCCGGCGGACCTCGCCGGTGTCGAGGAAACGCTGGGGCTGTTCATCAACACGCTGCCGGTGGTGGAGCGTCCGCCGGCGGACGCGGGAGTGGGCGATTGGCTGCGCGGGCTGCAGCAGCGGAATCTGGAGCTGCGCGAGCATGAGCACACGCCGCTGCACGAGGTGCAGCGCTGGGCCGCGGCCGATCTCGGAACCACCGGCGGTGAGCGCGCCCTGTTCGACAGCATCGTCGTCTTCGAGAATTATCCCGTCGACGAGGCGCTGAAGACCCAGACCGACGACAGGTTGCGCTTCGGCTTCGCCGAAACCGTCGACGATACCCACTATGCGATGACCTTGACGGTTCGGGCCGGCGAAAACCTGGATCTGGGCTTCGGCTACCGGCGCGACCGTTTCGATCCCGGCCCGGTGCGGGAGCTGTCCGAGCTGTTCGCCGGTCTGCTGGACCGCATGGCGTCCGATGCGGAAATCCCTGTCGGCGCACTGGACCTGCTGGAGGGCGAGCGCCGCCGCCGGTGTCTGGAGGAGTGGAGCGGCCGGACCGGGCCGACCCTTCCATCCTGGTCCGGCATGCGCCTGCATCGGCTGATCGAGGCCCAGGTCCAGCGCACCCCGGACGCGACCGCCCTGGTCCATCCGGACGGCAGCCTGACCTATGGAGCGCTGAACGCCCGCGCCAACCGTCTGGCCCGCCTGCTGCGCGCGGAGGGGATCGGGCCGGACAGCCGGGTCGCCATCGCGCTGGACCGTTCGCCGGAGCTGGTGGTCGCCATCCTGGCGGTTCTGAAGGCCGGCGCCGCCTATTTGCCGCTGGACCCCGGCTATCCGCCGCAGCGTCTGGCCTACATGCTGGAGGATGGCGGTGCGTCGCTGCTGCTGACCTCGCAGGCAGTGCAGGGCGGCATCCCCTGGCCCGCCGGTCTGCCGATGGTCCGTCTCGATGCCGACCTGGACCGGATGGCGGCCTTCGCCGACGGCGACCTTCAGCCGTCCGATACGTCCACTGCGTCTCCCGACGACTTGATCTACCTGATCTATACCTCCGGCTCGACCGGCCGGCCCAAGGGTGCCGGCGTGACGCAGGCCGGCTTCATGAACCTGATGCGCTGGTATTGCGATCATGTCGGCTTCGACAGCGATAGCCGTCTGCTGCTGATGAGTTCGCATGCCTTCGACCTGACGCAGAAGAACCTGTTCGCGCCGCTGCTGACCGGCGGACAGCTGCACATGGCGGGCGACGGCTACGACCCCCAGCAGCTTCTGGACTGGATCGCCCGGCACGGCATCACCGCGCTGAACGCCACCCCCAGCACCTTCCAACCGCTGGTGGCGCTGGAGCGGGACGGCGAACTGGAATCCCTGCGCGACGTGGTGCTGGGCGGCGAGCCGATCCGCACCGACGCGCTGCGCCCCTGGCTGGTCCGGCGCCGGGAAGCGAAACCACGCATCCACAACAGCTACGGCCCCACCGAATGCGCGGATGTCGTCGCCTTCCATCGCTGGGACGGCATCGCCGCCGATATCCCGACCGGGCGGCCGGTGCCCGGCCTCCGCCTTTATATCCTTGACGGCTTCGGCGATCCGGTGCCGCCGGGCGTGGCGGGCGAGCTGCACATCGGCGGCATCGGCGTCGGGCGCGGCTATCACCGGCAGCCAGGCCTGACCGCCGACCGCTTCGTCCCCGATTCCTTCGGCGAGCCGGGCGGTCGGCTCTACCGCAGCGGCGACCTCGCCCGCCATCGCGAGGATGGCGTGATCGAGTATCTCGGCCGCATCGACCAGCAGGTGAAGATCCGTGGCCTGCGCATCGAACTCGGCGAGATCGAGGAGGCGCTGCGGGCGGAACCGGTGGTGCGCGAGGCGGCAGTCGCCGCGGTCGCCGGTCCCGGCGGCGGTCAGCTCTGCGCCTACATCGTTCCCGCCGCGCAGGAGGACGGGCAGGGCGACGCGCTCTGGCCGCAACTGCGCCGGCGGTTGGCGGAGCGGCTGCCCGACCATATGGTCCCCACCCTGTGGGTCCGTCTCGACCGGCTGCCGCTGACGCCGAGCGGCAAGCTCGACCGTCGGGCGCTGCCCCAGCCCGAGCTGCGGCAGCGGACCCATGTGGCCCCCTCCACCGACCTGGAGCGCCGGCTTGCGGCGCTGTGGGAGGAGCTGCTGCGGGTGGAGCGGGTCGGCCTGGACGACGACTTCTTCGCGTTGGGCGGCCATTCGCTGCTGGCGGTCCAACTGATCGCCCGTCTGCGCCGCGACTTCGGGGTCGCGCTGTCTCCCGGCCAGATCTTCGGCAACGCCACCCTGCGCGCCCTGGCCGCCCATGTCGGCGAGCGTCCGGCCGCCCCCGATCCCGGCAAGCTGTCGCGGATGAGCGCGCTGATGGACATGCTGGAAGCCGGCTGACCGGCCGGCGCGGGCAAGGCAAAGGGGGCGTGCCCGTCCGGGCGCCCCCCCCTTTCTCCTGTCCGCTCTTTTTCCGTCGCTCCGCGCCGGCGGCGTCACAGCGCCGGCTGGCGATCCTCCACCACCTTGCCGGCGGTCAGCCGCAGCAGATGGTCGGCGACGTCGAAATAGCGGTCGTCGTGCGAGATGACGATGATGGTCTTGCCCATCGCCTTCAGGCTGGGCAGCAGTTCGGTGTAGAAGATCCGACGGAAGGTCGGGTCCTGGTCGGCCGCCCATTCGTCGAACACCAGCACCGGCCGCTTCTCCGTCCAGGCCTGGAGCAGGGCCAACCGCTTGCGCTGGCCGGTGGACAGGTCGGTGGTGCTGAACACCCCGTCCACCACGCTGACCTTGTGGGCGATCTCCAGCCGTTCCAGATAGGCCTGGGCGTCCTCCGGCACGCTCTCGCTTGCCTGGATCAGATCGTCGAACAGGAAATAATCGGCGAAGATGGTGGTGAACAGCTGCCGGTAGTCGTCGCGCGTCTCCGGCGTCACCGCCCGGCCGTCCAGCAGGATCTGCCCGTCGTGCGGCGGGTAGAGGCCGAGCAGCATCTTGATCAGCGTGGTCTTGCCGCAGCCATTCTCGCCGACGATGAACAGGATCTCGCCACGGCCGACCCGCAGCGACACCGGACCGAGCACGAAGGGCTCCACGTCCGGGCCGGCCGGCGGATAGACGTAGCGGGCGTCGCGCAGCTCCAGCCGGTCGATGGTGGCGGGCGGGCCGGCCTCCTCCTTCATCAGCAGATGCGGCTCCGGCGAGGCGAATTCCGCCGACAGCTCCGCGATGCGGCGGAAGGCGACCTGGGCGCGGCTGACGATGGGCAGCGTGCCGATCAGATGCTCCAGCGGACCCTTCATGTAGAGCAGCACAAGGATGAAGCCGCTCAGCGTCCCGCGGTCGGTGCTGGGCCACAGCACCTCGACGCCCAGCGCCACCCCGATGACGATGAAGAACAGCGTCGACCCGAAGCCCTTGGCGATGACGAAGAGGTTGATCGAGCGGATCTGGATGTCGCAGATGCGGTCGATGGTGCCGCGCAGCGCCTCGCCCTGCAGCCGCAGCCGGCGCGGGCGGTTGATGCGCAGCTCCTTCGCCCCTTCGGCGAGCGAGCGGTAGTGCTTCTGTAACTCGTCCTCGTGGGCGCGCGCCTCGTTGAAGCCGTCGATGCCGCGGACGCGCGCCACATACTGCACCGCGCTGCCGATCAGGATGGCGGCGGCGGTCGCCAGGAACATCGGCCAGGACAGCATGGCCAGATAGCCCAGGCTGCCCAGCGTGACGCTGAGCGAGACCGCCAGCGGCGCGAAGGCGAAGGCGAAGTCGCTGATGGTGTCGACGTCGTGGGTCAGCACCGGAATCAGGCGGTGGCTGCGATAGCGCTCCAGCTGGTCGATGGGGGCCGTCAGGATGCGGTCGCCCAGATCCTTGCGCAGCCGGGCGATGACCTTCTGTCCGATCCGGTTGGTGCCGATGTCGGACAGCACCGATCCGGCGAGCGCCAGGGCGCACAGGCCGGCGAAGGCGAGCAACACGCCGGCGCCGGGGCTTTCCTCGGCATGCAGGATGCGGTTGATGGTGGCCAGCAGGCCGGTCACGCTCAGCCCGCCCAGCACCCCCAGCAGGGTGGCGGCGGTCAGAAGCGGCCAGAAGGGGCGGAGGAGCTGGAGCAGAGCGGCGAGACTGGAGCGGGGTGGCGTCGGCATCGGGTTTCCTGCAGGACTGGAGCGAAGGCGGCCGGCACCACACTGCCACCCAGAAGGCGGTTGCGTGCGGCCGTCCTGACTAGGACGAACGAGCGGGGCGAAACTGAAATCGCTGCCGCGGAAAGTCGCAGCCGCCGCGGCAGACATGGACTTTCCCCGATCGGATGGCTCGCCTACAGTCGATCCCGCCGGGCCCGCCTTGCGATCCCGCCCCCGCATGCCCTATAGCTGCCGAACGCCTTCCGGAGTCGAGCACGCCCGTATGCCTCCGTCACATCCCTCCGACGACGACCGCGTGACCGAAGAGGCGGCGGACTGGTGCCTGCGCCTGCAAGCGTCCGATGTCAGCGACGCCGACCGCGCCGCCTTCGAACGCTGGTGCCTGGCCGATCCACGCCATCTGGCCGAATTCGACGCGATGCGGGAGATCTGGGGTCTGTCCGCCTCACTCCGCCCGCGGGCGACCATCGATCCCGAGAGGACCGCACCGCCGCATCCGGTGGACGGGGCGACATCGGTCGCCGTTATCCGGAACCCGTCGCGCCGCCGCCGCTTCGCGATGGCGGCCTGCATCGCAGCGGCCCTGGCCGCCTGCTGGCCGGTCGGTTGGTCGGTCGGCCTGCTGCCGGGGCGGGTCGCTCTCTTTCTCGGCAGCGACCGGCACCGCATGGTCGAATTGCCGGACGGCTCCGCCGTCGACCTGAACGTCCACACCACCTTGTACTTTGCCCAGTTCCGCGATCGGCGCAGCGTCCTGATGGACCATGGCGAGGCCTATTTCGCGGTCGC
Source organism: Azospirillum sp. B506 (assembly GCF_000333595.1). Lineage (GTDB taxonomy): Bacteria > Pseudomonadota > Alphaproteobacteria > Azospirillales > Azospirillaceae > Azospirillum. The sequence continues at coordinate 7,239 of NZ_BADK01001005.1, forward strand.
GCACGATGCCGGACGTCCCTTCACCGTCCACACGGCCGGCCATCAGGTCCGAGTGACGGGAACCAGGTTCAACGTCTGGGCCAATGACGGCGATCTTTCGGTGACGCTGACCGAAGGGTCGGTCACGGTGGCGTCCGCCACGGCGCCGGGGGGAGAACCCTTGCGGCTGACGCCAGGGCAGCAGGGCCGTTTTGCCCGTGATGCCTTGTTCGGCAGCATTGCGCGCGTCGATCCACAGCGGGTCCTGTCCTGGCGCGAGGGCAGGCTGGAGTTCGACAACATCACGCTCGCCGAAGCGGTCCCGCTGTTGAACCCCTATCTGTCGCGGCCGTTGCGGCTGGCCGACCGCAAGGTCGGGGCGATGCGCATCGGCGGCGTGTATGACGTTGCCGATCTCGACCGCGTGGCGGAGTCTCTTCCGCGTGTGTTGCCGGTGACGCTGTTCCCCAGGGATGGCGAACTGCTGGTGTCGGCCCGCTGACACCGGCCATTCCTTGCCGGCGGGGTAAATCCGGCCATCCCTTCTTCGTCACTACTGGAGACCGCGGCGCACCCGATGTGCGGCCGCGCACAGTCCGGCCGTTCCCGTAGTCCTCAGCGGACCCCTGGCGGCCGGATCAGCGTCAAGCCAGCCGGCGATGGGAAAATCCAGATGGTTGCTCAAGACTCCGTGGACCTGGTCCGCCGCTTCATCGGTCTGCCGTTGGAAAAGCGCAAACTGTTCTGGCGCGCCATGCGCGACGAGGCGGTGGACCTTTCGCTGCTGCCGATTCCGGCGGATCTCGCCCCCGCCACGGAGGCGCCGCTGTCCCATGCCCAGCGTCGGATGTGGGCCTTGTGGACGCTTGACCCGGCAAGCGGGGCCAGCAACATCTTCAGCGCGACGCGCCTGACCGGAAACCTCGACCCTGCCGCCCTGTCCCGCGCCTTCGCGCTTCTGCTGCGCCGCCATGCCGCCTTGCGGACGGTGTTTCGCCAGGGCGACGGCGAGCCGATGCAGACCATCCTCGGCGATGCGGACTTCCGGCTGGTCACCGACGATCTCTGCCATCTGCCGGCGGACGAGCGGGAGCGAGCCGCCCGCCGCCTGATCGAGGAGGAGGTCCAGGCCCCCTTCGATCTGGAGACCGGCCCGCTCCTGCGCGCGCGTCTCGTCCGGCTGGCGGAGCGCGATCACCGGCTGCTGGTGACGATGCACCACATCGCCTCGGACGGCTGGTCGATGGCCGTGCTGATCCGGGAATTCGCCGAGCTTTACCGCGCCATCCGGCAGGGCGGGCGGATCGACCTGCCGCCGCCGCCGATCCGCTACGCCGATTATGCCCTGTGGCAGAAGAACATGCTGGAGGCGGGCGAGGCGGAGCGGCAACTCGCCTACTGGGTCGGCAGGCTGGGCGGCGAGCGGGTGCCGCTGGAGTTGCCGGCCGACCGGCCGCGGCCGCCCAGGCAGAGCCACAACGGCGCCGTCCTGCGCTTCACTCTCGATGCTGAACTGGCGGGAAAGCTGCGCGTCGTCGCCCGCGAGCGGGACGTCACGCCCTTCATGCTGCTGTTGTCGGCCTTCTCGCTGCTTCTCCATCGCCACAGCGGGCAGAGCGACATCGCCATCGGTGTGCCGGTCGCCAATCGTGACCGGGCGGAATGCGAGGGGGTGGTCGGCTTCTTCGTCAACACGCAGGTTCTCCGCCTGCGCATCGACGGCCGCGACCGCGTCGCCGACCTGCTCGATCATGTCCGGCAAACGGCGCTGGAAGCCCAGGCGCATCAGGATCTTCCCTTCGAACAGCTGCTGGAGGCGCTGAAGCTGGAGCGCAGCCTCAGCTACAATCCGCTGTTCCAGGTGATGTTCAACCACCAGCGTCGTGACGCCCGCTCCACCGCCACGATGGACGGTCTGCGGGTGGAACCGATGGCGCTCGACAGCGCCGTCGCCAGCTACGACCTGACCCTCGACACCGTCGAGGAGGAGGGCGGCGGGATCGAAGCCTGCTTCACCTACGCGACCGATCTCTACGATTATGACCGGATCGACCGGCTGCGCCGCCATTTCGAGACTCTTCTGTGCGGTCTGGTTGCGGATGCCGGGCGTCGTGTCGGGGATGTTCCGTTGCTGACGGTGGAGGAAGAGGCGCAGTTCGCCGCCTGGAACGCGCCGTTGCCGGTGGATCCCTTCGAGCCGGTTCACCAGCGCATTGCCGCCCAGGCCGCCGCCCTGGCGGACCGGCCGGCGGTGGTCGATGGTGGTGAGGGAGCGATCCTCAGCTTCGCGATGCTCGACCGCCGGGCCAACGCCCTGGCCCATCGGCTGGCGGCGGCCGGCGTCGGGCCGGAGGTCCGCGTCGGCGTCGCCCTGCCGCGCGGCCCTGCCATGATCATTGCCCTGCTGGCGGTGCTCAAGGCCGGCGGCGCCTATGTGCCGCTCGACGCCGCCTATCCGCGCGAGCGCCTCGCCTACCTGATCGGGGATGCCGGCATCGCCCTGCTGCTGACCGACGGCAGCCTTGCCGGGCGCCTGCCGCTGCCCGACGGACTGCCCAGCCTGCTGCTCGACCGCCTGCCGGACGGGGAAGAGGCCGCTGCCCCGCCTGCGGTGGCGGTGCTGCCGGATAGCCTCGCCTATGTCATCTACACCTCCGGCTCCACCGGCCTGCCCAAGGGTGTGGCGGTGGCGCATGGGCCGCTCGCCATGCATTGCCGGGCCATCGGCGCCCTCTACGCCATGACGCGGGAGGACTGCGAGCTGCACTTCATGTCCTTCGCCTTCGACGGCGCGCATGAACGCTGGCTGACCGCGCTGACCCATGGCAGCCGCCTGCTGGTCCGTGACGACAGCTTGTGGACGCCGGAACAGACCTACGAGGCGCTGCACCGGCACGGCGTGACGGTGGCGGCCTTCCCGCCGGTCTATCTGCAGCAGTTGGCCGAGCATGCCGGGCGCGAACTGGCGGAACGCGGCACCGCGCCGCCGCCGGTGCGGGTCTATTGCTTCGGCGGCGACGCGGTGGGTGATGCGGCGTTCGAGCTGGTCAAGGCGGCGCTGCGGCCGGAGCACATCATCAACGGCTATGGCCCGACCGAGACGGTGGTGACGCCGCTGATCTGGAAGGCCGGGCGGGAAGACCGCTGCGGTGCGGCCTATGCGCCGATCGGTCTGCGGGTGGGCGACCGCAGCACCCATGTCCTGGACGGCGACCTGAACCCGGTTCCGCTTGGGGTGGTCGGCGAGCTTTATCTGGGCGGGTCCGGGTTGGCGCGGGGCTACCTGAACCGCTCCGGCCTGACGGCGGAGCGCTTCGTCGCCGATCCCTTCTCGGGCGACGGCGGTCGCCTCTACCGCACCGGCGACCTTGTGCGCCAGCGGGCGGACGGGGTCATCGAGTATGTCGGGCGCATCGACCATCAGGTGAAGATCCGCGGCTTCCGCATCGAGCTTGGCGAGGTCGAGGCCCGTTTGCGGGCGCAGGACGGCGTGCGCGAGGCGGCGGTGGTCGCCCGCGACGGCGGTTCCGGCAAGCGGCTGGTCGGCTATGTCGTGCCGGCGGTTCAGGCGGAGGACGGCTTCGCCGAGCGGCTGCGCGCCGGCCTGAAGGCGGCGCTGCCGGACTACATGGTCCCGGCCCACATCGTGGTCCTGGAGCGCCTGCCGCTGACGCCCAACGGCAAGCTCGACCGCAAGGCGCTGCCGGAGCCGGAGGTTGCCTCCACATCGGCACAGGTTGCACCGCGCAGCGAGGCCGAGCGCGCCCTGGCGGTGCTGTGGTGCGAGCTGCTGCGGCTGGACAGCGTCGGTGTCACCGACAACTTCTTCGAGCTGGGCGGCGACTCCATCCTGTCCATCCAGCTGGTCAGCCGGGCACGCCGCCATGGCCTGACCTTCACCCCGCGCGACGTCTTCGAACACCAGACCCTGGAGGCGCTCGCCCGCGCCGCCCGCAGCGACGCCGGCACCGTGCCGGCCGCCGACCAAGGCCCCGTCACCGGCACGCTGGCGCTGACGCCGATCCAGCGCTGGTTCTTCGCGGAGCCGATCCCCAACCGCAGCCATTGGAACCAGTCCGTCCTGCTGCGCCTGCGCCGGCCGGTCGATCCGGCCCTGCTGGAGCGGGCGCTGACCGCCCTGGTCAGCCACCACGACGCCCTGCGGCTGGTCTTCGCCGCCGACGGAACTGCCCGGCATTTGCCGCCCGAAGCGGTGCCGGCGCTGCTGTGGCAGCGCACCGCCGCCGATGCGGCGGCGCAGGAGCAGCTGTGCGAGCAGGCACAGCGCAGCCTGGACCTGGAGCATGGCCCGCTGCTGCGCGCCCTGCTGGTGGAGCGCAGCGATGACGGCGGGCAGCGCCTGCTGCTGGCGATCCATCATCTGGTGGTGGACGGGGTGTCCTGGCGCGTTCTGCTGGAGGATCTGCAACTGGCCTGCGCCCAGCTGGAGCGGGGCGGGCCGGTGGCGCTGCCGGCCAAGACCGCGTCCTTCCAGTCCTGGGGCGAGGCCCTGCGCACTCATGCCGCCAGCGATGCGCTGAAGGCTGAGCTGTCCTGGTGGCGCGACAGCTTGAAGGATGCACCGGTCGGCCTGCCGGGCGTGGCCGAGCCGGTTTCCGCCGAGGCGCTGACGGTGGCGAGATCGGCGGTGGCGCGGACGCGGCTGGATGCGGAGTGGACGAAGCGTCTGCTGTCGTCGGCACCGGCGGCCTACCGGACGCGGGTGAACGACCTGCTGCTGACGGCACTGGTGCGGGTTCTGTGCCGCTGGAGCGGTGCTGCGTCGGCGCTGGTGCAGCTTGAGGGGCATGGCCGCGAAGAGTTGGGGACGGGTCTGGACGTCAGCCGCAGCGTCGGCTGGTTCACCACCGCCTATCCGGTGCATCTGCACCCCGGCGGGGAGCCCGGCGCGGCGATCATGGCGGTGAAGGAACAGCTGCGCGCGGTGCCGGGCAACGGGCTTGGCTACGGCGTGCTGCGCCATCTCGGCGACGCGGAGAGCCGGGCGGTGCTGAGTGCGCTGCCCGAAGCACGGGTGACCTTCAACTATCTCGGCCAGTTCGACGGCAGCTTCGATGCCGACGCCCGCTTCGTACCGGCCGACGAGCCGGCAGGCAGCAGCCAGGATGCCGATGCTCCCTTGGGCAACTGGCTGACGCTGAACGGTCAGGTCCACAACGGCGAACTGGCGTTCGACTGGAGTTACAGCCGGTCGGTCCTGTCGCCGTCGGTGGTCGATGGTCTGGCGTCCGACTATGCGGAGGAGCTGCGGTCGCTGGTGGCGCAGTGTGAGGCGTCGGCCGGCGGGCTGACGCCGTCGGACGTGCCCTTGGCCGGTCTGACGCAGGCGCAGCTGGACACGCTGGCCCTGCCGGCGCGGGAGCTGGAGGATCTCTATCCGCTGACGCCGATGCAGCAGGGCATGCTGTTCCACGCGCTCTACGAGCCGGGGGGAGACGCCTACATCAACCAGATGCGGGTGGATGTCGAGGGGCTGGACGTGGCCCGCTTCCACGCGGCGTGGCAGGGGGCGGTCGATGCCCATGACAGCCTGCGCGCCGGCTTCCTGTGGGAGGGGCTTGACCAGCCGTTGCAGGCGATCCGCCGCAAGGCGGCGGTGCCGCTGCGGCTGGAGGACCGGTGCGACGAGGCGGAGTCTGCCGAGCGTCTGGCCGAACGCCTGGAGTCTCTCGCGGCGGCGGAGCGGAGGGCCGGCTTCGACCTCGCGTCGCCGCCACTGTTGCGTCTGGCGGTGGTGCGCACGGGGGACGACCGCCATCATGTGATCCTGACCAGCCACCACATCCTGCTCGACGGCTGGAGCAGCTCGCAGCTTCTGGGGGAGGTGCTCCAGCGCTATGCCGGCCACGCCCCGGCGGCGCATGGCGCGCGGTTCCGCGACCATGTGGCGTGGTTGCAGGGCCGCGACCGGGGGGCTGCGGAGGCCTTCTGGCGCGCCCGAACCGCGGAACTCGACCAGCCAACGAGGATCGCCACGGTCGGCGGGCAGCCGGATGCAACCCAAGGGCACGGCACTCTCGAACTGGCCTTCGACGAGGGGGAAACCACGAGGTTGATCCACTTCGCCCGTCAAGCTCAGGTCACGCTCAACACGCTGGTCCAGGCGGCTTGGCTTCTTCTTCTGCACCGCCGGACCGGGCAGGCGACGGTTGCGGCGGGTGTCACGGTTTCCGGGCGTCCGGCCGAAGTGCCGGGCATCGAGCGGCAGGTCGGCCTGTTCATCAACACGCTGCCGCTGGTCGGCACGCCGCACCCGGCCCTGACCGTTTCGCAGTGGTTGAGTGGGGTCCAGTCCCACAACCTTGTGATGCGGGAGCATGAACACACGCCGCTGTCCGATATCCAGCGCTGGTCTGGCCATGGCGGTGAGATGCTGTTCGACAGCCTGCTGGTCTTCGAGAATTACCCACTGTCGGATGCGCTCGGCCGTGGCGACACCGCCGGCCTGCGCTTCGGCGTTCCGCGCAACCATGAACTCACCAGCGTTCCGCTGACCCTGCTGATGGGAGCGGGAGAGCGGCTGACGTTGACCTTCAGCCATTGGCGGGATCGGATCGGGGACGATGAGGTTCGGCACATCGCCGGCCAGATCCGTGGGCTTCTGTTGGCCCTTGCCGGGGATGCGGGGCGCCGGCTGGGCGAACTCGGCCTGCTCGACGAGGAGGGGTGGCGGAGCTTCGCCAGTTGGAACGCATCCCGTGACGACAGCCTGATGGCCGGTCCGCTGGTTCCGGACCTGATCGCGGAGCAGGCCGCACGCCAAGGGGAGCGCCCGGCGCTGAGTTTTGGCGAGCGGACGCTGAGCTATGCCGCGCTTGAGGCGCAGGCGAACCGTCTGGCCCACCGGCTTCAGGCGCTCGGCGTCGGGCCGGAGGTGACGGTTGGCGTCGCCGCCGAGCGTTCGCTGGAACTGGTCGTCGGCCTGCTGGCGGTGATGAAGGCCGGCGGCGTCTATCTGCCGCTCGATCCCGAGCTGCCGCCGGCCCGTCTCAAGGCGATGGCCACGGATGGCGGCATCGCGCTGCTGCTCACCCAGAGCCACCTTGCAGACGGGCTGAAGGACGGGGTGTTGCCCGAAGCGGTCCGCCTGTTGCTGCTCGATGCCGAGGATACCGCGAAGGACACCGGCGCTCAGCCGGACAGCCCGCCGGCATCGGGTCTGCGTCCGGACAATCTCGCCTATCTGATCTACACCTCCGGCTCGACCGGGACGCCCAAGGGGGCGGGCAACAGCCATGGCGCCCTGCTGAATCGGCTGGCCTGGATGCAGAAGGCCTACCGGCTGGCTCCGGGCGACCGGGTTCTGCAGAAGACGCCCTTCGGCTTCGACGTCTCGGTCTGGGAGTTTTTCTGGCCGCTGATGGTGGGGGCACATCTTGTTGTGGCGGCGCCCGGTGAACATCGCGACGCGGCGCGGCTGGTGGCGCTGATCCGCGAGCAGTCCATCGACACGCTACATTTCGTGCCGTCGATGCTGCAGGCCTTCCTGGAGGAGCCGGGGGTGGAGGCGTGCGTCAGCCTGCGCCGGGTGGTGTGCAGCGGCGAGGCTCTGCCGGCGGCGCTGCGGGACCGGCTGTTCGCCCGTCTGCCGGCTGTCGGCCTTTACAACCTCTATGGCCCGACCGAGGCGGCCATCGACGTCAGCCATTGGACTTGCGGGGCGGGGGAGGGCGGCGCGGGCGGCGGGGTGCCGATCGGGGTGGCGATCGACAATCTGCGGCTTTACGTGCTGGACGACAGCCTGAACCCGCTTCCGGCTGGNGCGGTGGGCGAGCTTTACATCGCCGGTGCGGGGCTGGCGCGCGGCTATCACCGGCGGGCGGGTCTGACGGCGGAGCGTTTCGTCGCCGATCCGTTCTCGACGGACGGCGGGCGGATGTACCGGACGGGCGATCTGGCGCGGCGGCGCGGCGACNGGGTGATCGAGTATGCCGGTCGCATCGACCA
>NZ_BADK01001004.1 GCF_000333595.1 Azospirillum sp. B506
GGCTTGGCCTGACCATGGCGGCGGCGGGGCTGTTCACCGCCGGGCTGGTCTGGCTGGCCGGTGCGCATGCGGCAATCCTGGCGCAGGGAGCGTCGGCGGCGGCGCGGACCTCCTTCGCCTCCGGCTTCTGGGTGATGGCGGCAGCCGGACTTCTTGCCGCGATGGATGCCGCCCGGCGGCTGGGGCTGGGCGCCGTCGGCCGGATGGCCGTCGGCGGGGCCGTGGCCGGGCTGGTGGGGCTGCAACTGGCATCGGGCCATCTCGACGCCCTGTCGATCCTCAAGGAATACGCCAACCGGCGCGAGGTCTTCGCCGACGCCGTGCTGCGCCATGCCACGCTGGTTGTGGCGGCGCTGGTGCCGACCCTGCTGATCGGCGTGCCGCTCGGCATTGCCGCGCACCGGGTGCAGGCGGTCGGCCGCGCCGTGTTCCCGGTGCTGAACGTCGTGCAGACGGTGCCGTCCATCGCGCTGTTCGGGCTGCTGATGGCGCCGCTGGCCGCACTCGGCGCCCTGCTGCCGGGGGTGGGAATCAGCGGCGTCGGACCTCTGCCGGCGGTGATCGCGCTGACTCTCTATTCGCTGCTGCCGATCGTCCGCAACACCGCGGTCGGGCTGGACGGCGTTCCCGCCCCGGTGCGGGAGGCGGCACGCGGCATGGGGCTGACGCCGCGCCAGATCCTTCTGCGCGTCGACCTGCCGCTGGCTCTGCCAGTCTTCCTGTCCGGGCTTCGCATCACCGTGGTCCAGGCGGTCGGGCTGGCGGCGGTGGCGGCGCTGATCGGCGCGGGGGGCCTGGGAGCGATCATGTTCCAGGGGCTTTTCGCCAACGCGCTGGACCTTGTGCTGCTCGGGGCCGTTCCTGTCATTCTTCTGGCGGTGGCGGCCGACGCCCTGCTGTCCATCGGCATCGCCGCCGCCACCCACCGCATCGGCGTCCTGCCGGGAAAGAGTGCGCCATGATCGACTTCGAGCGCGTGACCAAGCGCTTCGGCTCCTGGACGGCGGTGGATGCTGTGTCCTTCACCGTGGCGGAGGGGGAATTCCGTGTGCTGATCGGCCCGTCCGGCTCCGGCAAATCGACGGTGCTGCGGATGATCAACCGGCTGATCCCGG
>NZ_BADK01001003.1 GCF_000333595.1 Azospirillum sp. B506
TGCTTGGGCAGGCAGCGCCGAACAACGTGCCTTCCAGGGTGTCAGCGCGGCGAACAGCGTGGTGTGCCGTTGCGCTTGTATTCGTGCGTAATTGTCCCGCACCGCCGGGGTTCAGCGGCAAACCCGGCTGGGTGCGTTCGAGCGCTGGATTCTGCTCTTTTCGTCGATGGACAGCACCACCGCGTGGCAGGGCGGGTCCATATAGAGGCCGACGATGTCCTCCACCTTGGCGCGAAAGCCCGGATCGTTGGACCGCTTGAAGGTGCGCAGCCGATGCGGTTGGAGCCGGTTGCTTCCCAGATGCGCTGCACGGCGCGCAGGCTGATGCCGACGGCCTTGGCCACCGCTCGGCCGGTCCAGTGTGTCACGGCGCCCGGTGGTTCCGAACAGGTCAGCGCCAGCACCTTGGCCACGGTGGCGGTCGGCAGCGGTGCCCGGCCGGGTTTGCGCGTCTTGTCGCGCAGCAGCGCATCCACGCCTTGTTCGGTGTAGCGCACCTGCCAACGCCAGACCGCCGGGCGGCTGACACCGGCCCGGCGCGCCACCTCCTGCACCGGCAGCCGCTCGGCCGAGAGCACGATGATGTTCACCCGCTGGACATGCTTGTGCGGGAGGTTGCGGTCGCCGAGGAGCGCGGCCAAACGCGCGCGATCCTCTGCTCCAACGATGACGCTGACGGTTTGGGCCATGCCGACAGAATCGCACACCAGCAGCCCGCTGTGAATCCTATGTCTGCGTCAGTGCACTAGTGCACTGACTCATTCAGAAGGTGCAGGCAAACGGCTGAGTTTATCGAGGATGGTGTCGGCGGGCTTGGTCCAGACGAAGGGCCTGGATGCCCTGTTGTGCTTGCGGATGTAGCGGGCGATGGCGTCCTGGAGGTCGGCCACGGACTTGAACACGCCGCGCCGGATGCTCCGTCGGGTGATGATGGAGAAGAAGCCCTCGACGGCGTTGATCCAGGAGGCTGAGGTGGGCGTGAAATGGAAGACCCAGCGCGGGTGATCGGCCAACCATTCCAGCACCTTGGGATGCTTGTGGGTGGCGTAATTGTCGACGATCGCGTGGATCACCTTGCCGAGGAGCAGCTCTGCCGCCACATCGCCTATGACATCGGTGCGGCCGAGGTGACTCGGCGGCTGGCGGCGCGGTTCGGGGCCACCGCCGTGCTGTCGGGCTTCTCGCGGCTGGTGATCGATCCGAACCGGGCGCTGGAGGATCCCACCGCCATTCCGGTGGTCAGCGACGACGTGGTGATCCCCGGCAACCGCGCGCTCGATGCCGAAGCCCAGGCCCAGCGGGTGGAGGCGCTGTTCAAACCCTATCACGCCGCGGTGGCGGCGGCGGTGGCCTCCTGGGGCGGAACCCGCAGCCTGATGGCGCCGATGCCGGTCAAGCGCAACCGCACCGCCCGCCCCTGGACCGGCGAGGACCTGATCCTGCGCATCAGCGTCGGGCTGGAGGATCCATCCGACCTGCAGGACGATCTCACCGCCGTCCTCGACGACCTCGCCGCAAGGACGGCCAGGGCGCCGACCGCCTGACGGCGGCGGACGCAAACACGCCTCCCAGGTCAAGGTGCAGCTGGGTGTGGAACGGCTCGGAAACGAGACCGCCTTGCTGAGCAATGCGGCCCCAAAAGGCCCC
>NZ_BADK01001002.1 GCF_000333595.1 Azospirillum sp. B506
CGACCTCGTGCTGATGGATGTGCAGATGCCGAGATGGGATGGTCTGCAGGCCAGCCGTGCCATCCGTGCGTTGCCTCCGCCGCGCGGCAACCTGCCGATCCTGGCATTGACCGCCAGTTCTTCGGAACGGGAGCGGCGCGACTGCCATGAGGCCGGAATGAACGGGCACATCGGCAAGCCCTATGACCGCGAGATCATGCTGCGTCAGATCGCCCTCATACTCGCCGCCGGGCGGAATCGCACCGGTACCGCCTGAGTCCACGGCGTGGCTGTCAGCGGACCGCCAGACGTCAGGGCTGCTCGAACACCTGAGGGAAATGGGCGAGACGCCGGCCGAACAGGCCTTGCGGCGTGGCGTCGGCCGCCGCCGCTGGCAGCGCCGCGCCGGCCAGGGGTGCCGCGCCATGGGGCGCGGAGGACAGCGCCCGCGCCGAGGTCGGGCGTGGGCGCCGTTCGGACTTGTCGGGTGGGGCGTAGAAATGCAGGGTCAGCTGGCCGTCGGCTTCCGCCGCATAGGGCAAGCCGGGGACCGTCCGGCGTTCGGTGCCGGGAAGCACATACTGCTCACCTTGGTCGGTGCGTTCGATATGCGGCATGACCGGTATCCTGTCTCCACCGCACCGATCCTGCCGTTCCCGCCCTTGCGGGTCAAGGGCGCGCTGCAGTCCGAAGGGCTTATCCGTTCGCCTTTCGGTCCGCTCCCTCTTCGGCAGCGCGCTCCCCCCTGCGGATCGAGTCCCCTTACGGGTGCAGGACGCTCGCCACCAGCAGGTAGGACAGCCAGGCGACGATGCCGGAGGCCGGGATCGTCAGCACCCAGGCCCAGACGATTCGGCCCGCGAGGCCCCAGCGCACCGCCGAGGTGCGGCGGGCGGAGCCGACTCCGACGATGGCGCCGGTGATGGTGTGAGTGGTCGAGACCGGAATGCCGAGCCACGTCGCGCCGAACAGGGTGATGGCGCCCGCCGTCTCGGCGCAGAAGCCCTGATAGGGCTTCAGGTCGGTGATGCGCGACCCCATGGTGCGGACGATGCGCCAGCCGCCCATCATGGTACCCATCCCCATCGCCAGCTGGCAGGCGATGATGACCCAGAAGGGAACGTGGAAGGTCTCGCCCAGCATGCCCTGGCTGAACAGCAGGACGGCGATGATGCCCATCGTCTTCTGCGCGTCGTTGCCGCCATGGCCCAGGCTGTAGAGCGCCGCCGAGACCAGCTGCCAGTGCCGGAACTGGCGGTCGACCGCGAAGGGGGCGGCCCGGCGCAGCGCCCAGGACAGCACCAGCATCAAGAACAGCGCCAGCAGAAGGCCGATGCCCGGCGACAGCACGATGGCGACCGCCGTCTTGGTGAAGCCGCTGGCGATGATGGCGCCGAAGCCGGCCTTGGCGATGCCGGCAATCTTCTCACATCGGGCTGCTGCGGATGCCGCCAACGGGGTGATGCCAACAGATAACCCGATCGGAGACGCGAGACTTTCGATATAGAGGGAGCGTGCCGGCTGTCCGAGGCTTTGACCGATTGTGGCTGGACATGTGCATGGCTGCCGGCCGCCGTCGTCCGGCGGAGACAGGACGAGGGCAAGATGGGCTGGCAGATCATCGTCGCCGCCATGGCGGGGTATCTGGTACTGCTGGGACGCAGCGCATGGAAACAGGGCGAGTTCCGCCAGTACCTGCGCAGCCTCGCCATCGTAATCACCCTGTGCGCCCTGCTGGCGGGCGCCGTGGCTCTGGCGATGCTGCTCGACGGGGCGTAGCCGCCCCTCCGCTGCACCCGCTGCAAAGAAAAAGGGCGCCGGCGGTTCCCCGCCGAAGCCCTGGAATTTCCG
>NZ_BADK01001001.1 GCF_000333595.1 Azospirillum sp. B506
CGGGGACCTCTAGAGTCTTGAACTTGAAGCTTTCAACCGGACCGCGGGCGCATCGGCACAAGAAGGGGGATTTGTGGGACGCTTCCTACGGGGCGCGCTGGTGGTGGTCGTCGTGCTGGCCGCGGTGGCGGGCAACGCGGGACTCAGGATTTACCACGACCACCAGGACACGCAGCAGCGTCGCTTCGCCACGGTCCGGGACATGGCCCGGCTGGTCGACGACCATGTCCACCGCACGGTGCGCACGGCGGACATCGCGCTCGACCAGGCTGCGGCCATGGTGGCGGAGGCCGGCGGTCCGCAGAAGATCCGCGATCTGAAGCACTGGACCCGGCTGCGCGACTATGCCGCCCAGCTCGAAGGGGCCGACGCGATCTGGATCTATGACGCCGACGGACGCGCCGTGCTGGAATCGGCCAGCTTCCCCAACCGGGTCGCCGCTTTCGCCGATCCGGCCGGACCGGAGTCCCTGCGCGAGGGGGCACGACTGCACATCGGCGCCGCACAGCCGATCCGCAACGGCAATCAGCCGCTTGTCTTCCCGGTCTCCCGCCCGCTGCGGGACGACGACGGGACCTTCGTCGGAGTGGCGTCGGTGTTGATCCGGGTCAACCAGTTGATCGACGTCACCATACCGGGCCTGGAGTTCGATCCGCTGATCGGCGTCTATCGCCCGAGTGGCGAGGTCATCGCCCGCCGCCCGGCAACCGAGGCTTCGGTCGGCCGGTCGGTGGCCGCCGGGGCGCTGTTCCAAGCGAAGCTGCGCGAGGCGCCGGAGGGAGAGTTCCTGTCGTCGTCGGTGCTGGACGGGGTGCTGCGCATCGGCGCCTACCGCACCGTCCGCGATTATGGGCTGGTGGTGATGACCGGCATCGAGCGGGACGAGGCGATGGCCGAATGGCGTGGCCGCACCCTGCAAACCGTGCTGGAAAGCGTAGTCGGCCTGCTGACCATCCTGGCGATCCTCACCTGGGGCCTGCGCTATCTCGACCGCGAGCGCAAGGCGCAGGTGGCGCTCGCCGAGGCCCGGACCGTGGTGGAGCGGACCAGCGCCGAGCGCGACGAGACCGTGCGGCTCGCAACCGCCCTCGACCACGCCCGCGACATGGCGGAGACCGCGCGCCGGGCTGCCGAAGCCGCCAACCGCGCCAAAGGCGAGTTCCTGGCCGGGCTGAGCCACGAACTGCGTACCCCGCTGAACGCGGTGATCGGCTTCGCCGACCTGATCGCCCGCGAAGCCGAAGGACCGGTCGGCACCCCGTCCTACCGGCACTATGCCGCCAATGTCCGCGACAGCGGCCAGCATGTGCTGGAGCTGATCAACGAGATCCTCGACCATGCGCGGGCGGAAGCCGGAGCGCTGACCATCCAGGAGGAGCCCTGCGACCTGGAGGCGGCGGCCGATTTCGCCATCCGCATGCTGACTCCGCGGGCCGAGCGCGCCGGCGTGCTGGTGTCGGCAGTGGTGGAGCCGGCGGTGCGCGCCCTGCGCGGCGACGACCGCCGCATCCGCCAGATACTGCTGAACCTGATCGCCAACGGGGTGAAGTACACGCCCTCGGGCGGAGCGGTGACCCTGTCCGCCCGTCTGGAGAATGGCGTTCCGGTGATCCGCGTGACCGACACCGGGCTGGGCATTCCCGCCGAGGATCTCGACCGCGTGCTGGAGCCCTTCGCCCGTGTCGAGAGCCCCGACAACCGCGGGGTGGAGGGCGCCGGGCTGGGCCTGCCGCTGACCAAGCGGCTGGTCGAGCTTCATGGCGGCTCCCGTCGTGCGCAGCACGCTG
>NZ_BADK01001000.1 GCF_000333595.1 Azospirillum sp. B506
CCCCGACCGTGCCCGACCCCACAGTTTCGCCGATGCCCGCGCCATCCTGCGGAAATACGGCATCACCCCGCCGCCCGCCGTGGCCGCCTTCCTCGAAGCGGCGGAGGACGAGACGCGAAAGCCCGGCGACCCGCGCCTGTCGGGTTCCGAGACCACCATCATCGCCACCCCGCAGGACGCGCTGGAAGCGGCGGCGGCGCTGGCCCGCGACCGCGGCTATACCCCCGTCATCCTCGGCGACGCCATCGAGGGCGAATCGCGCGAGGTTGCCAAGGTCCATGCCGGTATCGCCCGGCAGGCCGCCCGCCACGGCCAGCCGGCCCCGGTGCCGGCCGTGATCCTGTCCGGCGGCGAGACCACGGTGACGGTGCGCGGCCAGGGCCGCGGCGGCCGCAACGTCGAGTTCCTGCTGGCGCTGGCGGTGGCGCTCGACGGCCATCCCGGCATCTCGGCCGCCGCCTTCGACACCGACGGCATCGACGGGACGGAGGACAATGCCGGCGCCATCCTGCGTCCCGACACGCTGAAACGGGCCGAGGCAATGGGGCTCGACGCCAAGGCCTTCCTCGCCAACAACGACGGCTACAGCTTCTTCAAGGCGCTCGGCGATCTGGTCGTCACCGGCCCGACGCGGACCAACGTCAACGACTTCCGGGTGATCGTCATCGACCGGACCTGACGTTCGGCAAAATGGCGGCTGACGGAGGCCAACACTGGAAAGAGGTGCGCCTGTGCAGGTCACCTCAAGGCACTGTAAGCACGATCTTTCCGAAACCGCCGCCGCGCTCCATCGCCTCGTGCGCCTGCACGACGTGCGCCAGGGGAAACACCTGCGAAACCACGGCGTGCAGGGTGCCGGAGGCGACGAGCGGCAGCATGCGATCGGCAAAGCGCCGAACCATCGCGCGCTTCTCATCCGGCTGCCGTGACTTCATCACCGTTCCCACCAGCCGCAGATGGTTGTGAAGCAGCAGGCCGAGAGGAATTGACGCATCGCCTCCGCCTCCCATCAGCCCGACCTGCACCAGGATCCCGCCCGGCCGCAGGCTGCGCAGGTTGGCGGCAAGCGTATCGCCGCCGATGAAATCGACCACCGCGTCGAGCCCCCGGCCTGCCGTGAACCGCCGCGCCGCCGCCTCGAAATCCGCCGACCGGTAGTCGACCGCCGCCTCGGCCCCCAGCGAGAGGACATCGTCGAGGCGACCGGCACCGGCCGTTGCCAGGACATGGCCCCCCAGGGCACGGGCGACCTGCACCATGGCGGAGCCGACACCACCCGCTGCCGCGTGGACGAGCACGGTCTGGCCGGTGCCGAGACCCGCCAGATGCCCGACGACCTCATAGGCTGTGACGAAGGATTCCATCACCGCCGCCGCCTCGATGAAACCGAGATGATCGGGCATAGGGACAGCCAGCGCCTGATCGACGCGCGCGACCTCCGCATAGGCACCGCCGCCGGTGATCGCCATCACCCGGTCGCCGCGGCGGAACCCCGTCACCGCCCCGCCGACCTCCACGACCTCGCCGGCCAGTTCGAGGCCGAGAAGCGGGCTGTCGCCGTAAGTCTCCGTTCCATAGGCCCCCTGCCGCTGCAGAAGATCGGCCCGGTTCACACCGGCGGCACGCACCCGCACCAGCAGATCCGTCGGCCGGATCTCCGGGACAGGCACTTCGGCGAGGCGGAGAACATCCGCCCGGCCGAAGTCCTCGAAGACCGCCGCCTTCACTTCACACCCTCCAGCGCCCGCACCTTTGCACGCCGCGCAATGCTGGCCGCGAAAAGCGGCGTCTCGCGCCGGTTGTGGTCGCCACCGGCGGCTTGACGGGCGGCGGCGGCGGCTTCGTAGGACAGCTGATGCGCCTCCAGAAACTCCATGAAGACATCCGTGGGATGCGCGGTCACCCGGTTCGTGTAACGGGTCCGGCCATTGTCGATGGCTTCGGCCATCAGTTCCCAGACGACATTGACCTACGTGCGGCCATTCGCCGTGAAGACGTCCGAGATCGAATTCATCCGCACATAGGCCGGGCCGGCTTCCTCGGCCACATAATGCTGGACCACGAGGCCGGTCCCGATCATCTCGACATTGATCGACATCCGGCGGCCGTCGTCGGTCGTGGTGATGCCGGCGGCGATATGGTCAGGCGCGCAGCAGCGCTGATATTCGGCCTCCGGCAGGGAAAACAGCCATTCCTCGATGTCCACCCGATCCAGCGGCACGTCGATCTCGGCCGAATAGGCGGATTGGGACAGGATGCGATCCAGAACTTTCATTGTACTCTCCATTTCACCTCAGTCGGGCTCCGGCGCCCGGCTGGTGGAATGGACCTTACGCAGCCTCCGCAGGGGCGAGAATGCAGCCAGACATCGAAACCTTTTTGCCCGGAACGCAAAGATGATCGATCCGCGCTTCGCAGAGCACCTGACGGTCTTCGTCGACGTGGTTCGGGGCGGCAGCTTCTCCCACGCGGCGCGGCGGCGCGGCCTCACCCCCTCCGCCATCGCCCGTCAGATCGACGCGCTGGAACACAGCGTCGGCGTGCCGCTCTTCGTCCGCTCGACCCGCGCCCTGGCGATGACCGATGCCGGCGAGCGGCTCTTCGAACGCGCGCAACGGCTTCTGGACGATCTGGCCGACACCCATGCGGAAATCGCCGCCTTCGACGGCGCGGTGACCGGCGTCTTCCGCCTTGCCTGCTTTCCCACCTTCGGCAAGCGCTACGTGATCCCGGCGGTGGAGGCGGTTATGCGGGACCATCCCCGGCTGAGCGTCGAACTCGATCTGACCGAACGGCTGGCCGACCCGGTCCTCGAACGTCTCGACGCGGTGATCCGCATCGGAGAGCTGGCGGACAGCACGCTCATCGCCACCCGTCTCGCCGGACAGAAAAGGCTCCTCGTCGCCTCGCCGGACTATCTGTCGCGCAACGGGGCGCCGGCCGACCGCGCCTCGCTCGCCGGTCACCGGCTGATCGACAAGCTGCATGGCGCCGACCTGCTCGGCTGGGCGGACGTGCTCGGCCATCCGGCAGGGCATCGGCAGGATGCTGGCGTGGTCTTCCGCTGCGACGACTTCGAGGCGATGCGGGGCGCGGTCCTGTCCGGCATCGGCATCGCCTTTCTGCCGGATTGGGTCGTGGGGACCGATGTTCGTGCCGGCGCTCTCCTGCGCCTGACGCTCGACAGCGAATCCGGGGCAGAAACCGGGGCAGAATCCTGGAATATGTCGGAGACCGGCATCCACCTGCTGCGCGCCCTGGCGCAACCCTCCGCGAAATTCCGGGTGGTGAGCGGCGCCATCCGCACGGTGATCGGTACGCCGCCGGTCTGGGCTGCCTGATCCCGGCTTTCCGCGGCGACGGCCGCCACCCTCCGCACCGGCGCCGCGGCCCGACGCGATGCTCGACGGACTTGCCGCTATTGCGCTTTTTTCATCAGCTGCGAGATGTAGATCCGCGTCAGCGATTTCAGGATCGGCGGCATCGCCATCACCGCATCCTCGAAGCTGCGCTTGTCGATCACCTCGCAGACGCCGCCGCTGACCGCCACGGCGGTGACATCCGGCGGGCGGCCGGTCAGCAGATAGATCTCACCGAACAGGCTGCCCGGCCCGAAGCTGGCGATCTCCTCGCCCAGCGTGCCGCGGCCGGGGCGCAGCACGACGCGGCCGGACTGGATCAGATAGGCGGCGTTCACCGGGTCGTTCGGGCTGAAGAAGACATGCCCTTCGCGGATCATCCGACGGTCGACCACCTTCTGGAACGAATTGGTGGAGCGGAAATCCACCGCATTGCCGATCCGCTCGGTCGGCGGCAGGCCATAGTCGCGGCGGATCGCGGCGATCAGGCTCTGCAACAGGTAGGAGGCGAGCGGCGGGCTGCGCTTCAACAAGCCGCGGAAGGCGTCCCGCGTCACCTCGACGCAAGTCACCTCGGTCAGCGAGCGCACGGTGGCGCTGCGCTCCCCATCGTCGATCAGCGCCATTTCGCCGACCACCGAGCCCTTGCCGACGACGCTCAGCCGCCGGGTGCTGCCGTCCGGCGCGGTCAGCAGCACCTCCAACTCGCCCGATTCGATCAGCCACGCCCGGTCGGCGCGCTCGCCCTGCCGCATCATCACGATGCCGGGACCGATGGTATAGCGCTTGGGACCGGAAGCGGCGGAGGGTGTCATTGGGCGGCTCGGGGACGGGCGAAAGGTCGGCGCAGCACTCTACCGCAAGGGCACGGGATCGTCAGCCGCCCGTCTTCATCACCCCGCCGCGGTCGCGCGCCGGCCCGCCGCCCTGACCGCTGCGGCCCAGGAACTGGCGCAGGAAAGCGACGACCTCCGGCGAATCCCACTCCACCGCCCCTTCGACGCGGCCAAGCTCGCGGCCTTCCGGATCGACCAGGACGGTGGTGGGCAGGCCGCGCAACGACAGCGCCTTCATCGACTCCGATCCTGGATCGAGGAACACCGTCAGGTTCTGCACCCCGGTCTTCTTGTAGAAGGGCTCCACCGCCGTCCGCCCGCCGCGGTCCAGCGACAGCGCCACCACCTGGAAGGCGTCGCCGCCCAGCTGGGCCTGGAGCCGGTCGAGCGACGGCATCTCCTTCACGCAAGGCCCGCACCAGGTCGCCCACAGGTTCAGCAGGATCACCCGGTCCTTGAAATCGGCCAGATCGACCCGCCGCCCCTCGGCATCGACAAAGGACAGCGGCGGCATCGGCTTGGGCTCCGCCCCCTTGAACTTTTCCAGCTTGTCGGCACCGGAGGAGGCGACCGGCGTGGCGGCATCCGCCGCGCCCAGCCGCAGCACCTCCGGGGCCGCAGGGGCAGCACCGGCGCTCCACCACAGGCCGGCCCCGGCCATGCACACACAAACCGTTGCGACAGCCGCCAAAGTCCGCATACTCACGCTTCCTCGCTCCCCTTCACCCGAATGCCCCGGTATCCGTCCCCATGAGCGCCGATCAGACCCCGCCGAACTCCGCCACCATCCCCGGCGCCGCCACCGGCGCTGCCGCACCCGCCGCCAGCCAGATGTGGGGCGGGCGATTCGCGCGCGGTCCCGCCGCCATCATGGAGAAGATCAACGCCTCCATCGGCTTCGACAAGCGGCTTGCCGACCAGGACATCGCCGGGTCGAAGGCCCATGCCGCGATGCTGGCCAAGCAGGGCATCATAACCCAGGCCGACGCCGACGCCATCATCGGCGGACTCGACCGCGTAAAGGCAGAGATTGACGCCGGCAGCTTCACCTTCAAGGTGGAACTGGAGGACATCCACATGAATGTGGAGGCCCGGCTGGCCGAGCTGATCGGCGAACCGGCCAAGCGCCTGCACACCGGCCGTTCGCGCAACGACCAGGTGGCGACCGATTTCAAGCTTTGGGTGCGCGACGCCATCGACCGGACCATCGCCGGCCTGACCGCGCTGCAGACCGCGCTGATCGATCTGGCGGAGCAACACACCGGCACGGTGATGCCCGGCTTCACCCATCTCCAGGCGGCGCAGCCGATCAGCTTCGCCCATCACCTGCTGGCCTATGTCGAGATGTTCGGGCGCGACCGCAGCCGCTTCCGCGACGCCCGCTGCCGGCTGAACGAATGCCCGCTCGGCTCGGCGGCGCTGGCCGGCACCCCCTACCCCATCGACCGTTTCATGACGGCGGAGGCGCTGGGCTTCAACCGGCCGACCGCCAACTCGCTGGACGCGGTGTCCGACCGCGACTTCGCGCTGGAATATCTGTCGGCGGCGTCGATCTGCGCCATGCACCTGTCGCGCTTCGCCGAGGAGATCGTGATCTGGTGCTCGGCCCAGTTCCGCTTCATCAGGCTGTCGGACGCCTTCACCACCGGCTCGTCGATCATGCCGCAGAAGAAGAACCCTGACGCGGCGGAGCTGGTGCGCGCCAAGGCCGGCCGCGTCATCGGCAGCCTGAACAGCCTGCTGATCGCCATGAAGGGCCTGCCGCTGGCCTATTCCAAGGACATGCAGGAGGACAAGGAGCCGGTGTTCGAGGCCGACGACACGCTGGCGCTCTGCATCGCCGCCATGGAAGGCATGGTGCGCGACATGCAGCCGAACGTCCCGGCGATGCGCGAGGCGGCCGACCGCGGCTTCCTCAACGCCACCGACCTTGCCGACTGGCTGGTGCGGGAGCTGGACATGCCCTTCCGCGAGGCGCACCACGTCACCGGCCGCGCCGTCAAGGCGGCGGAGGACCGCCGCGTCGGCCTGACCGACCTGACGCTGGCCGAACTCCAGGCCATCGAGCCGCGCATCACCGAAGCCGTCTATCCGGCGCTGAGCATCGAGGCGTCGCTGAACAGCCGCACCAGCTTCGGCGGCCCGGCCCCCGTCCGCGTGCAGGAGGCGGTGAAGGCCGCCCGGGAGCGTTTCCTGTGAACCGTAGCGTTACGCTGACCATCCTGGCCCTGGCCGGCGCCCTGGCGTTGGCCGGCTGCGGCAAGAAGCCGAAATTCGTCGACAGCCCGCTGCCGGAGGGGCAGGTCGACCCCTTCCCCCGCACCTACCCCAACCCTTCGCAGGACCCGAAGCCCGGCAAGCCGGCCGGTTCCGGAGTCCAGTTCCCATGACCGCCCGCACCGGTTCGCCCAACGGATCTCCCATGAGCGTCTTCGCCTACCGCAACGGCGTGCTGCATGCCGAATCCGTCTCGCTGGAGGATGTGGCGCGGGAGGTGGGCACCCCCTTCTACCTCTATTCCACCGCAGCGCTGGAATCGCACTACAACGCCTATGCCGGCGCCTTCGCCGGCCAGGATGCCGGCGTCTGCTACGCGCTGAAGGCCAATTCCAACCTCGCCGTCATCCGCACGCTGGCGAAGCTGGGGGCCGGCGGCGACGTGGTGTCGGTGGGCGAGATGAAGCGGGCGCTGGCCGGCGGCATCCCGGCGGAGCGCATCGTCTTCTCCGGCGTCGGCAAGACCCGCGACGACCTGCGCGCCGCCCTTGAGGCCGGCATCCACCAGATCAACGTCGAATCGGTGCCGGAGCTGGAGGCGCTGAGCGAGGTGGCCTCGTCCCTGGGCGTCGAGGCTCCCATCGCCTTCCGCGTCAACCCGGACGTCGACGCCAAGACCCACGCCAAGATCGCCACCGGCAAGAAAGAGAACAAGTTCGGCATCGACTATGACCACGCGCGCGAGATCTACCGCCGCGCGGCGGCCCTGCCGGGCATCAAGCCGGTCGCCATCGCCGTCCATATCGGCTCGCAGCTGACCGACCTCGCCCCCTTCCGGGCGGCCTACGAGCGGGTGGCGGCGCTGCTGCACCAGCTGCGCGAGGACGGCCACGACATCCAGCGCCTCGATCTCGGCGGCGGTCTCGGCATCACCTACAAGAGCGAGGCGCCGCCCGATCTGGCCGACTATGCCGCGATGGTGCGCTCGATCACCGGCAATCTCGGCTGCCGCATCACGCTGGAGCCGGGCCGCTCGCTGGTCGGCAATGCCGGCATCCTGGTCAGCCGTGTCATCTATGTGAAGCAGGGGCTGCACCGCCGCTTCGTCATCGTCGACGCCGCGATGAACGACCTGATCCGTCCGTCGCTGTACGACGCCTATCACGGCATCGTGCCCGTCGCGGAGCCGGCCGCCGATGCCGCGCAGGAACCCTATGACGTGGTCGGCCCGGTGTGCGAGAGCGGCGACACCTTCGCCGTGCAGCGCCCGCTGCCGCCGCTGGCGGACGACGACCTCGTCGCCTTCCTGTCGGCCGGCGCCTATGGTGCGGTGATGGCCTCGACCTACAACAGCCGGCCGCTGGTGCCGGAGGTTCTGGTCAACGGCGACCGCTTCTCGGTCATCCGCCCCCGCCCGACGGTGGAGGAGATGCTGGCGGCCGAGCGCGTGCCCGACTGGCTCTAACGGACTGGCGCCCCCTCCCCATCGGAGAGGGGGCGCTCCCGTCACGCATCGAGCACGAACCGGCTGTTCTTCGCCGTCAGCGCCTCGAAATAGGGCCGCAACGTCGCGTCGTCGAAACCGAAGGCCTGCTGGAAACGGATGATCAGGTCGCGCTCGCCCTGCTCCGCTTCGCCATCGGCCATGGCGCTGTCGATCATGTTCAGCAGGATGCACAGCCGCTGCTGCTGGTTCAGCTTGGGTGCGACCTCGCCCAGGAAGCTCTCCGGCTGGGTGCTGCGCGCGTATTTGAGGCAACCGTCCAGTTCCTCCCGCGAGGCCCTGCGGCCGAGGACGGAAACCAGATGGCCGACCTCCTCCGGATCGATCTCGCCGTCCGATCCCATGCAGTAGATCAGCGAAACCACCAGCGCGCGGCGCGGGGTCATCTCCAGCGGCGCGTTGCCCTTGAACATATCGAACAGACCCATCGTTCGACCTCCCCAATGGTTCAGACGCCCGCCCATTTGGGCCCATGGAGAACGCCGTGCAAGATGGGGAGCGACGCGTTTTTTTTCGCCGGATGACGGAAGCCGTTCAATGATGATAGGGAAAGTCCACAAAAGGCAGGTCGTCGCCACGTCTACAACGACTTCCCTGTTCCAAGGATTTTCACCATGATCCTGTCCGTCCACACAGGCCGGCGATGCGGATGCGGTGACTCTTTCCACAGAAGACCGGACTGTTCCATGGAACCATTCCCGGCAAAGCCCCTCTCTGCATCGGCACTCTGCCGGGACCGGACCGTTACACGCTCTCCTGCAACGCTGCACCGCCGCTTCGGGCAGGCGCGTCGGCGATGATGCCCGATGTCTTGGCGGCGTCGGGCATCTGGATCGCTCGCGATGCCTTCCAGAAGGTGAGCGTGCCCAGGATGCCGCAGGCCGAGACGAACATGACCCAGAAGGCCGGTGACGCCTTGAGCCCGGTGGCGTTGACCAGATATTGCGAGACGAAAGGCGTGAAGCCGCCGAAAATGGCGAGGCCGAGCGTGGTCGCGACCCCGTATCCCGTGGCGCGGATCTGGGTCGGCACCCTCTCCGCCAGTGCGACGAGGGACGACGACGTGTAGGAGGCATACAGCACTGCGAACCACAGCTGCACGAGAAACAGGTTCGTGAAGGTGACGTTGTTCGCCAGCATGTACATCGCGGGATAGGCGGTGACGAAGGACAGGATGCCGCAACCGATCAGGATCGGCTTCCGCCCGATGCGATCCGAAAGCAGGGCGAACAGCGGCAGCATGACGATGTTGGCGGCGGTGACCCCGACGGTCGACAGGAAACTGTCGGCCGCCGACATGTGAAGGACCTCCTTGGCGAAAATCGGAGAGTAGGTGAAGATCACATAGAACATGCTGGACCCTGCCGTCGACATCAGCATGCCGCTCAGGGCAACCCGCCAATGCTTGGCCAATGCCGCCCAGACCTCGCGGATCGACGGGTGATGGATGGAGGACGCGAATTCCTCGCTCTCGATCAGGCTTCGGCGCAGGTAGAAGATCAAGGGAATGACGCCGCAGCCGAGGATGAACGGGATACGGAACCCCCAGGACAGGATCTGGTCCGGTTTCAGAGTCTGGTTGATGAGATATCCCAGCGACAGCGCCATGATGGTGGCGGCGCTGAAGCATACGGCGTTCCAGCACACATAGAGCGCGGAGTTGTTCCTCCCCGACATCTCCTTCAGATACGCCGTCACCCCGCCGGTCTCCGCACCGATCGAAAAGCCTTGCAACAGGCGTCCGAACAGGACAAGCAGGGGGGCCGCAAGGCCGATCGTCTCGTATTTGGGCGTGAAGGCGATGATGATGGTGCCCAACGCCATCAGGGAAAGACTGATCAGCAATCCCTTGCGCCGGCCCGCATGGTCGAAATAGGGACCGAGGATGACCGCGCCGGCGAACCTCATCACATAGGCCACGGCGAATACCATCAGCGCCATCATCAGGGATGTCACTGGATTGTCTGCCGGGAAGAATGCTGCCCCGACGGCCGTGGCAAAAGTACCGAAGACGACGAGATCGAATGCCTCGAAGAAATTCCCCGAAGCGACCTGGATGATGCGATACAGTTTTCGCATGCGGGTTTCGCGGTGCGGCGGCATGAACATTCTCCCTGTGTCGTGAAGCTGTCCCAGGATTGCTGAAGAGAATAAAACCTTACTGCTTTTGATCGTAAGACCTGCCGACCCGCATCAGCGGCTTTCGGTCATGCAACGGTGATCGAAAAGCCCGTCCCCACGCTCCAGGAACGTCTCGATCTTCTGGCGCCAGGGGGCGATGTCGAGTTTCTTTTCCTGAAGCCAGTCCGGATTGTAGTAGGAGCCGGAATAGCGGTCGCCACTGTCGCAGATGATGGTGACGAGCGCCCCGGTCTTGTTTTCTTTGATCATCTGCGCGGCGACGAGCAGGGTGCCGAAGAAATTGGTGCCGGTGGAGCCGCCGACGCGGCGGAAAAGCAGGTCGGAGAGGACATGCGCGGCGGCGATCGACGCCGTGTTCGGCACACGGATCATGTGATCGATCACGCCGGGGATGAAGGAGGGTTCCACGCGGGGGCGGCCGATGCCCTCGATGAGGCTTCCCGGCGCGGTCGCCTGCATGTCTCCCGACGCCCAGGCGTCGTAGAAGGCCGAACCTTCGACATCGACCACGCAAAGCTGCGTCTCGAAGCCGCGGTACTTGATGTATCGCCCGATCGTCGCCGAGGTCCCGCCGGTGCCGGCGCTCATGACGATCCAGGCCGGAACCGCCTGCGGTTCGCACTGCATCTGGTCGAAGATGCTTTGGGCGATGTTGTTGTTGCCGCGCCAGTCGGTCGCCCGCTCCGCGTTGGTGAACTGGTCGAGATAATGGCCCCCCGTCTGGGCGGCGATCTCCTGGGCGACCGCGTAGACCTCTCCGGCATGGTCGACGAAATGGCACCGTCCGCCGAACCGTTCGATCGCCTCGATCTTCTGGCAGCTGGTCGACCGCGGCATCACGGCGATGAAGGGAAGGTCGAGCAGGTGGGCGAAGTAGGCTTCCGAAACCGCGGTCGATCCGGACGAGGCCTCGACCAGCGTGGTGCCCGGGCCGATGCGGCCGTTGCAGATGCCGTACAGGAACAGCGAGCGGGCAAGGCGATGCTTCAGGCTGCCGGTCGGATGGGTGCTCTCGTCCTTCAGATAGATCGAGATCCCCTTCAGCCCCTTGAAGGCGGGCTTGACCAGATGGGTGTCGGCCGACCGGCGGCCATCGCCCTGCAGAAGGTCCAGCGCCCGCCTGGCCCAGGATCGGTCCGGGCCGGAAAGGGGAAGCTCCTCCATCCGGCGATTGCAGAAGTCCGTCATGTCAAATCCGATCCCACGGCGATGATCGCATCGATTTCCACCTGCGCGCCTCTCGGCAGACCGGACGCCTCGAAGGTGGTCCGGGCCGGATAGGGTTCGGTGAAGACTTCCCGGAAGACGTCGTTGACGTCGCCGAAGCGCGCCAGATCGCGCATGAGAACCGTGACCTTGACGGCCCGCGACAGGTCGCTGCCGCCGGCCCGTGCGATCGCGGCGAGATTGCGCAGGCATTGGCGCGCCTGTTCGGCCGGATCGTCGGACGGAAACGCGCCGGTCGCCGGATCGATGGGCAGCTGGCCGGATGCGAAGATCAGGCCGTTGAAGACGACGGCCTGCGAATAGGGGCCGATGGCCGCCGGGGCCTGCGGGGTCGATATGGTCGTCATGAGGGTCGTATGGTCCTGCGAAGCGGATGGGGATGAAGTCCCTGGTCATTGGGGAGACAGCGGCCGGTCCAGGTGGCGGTCCGCCGATGGCGTCAGCCGAGCGCCGCGCCCATCCAGGCAGCCTGCAGCGTCCGGCCCCGCCGGGGTTGCTGCCCCTTCACGATGGAGCGGATGGCATGGAGCGTTTCCGGGCGGAACCCGGCGCGGATCGTGCAGCTCGGCGCGAAAATGACGTTGCCCACGCCTTCGGCCATCCTGGAAACCGAACGGATCTGATCCTCGATGGCCGGGATGTCGTTCGCGGTCACCGAACGCCGGTCGATGCCGCCGACGATGCATTTGCGGGACGACAGCAGGCCGCCGGCCATGGAGGGAAGCGTCTCCCAGGAGTGCCAGTTGATTCCATGGACCGGATAATCGAGCAGCTCGCGGAAGCGGATCTGCTCGCCATGGATATGGAGGATGTTGAAGCGGCCGGACCGGGCACCGAACAGCGCCTCCAGATCGTAGGCGGCGACATATTCGCTGAAGTCGTCGTAGGGGAAGCGATCCCGCCCCGTGTCCTGATGGGCGAAGAAGACGCCGTCGGCTCCTGCCTCGATGGCCGCCGCCGAATAGCGCGAGACGAGCCTTGAGATTTTCCCAAGCGCGCCATGGATTTCCCGCGCATGGTTGCCGTCCCGGATCTGCGTCCGTATCGCTCCTCTGCTGAGTTTGGCCGCAATCGTCATCGGGCTGAACACGGTGAAGACGATGGGAATATCGGGCAGGGCGGCACGCACGAGACGCAGCGACCGGAGTTCCCGCCCCAGGGCGCCCGAATGAATGTCGAGATCCGGGAGGTCGTCCCAATCCTCGGCCCGCTCGAACGGGGTCGAGGTGATCCGCGCGATCCCGCCGGTGCCGACCTCCGAAAAATCGATGCCGACCCCATAATCCTCGATCGCATACATTCCGTTCGGAGCGGTCTTCACGAAATCGAGATCGAAGGTCCTCTGAAGACCGATGGTGGCGTCGGCAAGACGCTGCGGATCAAGGTCGATATCGGGGAAGTGTGTCCAGAACGAGAACAGCGGTTTGTGGCGCTCACGACCAGCAAATATGGTCGAGATGTTTTGGCTGTATTCCATGAACGCCTCGGTTCGTCATGTTTCCTTAATTCCACCGTCACGATACAGAAGCTCTGGCTATACAAAAAATACGCAATCCGTATGCTGGGTATCGTCAATGACGATGGCGGAGGCATGGGACAGGATGTTCAAGCTCGATCAGCTCCGCTACTTCGTGGAAGCGGTCAAATGCGGAAGCATTTCGGCGGCGGCCAGGAAAGTCCGGCTCGCCCAGCCGGCCTATTCGGCGCACATCAAGGCCCTGGAGGAGGAACTCGGGGTCAGGCTGTTCGAGCGGAGCACCAAGGGCGTCCATCTGACGGAGGCCGGCGAGCGGCTGTTCAATGGTGCGCTTTCGCTGTTCCGGCACGTCGAGCAGGTGCGGGAGGAGGCGGCCAATGCAGCCGGCGAACTGACCGGAGAGGTGCGCATCGTGCTGGCCGCGTCGGTCGCGCCGTTGCTGGCGGGCAAGCTGTTCTGGGAGGTCCGGCGGACCTATCCCCGCGTCCGTCTCGTCATCCTCGATCTGATGCGGGTGGCCAGCGAAAATCTGGTCACGTCGCGTCAGGTGGATTTCGCGCTGCTGCCGAACATCGCGACGCTGGCCGGCGCAGCCTCGCAACCGGTCATTGCGCAGGAACTCTATCTCATCGGGCGGACGCCGCCGCAGGCCGCTGACGGCGAGATCGACTTCCACGATGTCGTCGAATACCCGCTGGTCATGGGGGATCGCAAAAACCAGCTCCGGGTGGATCTGGAGAACACCGCCGCCCGTGAAGGCCATCGCATCAGGATCGCGATCGAACAGGATTCGCTGTCGGTGCTCCGCAGCATCATCCTGAACGGGCCGGTCTATACGGTCGCGCCCTATTCGGCATTCATCTCGGAGATCGACGCAGGAGCACTGACGGCGACCCGAATCGTCAACCCGTCCATCGAACGGACGCTGTCCTTCGTCTGGCATGATTCATCGAACCTGTCGGCCTCGGCGCGTGCGGTCATGGCCCTGCTGCATCGACGGATCGGGGAGATGGTGCGCGACGGCAATCTCCGCGGCCGGAGCTTTCTCGGGAGAAACCGGCCCGGAAAGGGCCGGGGGGGTTTCGGGGCCCCCCGGAA
>NZ_BADK01000999.1 GCF_000333595.1 Azospirillum sp. B506
CCACCGGCTCGACACCCATCACCGTCAGGCCCGAGGCGATGACCGTCGCCACCGCGGCGATCAGCGCCAGACGGGCCGTCGTCAATTCAGCATCGCCCTCGATCAGGAAGCGCAGAGAGGCATCGTCGCGGCCCCGGTTCCACAGCGCGTGGAATCGCTGGCGAGATCGTAGAGGAAGAAGGCGATGCGGTGCGGCTCATGCGCCTCCGCCGCCGCCTCGACCACGCGCGGCCAGGTGGCCATGCGCTTGGCCAGCGCCATCTCCTCCTCGCTGTCCAGGCGCGCCAGATTCGCCGCGGCGGCGAGCGCGGCCGGCGTCTGGTCCAGCTGCGGCAGGGCCGTCGCGGCATGCCGCAGGACCGAGCGGCAGCGGGCGTGGGCGTACTGCACGTAGAAGACCGGGTTGTCCTTCGACTGCTCCGTCACCTTGGCGAAGTCGAAGTCCAGCGTCTGGTCGTTGCGGCGGGTCAGCATGATGAAGCGGACCACGTCCTTGCCGACCTGATCGATGACGTCGCGCAGCGTCACGAAGGTGCCGGCGCGTTTGGACATCTTCACCGGCTGGCCGTTCTGCATCAGGTGGACCAGCTGGCAGAGCTTCACGTCCAGCTCGGCCGCGCCGCCGGAGATCGCCCGCGTCGCCGCCTGCATGCGCTTGACATAGCCGCCATGGTCGGCCCCCAGCACGTCGATCAGCGACGCCGCACCGCGCCGGTACTTGTCATAGTGATAGGCGATGTCGTTGGCAAAATAGGTGAAGGAGCCGTCGGACTTCTTCAGCGGCCGGTCGACGTCGTCGCCGAAATCGCTGGACTTGAACAGGGTCTGCGGCCGCGGCTCCCAATCGTCAGGCTTCTTGCCCTTCGGCGGCTCCAGCACGCCGGTGTAGATCAGGCCGCGGTCCTCCAGCGCCGCCAGCGCCGTCTGGACGGCGCCTGCCGTCACCAGGGCGCGTTCGCTGCTGTAGACGTCCATCGTCACGCCGAGCGCGCCGAGATCCTCACGGATCCAGTCCATGATCATACCGATGGCGAAGTCGCGGCAGGCCGGAAGCCATTCGGACTCGTCGGTACCGACCCAGCGGTTGCCGTCACGCTCCGCCAGCGCCTGGCCGACCTCCTTCAGGTACTCGCCGGGATAGAGGCCGGCCGGGATCTCACCGACTTCCTCGCCCAGTGCCTCGCGGTAGCGGATGAAGGTTGAGCGGCCCAGCACGTCGACCTGCGCGCCCGCATCGTTGATGTAGTATTCGCGGGTGACCGCATAGCCAGCCTTCTGCAGCAGCGCGGCCAGCGCGTCGCCGAACACGGCGCCACGGCCATGGGCGGCGTGCAGCGGGCCGGTCGGGTTGGCCGACACATACTCCACATTGACCGGGGTCCTGCCGCCCAGCTCGCTGTCGCCATAGGCGGTGCCGGCGGTCAGCACGTCGCGGATGCGGTCGCGCCAGACGTCCGGCGTCAGGCGCAGATTGACGAAGCCCGGACCGGCGATCTCGACCGACGCCACGTCGGCACGGCTCTTCAGCTTGGCGACCAGCAGCTCCGCCAGCGCGCGCGGCGCCATCTTCGCCGGCTTCGCCAGGATCATCGCGGCGTTGGTGGACAGGTCGCCGTGCGAGGCCTCGCGCGGGGGCTCGACCGTCAGACGGCTGCCGTCCAGCCCTGAGGGGATGGCACCCTCGGCGGCCAGCTCTTCCAGCAGCTTGCGAATATCGGTCTCGAAGGCCTTGAAAATATTCATCGTCTCAGGTCGTCTTTTCAGGAGGTCACAGGAGCCTGACGGCTCAGGTCTTCACATGCAGGTCGAACAGCCGGTCATGTTCGGCCAGCGCATAGCGGTCGGTCATGCCGGCGATATAATCGGCCACATGGCGGGCACGCACAGCAAGATCGGCATTCCCCCCATTCCTGGCGATATCGCGCTGCCATTCGGTCGGCAGGGTGTTGGGCTCGTCCATGAACAGCTGGAACAGGGCGCGCACCACGCGCTTGCACTTGCTCATCTCGCGGTTCACGCGATAGTGCCGGTACATGCGCTGGCGCAGGAAGGCGCGCAGCGGCCGCTGCACCTCCAGCATCTCTTTGGAAAAGCTGACCATCGCCACCGGCAGGGCGCGCAGCTCGGCCGCACTGCCCGGCCTGTGCTCCGCCAGCCGCCGCCGCGTCTCCGTCACCAGATCGACGACCATGGCGTTGATCATCCGCCGGATCGTCTCATGGATCAGGCGCGAGCGCTCCAGTCCCGGATAGCGGTCGCAGACCTCTCGCACCAGCGGACCGACCAGCGGCAGCTCCGCCACCTCGTCCACCGTGAACAGCCCGGCGCGCAGACCGTCGTCGATGTCGTGGTTGTTGTAGGCGATGTCGTCGGCCAGCGCGGCCACCTGCGCCTCGGCCCCCGGATTGGTGTGCAGCTCCAGATCCCAGACGCCCTGGAAGGCGGCGATGGTGGTCGACAGGCGATGGCCGGGACGCAACGGCAGCAGCGGCCCGTTGTGCTTGACCACCCCCTCCAGCGCTTCCCAGGTCAGGTTCAGCCCGTCGAATTCGGCATAGCGCCGTTCCAGCCGCGTCAGGATGCGCAGGGTGTGGTCGTTGTGGGCAAAGCCGCCGAACGGCTCCATGCAGCCATTCAACGCCTCTTCCCCGGCATGGCCGAAGGGGGTGTGGCCGAAGTCGTGGGCCAGCGCCACCGCCTCCGCCAGATCCTCGTTCAGGCCCAGCGTGCGGCTGATCGAGCGGGCGATCTGCGCCACCTCCAGGCTGTGGGTCAGCCGGGTGCGGTAATAGTCGCCCTCGTGATAGACGAAAACCTGCGTCTTGTGCTTCAGCCGGCGGAAGGCCCCGGAATGCACGATGCGGTCGCGGTCGCGCTGGAAGCACGAGCGCGTCGGGCTTTCCGGCTCCGCCACCAGCCGCCCGCGCGTGTCCGCCGGGTTGCAGCCATAGGGAGCCAGCCGATCATGGGAACAGTCCGCCGTCATGGGGTGGACACTACCGGCGGGGAAACGCAGGTGCAACGGCGAAGGCGTGCTATGTCCCGGCCCCGGGGCCAACGGGGAGCAGAGCGTGCCAGAAGCGCAACGGTTTGGCGCAACGGTGCCCACACTTTGACGAAGCCGGCGATCCCCCTTACATTTATGGTAACTCCCGCACCGCACCAGAGGGGCCACCCCATGCCCGACACCGCACTCCCCACCGACACCCGCGTCCTCGGCGTCAGCGAAAGCGCCGCCAGGCGAGTCGCCTTCCTGATCGAGCAGGAGGGCAATCCCAACCTGATGCTGCGCCTGACCGTGTCCGGCGGCGGCTGTTCCGGCTTCCAGTACGGCTTCAGCTTCGACGAGACCGCGACCGACGAGGATCATGTCTTCGAGAAGGACGGCACCAAGGTGGTCACCGACGACGCCTCGCTCGACCTGCTGGCCGGCGCGACGCTCGATTATGTCGAGGATCTGATGGGCGCCGCCTTCCAGATCAAGAATCCGAACGCCACCGCATCCTGCGGCTGCGGCAATTCCTTCGCTGTCTGACACTGAAAAAACAAGAAAAGAAGGCAGGCCTGTTTCGTGAAGATCGCCACCTGGAACGTCAACTCGGCGAAGGCCCGCCTTCCGCTGATTACCAACTGGCTGCGCACGGCGTCCCCGGACGTCGTGCTCTTCCAGGAAATCAAATGTGAGACCGCCGCCTTCCCGACCGCGGCGTTCGAGGAGCTCGGCTATCACGTCAATGCGGTCGGTCAGAAGGCCTACAACGGCGTCGCCTTGCTGTCGAAGGCACCGGCGGAGAAGATGCTGACCCGCCTGCCGGGCGAGCCGGAGGACGAGCAGGCCCGCTATGTCGAGGCCACCGTGTCCGGCGTGCGCATCGCCTCGCTCTACCTGCCCAACGGCAATCCGGCTCCGGGCGAGAAGTTCGCCTACAAGCTGCGCTGGATGGACCGGCTGTACGACCATGCCAGCAGCCTGCTGGCCCAGGAAATCCCGGTGGTGCTGGGGGGCGACTACAACATCATCCCCGAGGCGCGCGACGTTTTCTCGCCGCAGGCCTTCGCCGGCGACGCGCTGTTCCGCCCGGAGTCGCGGGCCAAGTTCCGCGCCCTGCTGAATCTCGGCCTGACCGAGGCCTACCGCGCCCTGCATGACGACGACCGCGCCTATACATTCTGGGATTATCAGGCCGGCAGCTGGCCGCGCGACAACGGCCTGCGCATCGACCATTTCCTGCTGTCCCCGCAGGCCGCCGACCGTCTGGCCGGCTGCACCATCGACCGCGGCCCGCGCGGGCTGGAGAAGGCGTCCGACCACACCCCGGTGATCCTGGAGCTGCGGGACGCCTGACCGGTGCGGAAGCGCCGGACGTGGAAAGTCTGTGATAAAAGCATTTTGTTAAAAGTTTCGCTTCTACGATGACCGCGCCGTCCGGCCGACGACCGGGCAGCCGTGGTCACCGGGGGAGCGTAGAGCGGGCATGGCGTGGGGGCGCGACATCAACCGGGACCGGGTAAAGTCTCTTCTGGCGGCATTGGAACGTCAGGCGACCGAAGCGTCCCGGCTTGCCGAGCGTGCGCAGCGCGACATGGGCGACGACCGCTTCGCCTCCTTCCTCGACTTCCGCCGCAAGGTGGAGGAAATC
Source organism: Azospirillum sp. B506 (assembly GCF_000333595.1). Lineage (GTDB taxonomy): Bacteria > Pseudomonadota > Alphaproteobacteria > Azospirillales > Azospirillaceae > Azospirillum. The sequence goes on from NZ_BADK01000999.1 coordinate 4,641, forward strand.
CGCGCGCTGTTCGCCCTGACCGAGGAGCATCTGCAGGGCGTCGACGAGTCGCGTCTCAGCGACCTGCGCGCCGAGTTCGAGCGCATGGATCTTCTGCTGAGCCGCATGCTGGCACGGACGATGCGCAATTATTTCTCCGGCATGCGCGACGATCAGGTACTGCCCATGGGGGCGCGCGAATTGTTCGAACCGGAATTGCGCAGCATCGACCAGACCCGCGCCCGTCTGCTGGGCCCCCGCTATGCCGACCGCGTGGCGCCGGAGACTTTGGACGATCTGGACGCCACGGCCGAGATGATCCGCAAGATCATCGCCCGCGCCCCCAGCCTGCCCGACTTTTCCGACAGTCCCAGCCCGCCGAAACCGACCCGCCGCCTGCGTACGCTGGGCCGCCCGATCCGGAACTGAAAGGCAAATCGCAGGACCCTGCGCGCGACACTTGACCCACTGCAGCGCATTCGTTAATTCCGTGGGCTGTGCAGGATGGGTGGCCGAGTGGTTTAAGGCAGCGGTCTTGAAAACCGCCGTAGGTGCGAGCCTACCGTGGGTTCGAATCCCACCCCATCCGCCATCTTTCTGCAATTTTCCACTTTCCACCAACAGAATTGAGTCAACTTGAAAATGGTTGGCGTTGGGGTAGAGTTTACGATTACGTAGCGCGGATCGACACTTCCTGCGGCACAATATATGCTCGCCGTCGCAAGCCTGCCGCTTCGACGAAGCCCGCCATTGATTTGGCTGCCTGAATGAATCTGAACGGATTTTTTGAACACCGTAAATTTACTTTACAAGTTTGGTCTTCGATTTGAATTTGTTCGATATAACATGACGACACATATATCATCTGACGACAGATTCAATGCCATGTGCCGGCCAGGGCAGCCTGATTCTATCTACGATTTCCCAACCCTTGTCTCCATCCACCCGACTCTCTCTTTGCGAATTGGTCACTTTGTTCAAGCACAGACGGCCGCTCGAATTCGCTTCGATACAGACCTCGATGCTGGCGACGATTATAAGTGTTATCTAGAGACATGTCGCACTGTTCAGAGCGTCAAATCCGATTGGATTTTCTTTATTATCCGCAGAGGACAACATTCAACCTGCCCGCGACCAGCGACCGATGTCCAATGGCTTTCAGCAGTTAAATGCATGCTGCAAGACTGCCAGTCTATATACCTGCCTGCACTCTGGAACGGTGGCAAATGAGCGTTCACGATCTCATCCATGTATTTCGCGCCGACCCCACAAATGTGGGGGATTGGTACTGTCCACCTGGCCGATATTTCCCATTCGGCAGCAGGAATGCCTGCGACATACTTAGTGTACAGAGCCATGACCTGCCGCGCAGGGTCATCCTAGGCGGTGGCTGTCTGATGATGCCTTTCTTCGAATCCCACGTCCGACGGGTGTTCGAACCAACTGCGTCAGGACATCGCCGCATCGTCATCGGATGGGGAGTTGGCCAGGGAATGAGCGCAGATATTGAAAATGGATTTGTTGCACCGTACGAAGGGCCACCATCGCCGTTCATTGACGACTTTGACCTACTTGGTATTCGTGATTTCGGAACACAACATTGCTGGGTGCCTTGTGTGAGTTGTATGCACCCTGCTTTCGACGTTGCTTACGAAACCGTCCACGACATTGGTGTATTTGAGCACAAGAGGATACCGATCAACATTGACTATTTTCCAAAATCCTCTAACGACGGCAACGACATTGAGAGCGCCGTACGGTTTCTGGCATCATGCCGGATAATTATCACAAATTCATATCATGGCGCTTATTGGGCAACACTCCTTGGGAAGGAAGTTCTTGCCTTTCCTTTCAACTCGAAATTTTACGGATTAAAACACCCTCCGGCTTTTTGTGAGCCACAAAAATGGGAATCAAATCTAGATCGAGTGCGCGCTTTCCCTACCGCTTTGTCTGAATGCCGTGCTGCTAATATCAATTTTTACAAACAAGTTTCATATTTACTAAATCAAGAGGCAGATCCTGAATCGTACGTGTAAGAGCCCGTTTGGCTCCTGTTTGACAGCCGATTTAAGGGCAGACTGGTCGAAGTACGACGCTTGCCATGGCGAATCGGATATGCCATCGGAGACATCGATCCTGGATTCGTATTCGCAGACAAGACGTCTTGAGCGTGTCATCCATCCGAAGGTCCGCTCGAACATTCAGCACTGCGGCACGGCTTACAATCCGGCTCGCCAGCCGTGCTTCGCAGATCTCGGTGTCGACGCGAATTGTCCAGCCACTGAATTTTCTGGGACTTTTCTTTTTACGAGAATTCCCTTCATACATTTTCCACCGGGTTGACGCCGGAGTCAGCGGACATTTGTAGACATAAGCCCCTTTTCTACGGATCGCTTGAAGACGCTCTCGCATCTGGCGTTACCAGGCGCGGAAAGGACAGGCAGACCGCCGGCAAGGCTTTCCGTCATATCGGCATAAAATTACCCTATCTCGGCAACAAATTCCCATGCCCCCCACATCGACCCAGCAGGCGCATCCACCAGCATGGTGCCAAAGCCATGAAAATCTTGGAAAAACCTCGCAACCCAAGATTGGCATGACTGTTGCTTTGCAAACGTCCAGACAGGAGAGCCACGGGAGCGGTAGTATGAATATTTCCAGCGTAGGGGCCAACATCTCCAATATGGCTCCGACATCCAACCGGCGAACCGACAAGGACACGCCCTTATCCTTCGCCGACGCCATGTCAGCCACCACTGGGACGTCCGCCAGCAGCGGGACAACCGACCTGCGTGCCGATGCCGCTGCGAGCAAACCCGATTTCACCCATATGACGCACAAAGGCCTGTTCGACTGGATGAACGCCAAGCTTCGCAGCGGCGAGATGTCTTTCGACGAAAGCACGACCTATGTCAGCATGAGCGTCAGCAACATCGCAGGCAGCGATGAACTGACCCTCGACAATGGAAGACAGGTGGATTTCATGCAAAGGACCGAAGACGGCATGGCTTTGGCACAGAAACTCGGCAATGCCGACCTGTACAAGCGGCTGTCGACGGTATTGAAGACGATGCAGGATTATCAGGATAAGCCTGAGGACCTGTCGCTGAAGGCCTGACCCCCGGGTGCTACCGCCCAGCAACACTGCCTGTGAACTTGCAGGCGGAAAGGGCTGCATGCCTTGCTGGTCCGCACCGACCCCGAAACCGATCCGGCTGCCCACCCCCAATTCCCACTGGCGACAGCCCGCCGCCGCCTTGCTACAGTCCTTGTCCCTCGGACCTGTCCCGAACGGCTTGATCCGCAAGACAGACACAGACCAGAGACAAGGCACATGGACAAAGGCACGCCGAAGGCCATCCGGCTTCAGGACTATCGCCCGCCGGCGCATCTGATCGACACGGTCGACCTGTTCGTCGACCTGGGTGAGGATGTCACCACCGTACGCGCGGTGCTCGCGATCCGCCGCAACCCCGAGCGGCCGGAGGCGGCGACGGAGCCGCTGTCGCTCGACGGACAGAGGCTGGATCTGGTGTCGGTGGCGCTGGATGGCCGCACTCTCGGGCCGGACGACTACACGGTCACCCCCGATCACCTGATCGTGCCGGAGGTGCCGGCCAGCTATACGCTGGAGACCGTCGTCCGCATCAAGCCGCAGGAGAATACCGCGCTGGAAGGACTCTATAAGTCCTCCGGCAATTTCTGCACCCAGTGCGAGGCCGAGGGCTTCCGCAAGATCACCTATTTCGCCGACCGGCCGGACGTGATGGCGCGCTACAGCACCACCATCACTGCGGACAAGGCGCGCTATCCGGTACTGCTGTCCAACGGCAATCTGGCCGAGTCCGGCGATCTGGAGGGCGGGCGCCATTGGGCGCGCTGGGAGGATCCCTTCCCCAAGCCCTGCTATCTGTTCGCGCTGGTCGCCGGCAATCTCGTCCATGGCGAGGACCGCTTCCGCACCGCCTCGGGCCGCGACGTCACCCTGCGCATCTATGTCGAGCCGGGGAACGAGGACAAGATCGACCACGCCATGCGCTCGCTGATCAAGTCGATGCGCTGGGATGAAGAGGTCTATGGGCTGGAATACGACCTCGACATCTTCAACATCGTCGCGGTCGGCGACTTCAACATGGGGGCGATGGAAAACAAGTCGCTCAACGTCTTCAACACAAAATACATCCTGGCGAAGCCGGAGACCGCGACCGACACCGATTTCCTCAACATCGAAGCGGTGGTCGCGCATGAGTATTTCCACAACTGGACCGGCAACCGCGTCACCTGCCGCGACTGGTTCCAACTGTCGCTGAAGGAAGGGCTGACCGTCTTCCGCGACCAGGAATTCTCGTCCGACATGCATTCCCGCGCGGTGAAGCGCATCGCCGACGTCCAGGGGCTGCGCACCGTACAGTTCCAGGAGGATGCCGGCGCCATGGCCCATCCGGTGCGCCCGGACAGCTATGTCGAGATCAACAACTTCTACACCCCCACCGTCTACAACAAGGGTGCGGAAGTCATCCGCATGATCCACACCCTGCTGGGTCCGGAGAAGTACCGCAAGGGAACCGATCTCTATTTCCAGCGCCATGACGGGCAGGCGGTGACCTGCGACGATTTCGTCGCCGCAATGGCCGATGCCAGCGGCGTCGACCTGACCCAGTTCCAGCTGTGGTACCGGCAGGCCGGCACGCCGGAACTCGACATCGCCGGCAGCCACGACCCGGCGACCAAGACCTTCACCCTGACGGTCAGGCAGACGGTGCCGCCGACGCCAGGCCAGCCGACCAAGCAGCCGATGCACATCCCGCTGGTGGTCGGCCTGCTCGGCCCGGACGGGCAGGACCTGCCGTTGCGTCTCGACGGCGAGGAAGAGGCTGCCGGCACCAGCCGCATCCTGCCTGTCACGGCGGACAGCCAGAGCTTCACCTTCCGCGACATCCCGGCCCGGCCGGTGCCGTCGCTGTTGCGTGGTTTCTCCGCCCCGGTGAAGCTGAAGACCGACCTGACCGACGCCGACCTCACCTTCCTGATGGCGCACGACAGCGACGCCTTCAACCGGTGGGAGGCCGGGCAGATTCTCGGCACACGCATCCTGCTCGGCCTCGTCGCCGACCGGCAGGCAGGCCGCGAACTGGTGCTGCCGGAGGGCTATGCCGACGCCTTCGCCAAAATCCTGGAGGATGCGGAGCGCGACCGCGCCTTCGCCGCCCAGGCGCTGGTGCTGCCGACGGAGGCCTATCTCGGCACGCAGATGCCGGTGGTCGATCCCGACGCCATCCACACGGTGCGGGAATTCGCGCGCAAGACGCTGGCCGGGCGGCTCCGCGAGCGTTTCCTCGACCTCTACCGCCGCAACAGCAGCCAGGAGCCCTTCTCGGTCGATGCAGAGGCCATCGGCAAACGGTCGCTGAAGAACCTCTGCCTCGCCTATCTGATGGCTCTGGAGGAGGATGAGGCGCTGGATCTGTGCCTGACGCAGTACAACACCGCCAAGGGCATGACCGACGAGATCGCGGCGCTGCAATTCCTGTCCAACACCACCTCGCCGGAAGGGGAAAAGGCGCTGGCCGACTTCTACGAGCGCTGGAAGGGCGAAGCTCTGGTCGTCGACAAGTGGTTCAGCGTCCAGGCGATGTCGCACCGCGACGACACGCTGGCCCGCGTGACCGCCCTGCTCGGCCATCCGGCCTTCGAGATCCGGAACCCGAACAAGGTCTATGCGCTGATCGGCGGTTTCGCCAACGGCAACCCGGTCCGCTTCCATGATGCGAGCGGTGCCGGCTATCGTTTCCTCGCTGATCAGGTGTTGCGCCTGGACCCGATGAACCCGCAGGTTGCGGCCCGTCTGATGGGTCCCTTCTCCCGCCTGCGGCGCTATGACGCGGCCCGCCAGGGACTGATGAAGGCCGAATTGCAGCGGATCGTCGTCACGTCGGGCCTGTCGCCGGACGTCTACGAGGTCGCCAGCAAGAGCCTGGCAGCAGCCGGCTGAGACTCGGAACCAAAGGACTATGCTCAAAAGCAAGGGGCCGGTGGCATCGCCACCGGCCCTTTCGCCGTCAGCACTGCCCCCCGGGCCGCCGGACCGGAGGGGAAGCGGTCTTACTTCTGCTCAGACAGGAAGGCGATCAGGTCGGCGCGCTTGGTGTCGTCCTTCAGGCCGGCAAAGGCCATCGTGCCGCCCGGAACGATTTCCTTCGGCGCCTTGATGTAGGCATCCAGGTTCTCGGCGGTCCAGACGTGACCGGCGGCACCCTTTTCCTTCATCGGGGCGGAATACTTGAAGCCCTCGATCGAGGCGGCCGGACGGCCGACGATGCCGAACAGCGAGGGGCCGACCTTGTTCTTGCCCTGCTCAGCGGTGTGGCAGGCCATGCAGACCTTGAACACTTCCTTGCCGGCGGCGGCATCGGCCGCCTGGGCGGCACCGGCACCCATCACGACCGCGGCGATGGCGGCAACGCCCATCAACAGCTTCTTCATTCTTCGGCTTCCCTTCCGATGGATCCACCGGCCGGCGGCGCCGACCGGAATCGCGCGGCAGCATACACATTCCAAAAGGGTGTCAAACCCCTTTGATGCAGCCGTACGACCAATGAACAATTGGCCATGCTAACTTGCCCAGGCAAGCGATACGAGCAGCACCACAACCACGAGAAGTGCTGCCCAGGGCACGTAAAAATTGCCGCCTCCGGCCCCCGCCCTGCGCCCGACCGGCAGCGGCACCGGGATCTCCGGCGTCGGTTCCGCCAAACGGGTCGCGGGTTTCGCCGCAGGGGCGGCGGGCTGGGCGGCGGGCTGGGGAACCGCTTCGATAGCAACCGCCGCGTCAGCCGGGGCCGCTTCAGCCGGTGCGGGACCGACGATCTGGGTGAAGCGGGCGAAGAACTCCTCGGCCATCTTGCGGGCAGTGGCGTCGACCAGCCGGGAACCGATCTGCGCCAGCTTGCCGCCGACCTGGGCCTTGGCGGTATAGCTCAGCAACGTGGCGCCGCCATCGTCGGCCAAGGTCACGGTGGCTCCGCCCTTGCCGAAGCCGGCGGCACCGCCCGACCCTTCGCCGGTGATGGTATAGCCGTTGGGCGGGTCCAGATCCGACAGGGTGACCTTGCCGGCGAATTTGGCGCTGACCGGGCCGACCTTGGCGACGACCTTGGCCGACATCTCGGTGTCGGACTGCCGGACCACCTCCTCGCAGCCAGGGATACACTGGCGCAGGATGTCCGGATCGTTCAGCGCCGCCCACACCGCGTCGCGGCTGGCCTCGATCCGGTGGCTTCCGCTCATATCCATGGTTCGTGGTTCCTCCAACCCTGTGGCAACCCTGATGCGGCCCTTTGCGGGCGTCTCTGTGCCCCGGCTATGGCCGGGGTTATGATTGAGAATATGGCATAACCGGGCGCGGCGACAGCCCCGGCCGCCTCATCTCAAAGTCTTAGGGCGCGGGCGGCGCCATGCAGGTGCTGACGATCGGTGTACAGGCGGACAGCGAGGCCCCGGCCGGATAGCTGATCTGCTCCACCGTGCCGCGCGGACCGATCACCATCGTCGCCTCGCATCCGGGCGAGGTGCCGCCGCCGACCGGCACGCCGAAGCCGAGGCCGAGTCCCACCCCGCCGCTGCCGCCGAAGCTGCCGGCCCCGATGCCAATGCTGCTGCCGGGGCTGTAGGCCACCGCCGGCCGGGCGACATAGGTGTAGTATTCGCGCCCTGCCGCCGTCGCCTGACGATCCGGCACGCCGGCGCAGGCCAGCAGTTCGTCCTTGGGCATGCCGATCATGGCGGTCTGGGCACGGCGCGCCACCTCGGGATCGGGGCCGGTGGCGCAGCCGGCAAGGATGACGGCGGTGCCGCCGAGAAGGATCATCGCAGCGCCAACAGTCCTTGCCTTGGCCATCTCTCGTCCTCCACCAGAATATCGTGTCATCGCCGGATTCTTCTCAACCGGTTGATATGATGCTGAAACCCTGCCACCGCCCGTCCGTTCCCGAACAGGGGCCGGCGGCCCGGAAGTGACGGACGGGTTGGATTTGCTAGGAGTCCCGTCCCTGTCCATACCAGCATATCGGGACCGTCGACGCCATGGCCGAGCTTACGCCCCCCTCCCTGCCCTCCGCCGCCGCCGTGACGGTCCATCTCGCGCTCGGCGGCAATCTGGGCGACCGCGCGGCCAATCTCGCCGAAGCGATCCGGCGGTTGGGCGCAGCGGTGGAGATCGACGCGCAGTCCGCCCTGTACGAGACGGCGCCGATGTATGTGACCGACCAGCCGGCCTTCCTGAACATGGCAGTGCGCGGCACCACCCGCCTGGAGCCGGTGGCCCTGCTGCGCATCCTCAAGGAGATCGAGGAGTCGCTGGGCCGCGATCTCGGCGGCCTGCGCTTCGGCCCGCGGCCCATCGACATCGACATCCTGCTCTACGCCGACCGGGTGGTGGCCGAGCCGGAGCTGGAAATCCCCCATCCCCGCATGGCGGAGCGCGCCTTCGTCCTCTGTCCGCTGGCCGACATCGCCGCCGACATCGTCCACCCGGTGCTGAACCGCCGGATCGACGCCCTGCTCGACGACGTGCCCGGTCGCGAAACCGTCGTCCGCATCGCCGAGGCGCTTTGAGGCCGAAACGCTTTTGGCCGGATGCCCGTGTGCGGTGGTATGCCGCCGCCACACCGCTTATAGTGCCGGCCTGAATGCAACGCCGGTGCCCGCGCGCCGGCCGGGAGAGTGTGTTGTCGGACGATAGCGTGAAACG
>NZ_BADK01000998.1 GCF_000333595.1 Azospirillum sp. B506
CTGCGATACGTCGGGCACCAGCAGCGGCTTGGCCTGCGCCATCAGCAGCGGCGCGGCGGCCAGGAGCAGCGGCGCCCTCACGACAGTTCGACCGTGTAGATCTCGTCGGGCCGCCATCCCAGCCCCAGCGCGATCCGCCCCGCGACCAGCAGCACCATCACCGCCAGCGCGAG
>NZ_BADK01000997.1 GCF_000333595.1 Azospirillum sp. B506
CCGCAGCCGCGCGCGGCGGTCGGCGTCATCGGCCAGGGCGGAGAGAAGGCGCACCGCATCCTCTTCGCTGCCGAAGGTCAGCGCGTCTTCCGACGGGCCGAACAGCCGGGCGGTGTCGGCATGGCGCCAGCTCACCAGCAGCCCATGGCGTTTGACGATCTCCAGCGTCCGCGGGAAGGAGATCTGCCAGCGCCGGGCTGTTCATCTCGATCTCCAGCCGGTAGGGCGCGCCGTCGGCCTGCGGCGGAACGCGGAAGGGCGGGATGCTGGACGCGCGGCGGACGGCGCGGGCCGACGCCTCGCGGATGCGGTCGCGGGAGACCGACGGCGCAACGGAGCGGGCGGCGCGCTGGCCGAGCGCCTGCTTGACCACCACCTGCTCGGCGTCCGGGAAGAGCGGCGCCATTTCGGCGGCGAAGCGGTCGTCGCCGCTCAGCAGGATCACCGGCACGCCGATCTCGCCGGCATAGGCGCCGTAATTGCCGGCCTCCCCCAGCTCCAGCCCGTTCACCCGGACGCGGCCGAAGGCGAAGCTGTTGGTGGTGTGGGCGAGGATGCCGTACTGGCGCGCGGACGTGTGGAAGCCGACGCACATCACCCCGGCGGCGTCCGGTTCAAGCCCGGCGAACATGCCGATGGGCTTGGGCCGGCCGAGGATCAGTTCGGCGGCGGGGTGCAGCTCGTCCGGCAGCAGATTGACCATCGCGCCGTGGCTGTCGTTGACGAGGATTTCGCTCGCCCCGGCCTCCAGCGCTCCTTCGATGGCGGCATTGACCTCGGCGGTCATCAGGCGGCGGGCGCGCTCATATTCGGGGGTGCCCGGCGTCACCTGC
>NZ_BADK01000996.1 GCF_000333595.1 Azospirillum sp. B506
CGCGTGCCTGATCAGGGGCCGATCTGCGTCATCGAGGTGCTGCCGGCGAGATGGCCGGCCGGCTTCAGCGCCGCGACCCGCAACAGCGGCTTGGCGCTGCCGGCCGCCTCCACCTGCAACGGGCGCTCCTCGGCCGGCGGTTCATACACTGCGGGGAGGGCGATGGTGATGCGGGTGCCTGTCAGGATGTCGACGGTGGTGACCCGCAGGCTGCCGCTGATCCGGGTGTCGCGGCCCGACAGCAGCCGGTTGGCGGCGGCCAGATCCTCCTCCATCTTCTGCGCCACCCGCTGCATCTCGTCGCCGGCCGCGGTCAGCACATAGCCGCCGGGCAGCTTGTCGAACAGCCGGGCGCCCATCGCCTCCTCCAGCGCCGTCACCCGGCGCAGGACCGTGCTGTGGTTCACCCCCAGGACGCGCGCCGCCGCCGACAGGGAGCCATGCCGCGCAACTGCCAGCAGATAGCGAAGATCATCCCAGCTGCTGCCACTTATCATTTATTCCCGCTCATTCCTGCATATGCTTTTTGCAAAACTCCCGAATTCGCGCTCACCAGAGCACAGGCTAGGGTCTTGGCCAAGCGCAACCTGCGCCATCCAATCGGAAACCGGCTTTTCCCATGTCCGAGCTGCTTCAAGACCCCTTCGTCCAATCCAGCGTGCTGCCCCTGCTGGTCGGCGTGATCCTGGTCGGCATCCTGCACCTGCTGCGCCGTTCGCTGGCGGCCGCCGGCATCGCCGCCGGTTTCCTGGTCGTCTTCGCGCTGGTGATCGGTCTGCCGGCCCTGCCGCCGCCGTCCAGCATGGGCAAGCTGTTCTGGGCGTCGGCCGCCGGATTGCTGCTCGGTGTCGCCGCCGATGTGGTGGGTGTCCGCGGCCGGGTCGCGTCCGCCGTGCTGGCGGTCTGGCTGGCCGCCTCGCTGCTGTGGATCGCCCTGCCCGCCCTCGATTCCGCGGCGGCGGTCGTCACCCTGATCATCCTGCTCGGCACCGCGGTTTGGGTCGCTTTTGCCCGCGGTTCGGACGAGTCGGCAAGCCCGATGGCGCCGGCCTCCTCGCTGCTGGCTCTGGCGCTGGCCGTCGGCGGCACCGCGCTGATCGGCTCCTCGGCCTCGATCGCCCAGATGGCGCTGGCGCTGGCGGCGTCGGCCGGCGGCTTCCTGCTGTGGAACTGGCCGGTGGAGCGTCATGGCTGGGGCCTGTCGGGCCAGGCCGCCACCGGCATCGCCGTGCTGCTGGCCGCCGTGCTGGCCCTGTTCACCCAGACCCAGGCCGCGGTGCTGCTGTTGGCCCTGCCTGCCCTGCTCGCCGGCTGTGCGCGCCGCTTCCTTCCCCAGGGCAACGGCCGGATCGGCCGCGCCCTTTCGGCGGCCGCCGTCACGGTGGTCGCGGTCCTTCCGGCGCTGGTCGCCATCGGCGCGGCCTTCGCGCTGACCGGCGGCGAAGCGTCGCCCTACTGATCCCCCTTCCCGATCATTCAATCCTGCCTTTCCCCGGAGTTGCGTTCATGAAGAAGACCCTGTTTGCCGCCGCCCTGTTCGCCGCGACTGCCGTCGGCGCTGTTGCCCCCGCCTTCGCCGCCCCGGTCAACTACAAGATCGACCCGGCGCACACGGCCGTGGCCTTCATCGTCAACCATGTCGGCTTCTCCAACGTGATCGGCCGCTTCAACACGGTCGGCGGCGACGTGACCTTCGACAAGGACGCGGTCGAGAAGAGCGTGGTCACCGTCACCATCGACACCACCAGCGTCGACACCAACCACGCCAAGCGTGACGAGCACCTGCGCTCGCCGGACTTCTTCAATGCGAAGGAGTTCCCGAAGATGACCTTCAAGAGCACGAAGATCGAGAAGACCGGCGACAAGACCGGCAAGCTGTTCGGCGACCTGACCCTGCTGGGCGTGACCAAGCCGGTGGTGCTGGACGTCACCTTCAACAAGGACGGCGTCAGCCCGGCCAGCAAGCTGGAGACCGCCGGCTTCTCCGCCCGCGGCACGGTCAAGCGCACCGAGTTCGGCATGAAGTACGGCGCCCCGGCCATCGGCGACGACATCCAGCTGCTGATCGAGGTCGAAGCGGTCAAGTCCTGATCGCCGGCCCGGTTGTTGTAGGATGGAGGGGCCGGCTTGCCGGCCCCTTCGCATATGTACCGACCGAAGAGGAGAAACCGCGATGCCGCAGCTTGTGAACGGCGTTTGGGAAAAGGGCGACATCGCGGCCAGCGAGATCAAGGGCGGCGCCTTCCATCGCGAGCCGACCCGCTTCCGCGGCTGGATCACGCCGGACGGCGCACCCGATGGGGACGGGAACCCCACCCTGCCGGCCGTGGCCGGGCGCTATCACCTCTATGTCTCCTACCTGTGCCCCTGGGCTTCGCGCACGCTGATCTTCCGGGCGCTGAAGGGGCTGGACGGGGTGGTCGGCCTGTCCGTCGCCGAGCCGGTGCTGGGCGAGGACGGCTGGATCTATGCCGAGGAGCAGGACGGCGGACCGCGCATCGACCGCTTCCGCCACCATTACAGCCTCTACACGGCGAGCGACCCGACCTACACCGGCAAGGTGTCGGTGCCGGTCCTGTGGGATCGTCAGGAAGGCCGCATCGTCAACAACGAGTCGGCCGACATCATCCGCATCCTGAACAGCGCCTTCGATGGGCTGACCGGCAACCGGCTGGATCTCTATCCCGAGCCGCTGCGGTCGGAAATCGACCGCTGGAACGAGCTGGTCTATGGCAGCGTCAACAACGGCGTCTATCGCTGCGGCTTCGCCAAGTCGCAGGCCAGCTACGACGAGGCGTTCGACGGGCTGTTCGCCACGCTCGACCGGCTGGAGGCGCATCTGTCGGCCTGCCGCTATCTGGCGGGGGTGCATCTGACGGAGGCCGACTGGCGCCTGTTCGTGACGCTGGTCCGCTTCGACGCCGCCTATCACGGCGCCTTCAAATGCAACCTGCGGCGGATCGAGGATTATCCCAACCTGTCGGCTTACCTGCGCGAGCTGTACCAGTGGCCGGGCATCCGCGACACGGTGCGGATCGACCACATCAAGGCCGGCTACTACACCAACCCGGCGATCAACCCGACGCTGATCGTGCCGAAGGGGCCGGCGCTGGACTTCGACCGTCCGCAAGATCGCGACCGGCTGCCCGGCAAGGGCATCTGGCAGCGCGGGTGACGCATCGACGGCAGGAAGGACGCTTTCCATGAGCAGCATCCCCGCGGACGGTTCCAACGGCATCCTGCGCCTTCCCCCGGCCTCCGGGACGGCGGCACGGCGGCTGGTCATCCTGCTGCACGGCGTCGGGTCGTCCGGCGCCGACCTGATGCCGCTCGCCCAATCCTGGCGGCAGGCGCTGCCCGGCACCGCCTTCGCGGCGCCCGACGCGCCGCAGCCGTTCGACATGGGCAACGGGCATCAATGGTTCAGCATCGCCGGTGTGACGGAGGAGAACCGCCCCGCCCGCGTCGCGGCCGCCCTGCCGGCCCTCGTCGAACTCATCGAGGCCGAACGGCAGAGGGCCGGCGTCGCGCCGGCCGATGTGGCGCTGGTCGGCTTCAGCCAGGGCAGCATCATGGCGCTTCATCTCGCCATGACCGCTCCGGAGCGATGCGGCGCGGTCCTTGCCTTCGCCGGCCGCATCGCCGCGCCTGTCCCGACCCCGGACGGGGTGGAACGGCGTCCGCCGGTTCTGATGATCGGCGGTACGGCGGACAGCATCATGCCGCCGGCCGTGGTGCAGGCCGCCGCGGCGCATCTCCGCTCCGCCGGTTTTGCGGTGGAGGAGCATCTGCTGCGCGGCGTCCCCCACACCATCACCGCGGCCGGGGCGCAGCTCGGCCTAAGCTTCCTGGAGCGCGTCCTGCCCTCGGCGTGACCGCCGCGGCCGGGTGAGCAGCGTGGCGGCGGTCAGCAGCTGCCCGAGCGTCCAGAAGGTTGCCCCAGCCATCAGCAATGTCATCGACGGCCACCATGCCGCCGCCACGCGCAGCACCGCCGCCAGGGCGATCAGCCCGACCGCGGCGGTCGCCGCCGGCGGGAAGCGTTCCGGCTCCGCCTCGCGCTGAAGGGTGGTACGGATCGTCATGGCGCTGGCGAGGATGCCCAGCGCCCCGACCCCCAGCATATGCCAGCCGGCGGCGGGCGGCAGGTCGAACAGGGCGGCGCCCGCCGACAGCGACCAGCCGGCACCCAGGCAGAGATAGCCGAGATGCAGGCTGGCGATCTCTGCTTGGCGCAGCAGGCGAAGCGATTTCCAGCGGGCGAGCCGCAGCAGCGCGCTCGTCCCGGCCATCATGGCACCTGCGGCGCCGATGAGCGGCTGCAGGCCGGTGATTGCCGACAGCAGGCAGAGGACGGCTCCGGCGATGCCCAGCGCCTCCAGCCTGGGTTGAACCCGGTGCGTGAGGGCGATCCCCTGGCGGCGCAGGGCTCCGGCGGTGGCGGCGGGGATGACCCGTCCGCCCATGGTCAGCAGCAGCGTGGCGACCAGCAGCAGACCGACGGGTTGGCCTCGGTCGGGGAGAAGGCCCAGCTGCCCGGCCCAGAACAGCGCCTCGGCAAGCAGGAAGGCGCCGATCAGCGGGCCGAACACCGCATTGTGGCCACTGCGGCTGGTGCGCAGGAATGGCAGGCCGGCGACGACGAACAGCAGCAGCGGATAGGCGAAGCAGAGCGGCAGGGCGAGGACCGCCGGCAGTCCGGCCAGCAGCGCCAGCCGGCCGGCGAGCCAGGACAGGACGGCGACCGCCACCATCGGGCGCGACAGCCGCGTCATCAGGAAGCCGCCGACCACCGCCAGCGCATAGCCGAGCGTCATCTCGTGCGCATGGACCGCCGGCGACCAGCCAAGCGGCAGCAGGCCGCCGAGCTGGGCCAGCCACAGCGGGACGGCCAGCGCCGCGAAGAGGGCTGCCGCCGGATACATCGGCCGGTGGGCGCTGGTGAGGGGAGTGGGCATGGCGGGGGGCTTTCCCTGAAAGGTGCGGTCATTCTGGCGGGCGGCGGGATTTCGCGCTTTGAGCCACAACAAAGTCGTGCACGAATGGATGCTGACTGCCCAGCGAGCCAGGACGACCGCCATGCCCCCGCCTCCCGATCCCGCCGTGCTGCGCGGCATGCCGCTGTTCGCCGGGCTGGACGCCGATGGGCTGGCCGACGCGGTGGCGCTGGCGCGGCCCCGGCTGCATCCCCGCGGCACCGCCATCTTCAGCCAGGGGGAACCGGCGGCGGCCGGCCATGCGCTGATCGACGGGCGGGTGAAGATCGTGCAGACCGGCCCGGACGGTCAGCAGGTGGTGATGCGCTTCATCGGCCCCGGCGAGATGTTCGGGACGCTGGCGATCTTCACCGACGGACTCTATCCGGCCGACGCCGTCGCGGTCGCCGATTGCGTCGAGCTGTCCTGGCCGGCCGCGACGATGACCGAGCTGATGGACCGCCATCCCGCCATCGCCCGCAATGCGCTGTCGATCGTCGGCGGCCGGCTGCGCGAGTTGCAGAACCGGCTTCGGGAGGTGGCGACCGAGCGGGTGGAGCGCCGCATCGCCCATGCCCTGCTGCGTCTGGTGCGTCAGGCCGGGCGGCGGGTCGAGGCGGGGGTGGAGATCGACTTTCCGCTGTCCCGGCAGGATGTGGCGGAGATGACGGGGACGACGCTCCACACCGTCAGCCGCACCCTGTCGGCCTGGGAAAGCCAGGGCATCGTCGAGAGCGGCCGGCAGCAGGTGGTGATCCGCAAGCCTCACGCGCTGGTCGCCATCGCCGAGGATCTGCCGCCGGTGCCGAAACGGGAGTGACCGCCCGCCGGGTTGCGGTGGCGCAAAGACCGCCGGTGGCCGGGGGGATAAGGTGGTGGCCTGTCCACCGTGCCGGAGCATGCCGAAATGACGGCCCGCGAACTCCAGCTCGCCGATCTGACCATGGCCGAGTTCATGCGTGGGCGCCCGGCGGCGGTGCCGGTGCTGCTGCGCCATGGCCTTGCCTGCCCCGGCTGTGCCATGGCGCCCTTCATGACGGTGAGCGAGGCGGCCGAGGCCTATGGTTTGGAGCTTGGCGCCCTGCTGGAGGAGATGGCCGGCCTGGACGGGCCGGCGTGTTCTTCGATGGAGACCGTGTGATGCACACCGACAGCCTGACCGGACGCCTCCTGCATGACGACCACCATCGCGTGATGGATCTGCTGGACCGGCTCGACACCCTGTTCGGCCGTCACGGTGGGGACAGTCTGCCGGTGCTGACGGCGGAGGAGCGGAACATCGTCGTAGATCTCGCCGCCGAGCTGGACGGGCCGCTGGAGAGCCATTTCGCGGCGGCGGAGGCGCTGTTCCCGGTGCTGGCCTCGGCGGGCGGGCATGAGTGGACGGCCGACCTTCTGGAGGACCACGAGCATATGCGGCCGATTGCCCGCCGGCTGGGCCGCTTCTGCGCGCTGGCCCTGCGCGAGGGATTCGACCGGGACAGCTGGCCGGTCTTGCGCAGCTTCGGCGAGGAGCTGGTGCGGGTCCTGGTCCTGCACATCCAGAAGGAGGAAACGACGCTGGTTCCGGCCACCGATGCCCTGCTGTCGGCTGAGGAGGACAGGGCGTTCTCCGCGGCGATGAACAGTTGAGCGCTCACCCGCTCCGGCGTTTGTGCCGGAGCAAAGAAGGGGGCGGCGATTCGGGTTACAGGGGGCATGGCGATTTTGCGGCGATCCTGCCGCAGCCCCACAGACCAGACGGACGACGATGCCGACCACCCTTTCAAAACCCGCCCAGCCCACTCCCGCCCAGCTTACTCCTGCCCAGGCCGAGCCGGTTCTCGATCTCCGCACCATCCCGCCCTATCAGCGCCACCAGCTGATCTTCGCATCGGTGCAGGATCTGTCGCCCGGCGACGGCTTCTCGCTGGTCAACGACCATGACCCGCGCCCGCTGCACCACCAGTTGCTCAGCCTGTTCGGCGCCGGATTCTCCTGGGAATATCTGCAACAGGGACCCGAAGTCTGGGCAGTGCGCATCGCCCTGCCCCAGGGTGCGGCCGCAACCAGCCTGCGCGTGTGCATCGACCGCAACGGCGACGTGACGGTCGCGGCGGCGGACGCGCGGCTGGGGCCTGACGGCAACGGCGGCTCGGTCTGCGAGGTGACGGATGTCCCGCCGGGCACGCTGGAGGACGACGTGCTGGCGCTGTTGCAGGGCGTCATCCCGCCGGCCGGCGTGGTCGGCATCGCCTATGAGCGGCTGCTGGCCCGGCGCAACGGTTCCTGCTGCGGCGGCATGTGCGGCTGAGGGGCTTCCGCGACCGAAGGTCAGGGTTGCGGCAACCATTCCTGCCCCGACCGGTTCTCTGTGCGAGGCATCGCCGCCTCGCACAGAGAAGTGCCGGATCAGGAGACCGCCATGGACCGCAAGGACGACACCGTCACGCCGCAGGACCCGCGCAGCAAATACCCGCGCCCGCCCTTCAACGGCCAGTCGCAGCCCTGGCCGGGGCTGGCCCGTGACATGGACCCGCCGCCGGACCATGGCGAGACCAGCTACAGGGGGGCCGGCCGGCTGGCAGGGCGCAAGGCATTGATCACCGGCGGCGATTCCGGCATGGGCCGGGCCGCCGCCATCGCCTATGCCCGCGAGGGCGCCGACGTCGCCATCAATTATTTCCCGACCGAGGAGCCGGACGCCCAGGACGTCGTCGCCCTGATCGAGGAGGCCGGCCGCAAGGCGGTGGCGATCCCCGGCGATCTGCGCGACGAGGTCTTCTGCCGAAAGCTGGTGGCCGATGCCGTTGCGGGCCTGGGCGGGCTGGACATCCTTGTCTGCAACGCGGCGCGTCAGCAGGCCTTCCCATCGATCCTCGACATCAGCAGCGAGGAGTTCGACGCGACGATGAAGACCAACATCTACGCCCCCTTCTGGATCATCAAGGCCGCCCTGCCCCACCTGAAGCCGGGCTCCGTCATCATCGGCACCACCTCGGAACAGGCCTACGACCCGACGCCCGACCTGTACGCCTATGCCCAGACCAAGGCGGCGACGATGAATTACGTCAAGTCGCTGGCCAAGCAGCTGGCGGGTAAGGGCATCCGCGTCAACGGCGTGGCCCCCGGCCCGATCTGGACCCCCTTGCAGGTCAGCGGCGGCGCCAGCCAGGAGAAGCTGAAGCAATTCGGCAGCCAGACCCCCTTTGGGCGCCCCGGCCAGCCGGCCGAGCTTGCCAGCATCTATGTCCAGCTCGCCGCGGAGGATGCCAGCTTCACCACCGGCCATGTCTATGGCGCGGCCGGCGGCAGCGGCCAGCCGTAAGGGCGGCCGGGATCACCACTCGCCGTACCGTGCGACGATGCCGCGAAAGAGCGCGTCGCGTTCGGCGCCGAGATGCGTCTGGCTTGCATCCCCGCTTGCATCCTTGCCGACGGCCGTGTGGACCATCACCAGCTTCAGCATTGGGTCGACATAGATCGCCTGCCCATAGATGCCCAGCAGAACGAAGCGGCGATGGCTGCCGGGCAGCAGCCAGACCTGGAACCCATAGCCGTAATAGGTGCTGTCGCGCCACCGCATCTGTCCGGGGCGGAAGGCCGGGGGCTGGCGCGATGCCTCCGTCATGTCGAGTAGATGGTCGGCCGAGATGACGGGACGGCCGGACACCAGCCCGTCATTGGCCAGCATCAGTCCAAGGCGGCCGTAATCGCGGACGGTGGCATTGAAGTCGCCTTGCGCCACCTCCGCCCGGTCGGCCGGATTCAGCATCCAGCTTGCCCCGGCCTCCGCCCCGATGGGGCGCCAGATCCTTTCGCCGATATAGTCGCACAGGGTCCTGCCGGTCGCGGCGCGCAGCACAAGGCCGAGGATCTGCGTCTGGGCACCGGCATAATTGAACCGGGTGCCTTCCGGCTCGGCGCGTTCGGCGATGCTGCGGGCGGCGGCGATGTTGCCGTCCCGGCGCGTGATCCGATTGTAGGCCGCACGGTCATCGTCCGGCTTGTAGGTCTCGATGAATTTCGCGCCGGAGGCCATGCGCAACAGATTGACGATTTTCGTCTCGCCATAGAGCGTGCCCCGCAGCTCCGGCACATAGGTCGCGGCGGTATCGTCGAACGAGCGGATCGCACCGTCTTCCAGCGCTTTGACGAGACCGAGCGCGGTGATCGTCTTCGCCATGGAGTTCGACAGCATCCTCATGTCGGGCGTGCGCCCGTAGTTGTAACGTTCGGCAACGATCCTGCCGTCATGCAGCACGAGAACGGCCGTGGCCCGCTGGCGCTGCACATAGTCGTCGAGCGTGTATGTCCCGCCGGAGAAGCGGTAGCCGAAATTGACCGGTGTCCCGACCGGCAGGTCCAGCGGGACCGGGGCCGGATCGAGCGCGCAGGAGGGAGCCAGCGTGTCGAGCGCGCTGAAGGAGCCGACCCGGTAACGCTCCCTGCGGCTGTCGCCGATGGTCGGCGCGACCGGGTAGCCCGCGGCCTTGCCCAGGATGTCCTCATCCGGGGCGGCGGCGGATGGGCGTGGAACAAGGGCGAGCAGCAGCAGGACCGCCAGGAGCCGGGGGAAGCGAGGCAGGGAAATTTGTCCGCGATCCATCGTCTTCCTCCCTCGATGCCGCCCGGATGCAATCAATAGCGCATGGCTCCTCCGATTTCGCGTTCCTCGTGTGGATCGGAGGGCGGATGGCTGGGAAGGGACGGTCATCCGATTGCGATGCCTGGACCC
Organism: Azospirillum sp. B506; assembly: GCF_000333595.1. Taxonomy (GTDB): domain Bacteria; phylum Pseudomonadota; class Alphaproteobacteria; order Azospirillales; family Azospirillaceae; genus Azospirillum. Next base: position 9,694 of record NZ_BADK01000996.1, read on the forward strand.
TGGGGCACCCGCTGACGGATGCCGGAAAACAGTTTGCGGTGGCGCAACGATGCCGGAGCCGACGGCCGTCATGCTGGCGTCAAGGCCGCCCAATCAAGGGCGGCACCGGTTGGAGACAGCATCATGACCAAGATCGCCCTCGGTACCGCGCTTTACCGCGACCACCATGCCACGGTCGGCCAGCTGGTCGGCCGCATCGAGCTGCAGCTTGCCTCACGGTCGGTGGAGACCGATCCGGCGGCGCTGATCGCCACGGTGCGGGAGCTGTTCGGCATCTTCGCCGTCCACCTGTCGCTGGAAGACAGTGCGCTCTATCCCCGGCTGCTGGCGCATCCCGACGCCACGCTGCGCGGCACGGCGGCGCGGTTCCAGGCGGAGATGGGCGATCTGCGGGCGCGGTTCGACCTGTACCGGACGCGCTGGCCCGGTCCGGTGGCGGTCGCCAAGGACCCGGTCGCCTTCGTCCGCGAGACCCGCGAGGTGGTCACTGCGCTGAAACACCGCATCGGCCGCGAGGATCGCGAGCTGTACGACCTGATCGACCGCGCCGGGCTGGCGACCGCGGCCTGACGGCCGACCTTTCAAGCGTGAACTTGACCGAGGTCAATGACGTCAGGCGGTTACCGGCTTTCATGGGCGGCGGAATGACCGATGAGGAGGGAAGCCGCCCATGCGCGATCCCGATGTCGCAACGAGTGTTTCCGAAGAACGCGCCCGCCGGTTCGAGACCGGGCTGAGCCGGGCCGGGCTGGGTCTGGTGCCCAAGCTGGGGCGGCGAGCCAGCGATGCGCTGCTCGCCCGCCTGCTGCGGCTGCTGGCCGACCGGCATCCCCGCGCCTTCGAGGCGCTGCGCGAACTGCAGGACGCCCGCGTTCTGATCGAGCCGGTGGATGCTCCGGTGGCGCTTCTGATGCGCGTCGGCCCGGAATTGTCGCTGCATGCCCTGCCCCGTGGCGCGGATGGTCTGGGTGAGGCGGCGGCCGATGCCGTGGTCCGGGGACCTTATGCCCGGCTGCTCGACCTGCTGGAAGGGCGGATCGACGGCGATGCCCTGTTCTTCCGGCGCGAGCTGGCCATCTCGGGCGATACCGCCCTGATTCTCGCCCTCCGCAACACGCTGGACGGCGAGGACGAGATGGATCTGGTGGCTGACGCCGTTTCCATCGCCGGGCCGCTGGCGCGTGCGCTGCCGGTGCTGCGGCGGAACGCCGGGCCGGTGCTGGACCGGATCGAGGCCGCGCGCCGGCTGCTGCCGCCGCCGCTGCGGCGCGGGATCGAACGGGTGGAGGCCCGCATCACCGGAGCGCTGCCCGGCACTTTGCCGGGGAAGTTGCCGGGCATGGGGGCATAGGGAATCATGGACAATTTCGAACTGATCTGTCCGGCGGGGACCCCGGCCGCGCTGCGTGCCGCTGTCGATGCCGGGGCCGATGCCGTCTATCTCGGCTTCCGCGACGAAACCAATGCCCGGAACTTCCCGGGGCTGAACTTCACCCGCCAGGATGTGGCCGACGCGGTGGACTATGCCCATGCCCGGCGGGTCGAGGTCTATGTCGCCATCAACACCTATCCGCAGGCCGGCAATCTCGGCCCCTGGCAGAAGGCGGTGGACGATGCGGCGCGGCTGAAGGTCGATGCGGTCATCATGGCCGATCCGGGGCTGCTGGCCTATGCCGCCAAGCGCCATCCCGACCTGCGCCTGCACCTGTCGGTCCAGGCCTCCGCCGCGAATGTGGAGGCGATCCGGCTGTACCGCGATGCCTTCGGCGTGCGGCGGGTGGTGCTGCCGCGCGTGCTGACGGTGCCGGACATCGCCAGGCTGAACGCCGAGATCGACATCGAGACCGAGGTGTTCGTCTTCGGCGGCCTCTGCCCGATGGCGGAAGGGCGCTGCTCGCTGTCCTCCTACGCCACCGGCCTGTCGCCCAACAAGCAAGGCGTCTGTTCGCCGGCCAACCATGTCCGCTACGAGCAGCGGGGCGGCGCGCTGGCCTCGACGCTGGGCGGCTTCACCATCAACGTGTTCGGCGAGGGCGAGCAGGCCGGCTATCCGACCCTGTGCAAGGGCCGCTTCGTCGCCGGGGCCGGCAGTGGCGAGGGGCCGGCCTATCTGTTCGAGGAGCCGACCAGCCTCAACGCGATGGATCTGCTGCCGGAGCTGAAGGCGGCCGGCGTGCGGGCGCTGAAGATCGAGGGGCGGCAGCGCGGCAAGGCCTATATCGCCGCGGTGGTCCGCGCCTATCGCGAGGCGCTGGAAAGCTTCGCCGCCGGGCGGCCGGTGCCGCACATCGATCTCCAGGCGATGGTCGAGGGCGGAACCCAGACCACCGGCGCCTACACCCGTGCGTGGCGATAAGGAGTTTTTCGGAATGACTGCGTCACTCACTCTGGGGCCGGTGCTGTTCAACTGGCCGGTCGACCGCTGGCGCGACTTCTACGCCCGCATCGCCGACGAGGCGCCGGTGGACACCGTCATCGTCGGTGAGGTCGTCTGCTTCAAGCGGGCGCCCTTCTTCGCCGAGGCGATGGGCGAGGTGATCGAGCGGTTGAGCGCCGCCGGCAAGACGGTGTGGCTCGCCAGCCCGATCCTGGTCGGCAGCGAACGCGAACGGTCGGCTATGCGCGATCTGGTGAACGCAGATGCCGGTCTTGTGGAGGCGAACGACATGGGGGCGCTGGCCCTGCTGGCCGGGCGGCCCCATGCGGTCGGGCCGACGATCAACGTCTACAACGAGGCGACGCTGGGCTGGATGGCGGAGCGCGGGGCGGTGGCGGTGTCGCTGCCCGCCGAGCTGCCGGCCGCCACCGTCGGGGTGCTGGCCAGAGCCGGGCGGGAGTTGGGAGTCGAGACGGAGGTGCAGGTCTGGGGCCGGGCGCCGCTCGCCATCTCGGCCCGCTGCTATCATGCGCGCGCCCATGGGCTGCACAAGGACGGCTGCCAGTTCGTCTGCGGCAACGACCCGGACGGCATGCCGGTGACGACGATGGACGGGCAACCCTTCCTGACCGTCAACGGCACGCAGACGATGTCGCACGGCTGTCTGTGCCTGGCGGCGGAGATGCCAGAGCTGGTGGCGATGGGGGTTTCGCGCTTCCGGCTGTCGCCGCAGGCCATGGACATGGTGCGGGTGGCCGAGGCGTTCCGCGCGGTGCTGGACGGGCGGCGCGACGGGGCGGAGGTCGCCGCGGAACTGGGTGGGTCGATCGCGGCGCCGCTGGTCAACGGGTTCTACCACGACACCGCCGGGGCGTTGCGGGTGGCGTGACGGGACGGCCCGCCGTGCCGTCCATCCCCTGGATGGCGCCAGAACCTGTCCGGTGCCTTGCAATAGGCACCGGACAGACCCCAAGCTTTTGGTTTTTCGTGTAAGCCTCTGGAATTTTTTGGGCTTTCCGTCATCCCCGCGCAGGCGGGGATCCAAGTTCACCCATAGGATTCGCCTGGGACACGCTGGAGTCCCGCCTGCGCGGGAATGACGGCCGCTCCGGGACGTGCTTGGCTTTGACGGACAAGCATCGTCACGTCAGCCCAGGAACCGACAGGGTGGGAGACGGTGCGAAAGCACGGTGTCCCCCTTCTCCGGTCGATGCAGCGCCGGCCGCACCATTCAAGACCATTGCCTGAGACAGTTGCGCGATTAGAGTCGCTAAGGCCTTTCTCTACAGCGACCGATGGAACCAACGTCGTGCCAATCCGCAGACTGGACTTGAATCTGCTCCGGGTGTTCGAAACCGTCATGCAGCATCGCAGCGTGATCGGGGCCAGCAGGGAGCTACGGATAACGCCCTCGGCGGTCAGCCACGCGCTCGCCCGGCTGCGTCAGGCGCTGGACGATGACCTGTTCATCCCCGGCGATTCCGGGATGGAGCCGACCGCCCGCGCCCTCCAATTGTCCCCCGGCATCGCCGATGGGCTGGGACGGATCGCCGACGCGATGAGCACGAAGGTCTTTGTCCCCTCGGAGGCGGTGCGCACCTTCCGCATCGCCGCGACCGACTATGCGGCGGTGGCCGTCCTGCCGCGTGTTGTCGCACGGATCGGCCCCATTGCGCCGCAAATCGATCTGCGGGTGTTTCCGCTTAACCGCATGGATGTGGTTCGACAGCTCGACGACGGCCGGGTCGATTTCGTGATCGGCTGGTTTGCCGACCTGCCGGACCGCGTGCGCCACACCACGCTGTTCCAGGAAGCGGAAGCCGTGGTCGTTCGCAACGGACATCCGCTGACCACCGGGCCGGTGACACGGGAGCGCCTGTTCGAATTTCCCCATATCGTGGTGGAGTTGACCGGCAGTGAAGAGGTGGCGGCCGATGGGTTCATCGACGACCGCGGGGTATCGCGCCGGGTCTGGATCGAACGGCTGATCCTCGAAGCGGCCGACGGAGACAAGGGGCTGACCGGCCGGGTGGCGGTATCGGTCCCGCACTTTGCCGCCGTTTCCCCGCTTCT
>NZ_BADK01000995.1:0-12500 GCF_000333595.1 Azospirillum sp. B506
GCGCCAGCGCCGGCTTCAGCATGTTGGAGGCGTCCATCGCGCCGTCGGACTTGCCGGCGCCGACCAGCGTGTGCAGCTCGTCGATGAAGACGACGATCTCGCCGGCCGCCGCCTGGATTTCCGACAGCACGGCCTTCAGCCGCTCCTCGAACTCGCCGCGATACTTGGCGCCGGCCACCAGCGCGCCGAGGTCGAGCGACAGCAGCTGCTTGTTCTTCAAGCCCTCCGGCACGTCGCCCTTGACGATGCGCTGGGCCAGCCCCTCGACGATGGCGGTCTTGCCGACGCCGGGCTCGCCGATCAGCACCGGGTTGTTCTTGGTGCGGCGGGCAAGGACCTGGATGGTGCGTCGGATTTCCTCGTCACGGCCGATGACGGGATCGAGCTTGCCGTCGCGCGCCGCGGCGGTCAGGTCGCGGGCGTATTTCTTCAGCGCGTCATAACCCTGCTCGGCACTGGCGCTGTCGGCGGTGCGGCCCTTGCGGATGTCGTTGATGGCGGTGTTCAGCGCCTGCGGCGTCACGCCGGCAGCCTTCAGCGCCTTGCCCGACGGGGTACCGTCGGCCATGGCCAGCGCCAGCAGGATGCGCTCGGCGGTGACGAAGCTGTCGCCGGCCTTCTCGGCGACCTTCTCCGCCTGTTCGAAGACGCGGGAGAGTTCGGGCGTCAGATAGAGCTGGCCGGCGCCGCTGCCCTCGACCTTCGGCAACTTGTCCAATTCGGCATCGACTGTCGACAGCGCCGCCTTCGGGTCGCCGCCCGCCGCACGGATCAGGTTGGCGGCAAGCCCTTCCTTGTCGTCCAGCAGGGTCTTCAGCAGATGTTCCGGGGTCAGGCGCTGATGCCCACGGCGCACGGCCAGGGTCTGCGCGGCCTGAATGAACCCGCGGCTGCGCTCGGTGTATTGCTCGAAATCCATGATGCTCCCCTTCTCCTGTCGACCGTCCGCGAGGCAGCCCGGTCAACGTGATCCACGCAACTGTGCGATCCGCAAGGATGCTGCCGAAGATGTAGGCAGGGTAAAAGGCCATGCAAGACCATCGGCACAGAAAGGTTATCGGTGGAGAAACGCGGCCAAACTTCCCTCCGCCAGACTGCCTAGGACCGGGAAAAGGACCGATAAAAAGGGGTAGCGCGCGACCCGCCGATTGCCCCCCTACACCATCGCCGCCACCCGCGGCTAGACTGCCGCCATCCCGTATTGCAACGGTTCCCCGTTCCGGATTTCATCATGACCGACCTGGCCGCCTCCGGTTCCCCCACCAACACGACGTCCGATCCCGCCGACCAACCGATGCCCCGGACCATGACGGCCCGCCTGCTTCGCCTCGCCTGGACCCTGCGCGGGGTCTGGCACCGGGTGGCGCGGCCGCTGACCATGGGGGTGCGGGCGATCATCCTGGACGACCGGGACCCGGCATCCCCCTGTGTCCTGCTGATCCGGCACAGCTATGTCGAGGGTTGGCATCTGCCCGGCGGCGGCGTCGGACGCGGCGAAACGCTGGTCGACGCCATGCGGCGCGAGGTACAGGAGGAGGTCGGGCTGATCGCCGACCGGCCCGCTCAGGCTTTCGGCATCTATGCCCGCTTCCGCAACGGGGCGAGCGACCATGTGGCGGTTTTCGTCGTGCCGGGATGGAGCGGCATCCCCAAGGCCGACGGTCTGGAGATCGTGGAGGCCCGGTTCTTCCCGCTCGACCGGCTGCCGGCAGGGCTGTCGCCGGCCACAGGGCGGCGGCTGGAGGAATTTCTGGGACGCCGCCCCGTCGCCGAACGCTGGTAGCGGCACCAGATTAGCGGGGTGGAGCGGGCGGTTCGGGCGATCCGGTCCGCAATACCTCAGCCGCAGGGTGAGAAACAGGCACCGCACCGGTTGACAGGGATGCTCGAGCCCTTTCATTGTGCAGTGCAATGAACGCCACACTGACCACCATCCGCCGCTATCCCGTCAAGGGACTGAGCGGCCAGGACCTTCCCGCCGCGGAGTTGACCGCCGGCCAGGCGCTCCCGCTCGACCGTCGGTACGGGCTTCTACACGGTCCGGCCGCGCTGGACACCGAAACGGAAGGCTGGCGCCTGCCGTCCGATTTCTTCACGCTGGACCGCACGGAAAAGCTGGCGGTTCTGCAGACGGACTTCGACGAAGCGACCCGGGCACTGATCGTCCGCCGCGGTGGCCGGCAGGTTTCGCGCGGCCGGTTGGACCAGCCGATGGGCCGCACCCTGCTGGAACAGTTCTTCGCCGCCTACCTGGCCGGAATCGTCCCCGGCATGCCGCGCCTGATCGAGGCGGATTATGGGAGCTTCGGCGACAACGAGGAACCGTCGGTGACGCTGCTGAACCTCGCCAGTCTGCGCGACCTGGAGGAGCGGATCGCCAAGCAGCCGGTCGATCCCCGCCGCCTGCGCGCCAACCTGCTGGTGGACGGACCTGATCCCTGGGCCGAACGCGGCTGGATCGGCCGGACATTGACCATCGGCGGTGCGAAGCTTGAGGTGGTTGAGGCGCTGGACTGCAGCCCCGGCAACGATGTCAATCCGGACACCGGCGTCGCCGACCTCAGCCTGCCGACCATCATGGAACGCGGCTACGGCCACAGCCAGATCCTGCTGCGCGCCCGGGTGACCGGCGGCGGCCGGATCGCGGTGGGCGATCCGGTCACGTCGGCCGAATAAGCGACAGGTCCAGCAGACGTCACGCCTCAGGCGTTGACGGCCGCCCGTTCCTCGCCATCGGTCTCGTCTTCGGCACCCAAATCGTCCTCGTCACCGCCCTGCGAGGCAATCTGCGGCTGATGGCCATGCCCATTGCCGGGCTGGCCGCCGCGCTGGCGGTTTTCCGATTCCTGGATCTGGTTGATGATGCGAAGGTAATGCTCCGCATGCTGCAGGTAGTTTTCCGCCTGCACACGGTCGCCGGACGACATCGCGTCACGGGCCAGCGCCTGATATTTTTCCTGCACCTGCCACGCATTGCCACGAATGCGGACGTCGGGGCCGTTGCTGTCGAAGGTCTGATGACGCAACGGAACGTTCTGGCGCCGGCCGGCACCGCCGCCCCCGCCACCACCGCCGCCGCTGCCCCCGCCGCCGCTGTTGCCACGACCACGCGAACGCCTGGAGTTCGGTCCCTGTCTCATTCGGCTCTTAAGGCCCCATGCAAGAGAAGCGCAGTCCCCGGAACGCTCCGGCGGCCATCCGGCCTTGCGGCCCGGCCACCGAGCCCGCCATGGACGATTTCCATGGGTCGCTCACGGGGTTCAAACGACGCGACCGCATTGCGTGCGGCAGGCCATGGCGGTCAGCGCTCGGCAGAAAACCATCCGAGATTCTTGCTCCGCAGGCCATAGGTTCGCGGTCGTGTACCGCACACTACCCGCCAATGCCCATCGATCCAACCGTTTTTTTGGATAAGTGGCCGTCCTACAGCCCTTTCCGTGCCCTGACACAGCGCTTTACCCCACCAAGGTCACACAGGATCGCGGTGTCGCCCAAGCCCTGCGCCTCGACCAGCGCCGCCACATCCTCCGCTTGGCCCTGTCCGACCTCGAAGGCGGCCAGCCCGCCGGGGACCAGCAGGCGCGGCAGTTCGGCGGCAAGGATGCGGTAAGGCTCCAGCCCGTCCGGCCCGCCGTCCAGCGCGCGGAGCGGATCATGCTCCCGCACCTCCGGTTCCAGCGTGGCTATGTCGGCGCTGGGGATGTAGGGCGGGTTAGATACTACTATATCGAAACGATCCTCGATACCCTTGGCCCAATCGCCAGTCTGGAAACGCGCGCGGGCGGCCAGCCCATTCCGATCGGCGTTTGCGGCCGCCGCCTCCACCGCCAGCGGGCTGAGATCGATGCCGAGACCGGTTGCGTTCGGCAGTTCGGACAACAGCGCCAGCAGGATGCAACCCGTTCCGGTACCGAAATCAATAAGCTTCAGATTGGCTTTTCGGTCGGGTATAGCGGCGAGCACCGCCTCCACCACCGTCTCGGTGTCCGGCCGCGGTTCGAGCGTGTCGGGGTTGAGGGCAAGGTCGATGGTCCAGAACTCCCGGTGCCCCAGGATGCGCCCCACCGGCTCCCGCGCCGCACGACGCTCGACCAGCGCCAGGGCATGGGCGGCATCGGCATCGGGGATAAGTTGTTCCGATTTCGTAATGAAGTCGGTACGGGCAAGGGTCAGCGCATGTTCCAGCAGATAGCGGGCGTCGAGTTCCGGCGTTTCGACACCGGCCTCGCGCAGCTGTGCCTCGGCCTGGGCACGCAGGGTGCGGAGGTTCATGCGCTCACCCCAGCTCCGCCAGCCGGGCGGCCTCGTCCTCGGCGATCAGCGCGTCGACCAGTTCGTCCAGCGCCTCGCCGGCCATGACCTTTTCGATCTTGTAGAGCGTCAGGTTGATGCGGTGGTCGGTCACACGCCCCTGGGGGAAATTGTAGGTGCGGATGCGTTCCGAGCGGTCGCCGCTGCCGACCTGATTCTTGCGGTCGGCGGCACGGGCCGCGTCCTTTTCGGCGCGTTCGCGGTCATACAGCCGGGCGCGCAGCACCTTCAACGCCTTGGCCTTGTTCTTGTGCTGCGACTTCTCGTCCTGCTGGCTGACCACCAGACCGGTCGGCAGGTGGGTGATGCGCACCGCGCTGTCGGTGGTGTTGACCGACTGGCCGCCCGGACCGGAGGAGCGGAAGACGTCGATCCGCAGATCCTTCTCGTCGATGTGGATGTCCACCTCCTCCGCTTCGGGCAGCACGGCGACGGTGGCGGCGGAGGTGTGGATACGCCCCTGCGCCTCGGTCGCCGGCACGCGCTGGACACGGTGGACGCCGGACTCGAACTTCAATCGGGCGAACACGCCGCGGCCGGTGATGTTGGCGGTGGCTTCCTTGTAGCCGCCAATGCCGGTCTCGCTGACATCCATCGCCTCGAACCGCCAGCCATGCAGGCCGGCATAGCGGCGGTACATCTCGAACAGCTCGGCGGCGAACAGGGCGGCCTCGTCGCCCCCGGTGCCGGCGCGCACCTCCAGAATGGCGTTCTTCTCGTCCGCCTCGTCCTTCGGCAGCAGCGAGATCTGCACCTTGCGCTCCAATTCCGGGATGCGCTTGGTCAGTAGGTGGAATTCCTCCTCCGCCATCGCCCTCATCTCGGGATCGGCATCAGGAGCGGCGATCATCTCCGCCAGATCGGCGGCCTCGGCACGGCCCTTCTTCAGCTCCGCGATAGCCTCGGCAATCGGGGTGAGGTCGGCATATTCCTTGGACAGCCGGGCGAAGTCGCCGGACTCGGTCAGGCCGGCCGCAAGCGTGTCGCGCAGCTCGTCGTACCGGGCCATCACCTTATCGAACTTCTCGTCCAGGCTCACGTCGCTCGTCCTTATCCCGTTCAGTCTCGTCCAGTGCCGCGCCGGTCAGCCTGTCCGGCCCGACCTTATCCAACCTAAACAGGCGGTGCATCAACCGTTCGGCCGCGGCCCGTTCGGCCAAGCCTTCGCCGCTGCCGTCGGCGGCCAATGCCCGCAGAGCCTCCGACGGGGCGTGCAGCAGCCGGTTGACCAGCAGCCGCGTCGCCGATGCCGCGTCCAGATCGGCATGCCCTGCCAGCAGCCGCCGCCGCTCCGCCTCGAAATGGGTGCGCAGAGCCGCCACGGCAGGCACCGCGGCGCGCTCCGCCCGGTCACGGGCGAAAGCGGCCACCGCCTCATCCACGATCATCCAGGCCGCCTGGGTGGCGGCTTCGCGCCCGACCCGACCCTGCAGCGCGACCCGCTCCAGATCGGCCAGATCATAGACAAAGGCGCCGTCCATGCCCGCCACCGCCGGATCCACATCGGCCGGAATGGCCGCATCGACGACGAAGACCGGCCGGCGCCGGCGGCGCTTCAGCACCGCCTCCATCATCGGCGCGGTCAGGATATAGCGCCCAAGGCCGGCCGCGGTCACCAGGATATCGGCGCCGGTCATCGCCGCCTCCAGATCCGCCCAGGGGGCGAAATGCCCGTCGAGCCGCCGCGCCGCCATTTCCGCCCGCCGATCAACCGGGGCTGCGACGGTCAGCCGCGGCAATCCCGCCTCGCGCAGCCCCTCCAGCACCAGGGCGCCCATGTCGCCCAATCCCACCAGCAGCGCACCACAGCGTCTGATGTCGCCGTGCAGGTCGCGCGCCACCTGGATGGCGGCGGCGGCCAGGGAGGTTGCTCCCTCCGCGATCGGCGTCTCGCTGCGCACCCGCTTGGCGGCGGCATAGGCCGCCTGCAGAACCGCCTCCAGTTCCGGCCCGGTCAGCCCGGCGCCGGCGGCACAGCGATGGGCGGCCTTCACCTGTCCCAGGATATGCGGCTCGCCGACGATCTGGCTGTCGAGCGAGCAGGCCACCGCGAACAGATGGCGCACCGCGTCGATGCCGGTGCGGGTATAGAGCTGCGGCGCCAGATCCGCGGTGGACAGCCCGGCCCGGTCGGCCATCGCCTCGGCAATCGCCAGGGCGGCCTCGTTCGGGCGTTCATGGACCGCCTGCACCTCCACCCGGTCGCAGGTGCTGAGCCACAGCGCCTGCCCCACCCCCGCCGCGCGCAGCCTCTCCAGCATGCCCGCCACTTCCGCCTCGTCGGTGGACAGGCGGTCGCGGACAACGCCGGAACAGGTCCGGTGGCTGGCGCCGATGACGAGGTAGGAGGTGGTGGTCACGCCTAGGGTCGCTGTCCCTGTCCGAAGTCCGGGCAGCTTACTCTGCGGCGGGAGCCACGTCTTGCCCGGTTTCAGCGTCCGCGGCAGCCTTTGCCGCCTCGATCTCCGCCGCCTTCTTCTCGACCAGCCCGACCAGATGCTCGACGATGTCCTGGTCCTTCAGGCGATGGTCGGTGACGCCCGACAGATAGACCTGATGGGTGTTGTTGCCGCCGCCGGTCAGGCCGATGTCGGTCTCCCGCGCCTCGCCCGGGCCATTGACGACGCAGCCGATCACCGACAGGGTCAACGGCGTGGTGATGTGGGCCAGCTTCTGCTCCAGCACTTCCACCGTCTTGATGACGTTGAAATTCTGCCGGGCACAGCTGGGGCAGGAGATCACGGTGACGCCGCGTCGGCGCAGCCCCAGCGACTTCAGAATGTCGTAGCCGACCTGGACCTCTTCCGCCGGGTCGGCCGACAGCGAGACGCGCAGCGTGTCGCCGATGCCCGACCACAGCAGCATGCCAAGCCCGATGGACGACTTCACCGTCCCGGCACGCAGGCCGCCCGCCTCGGTGATGCCGATGTGCAGAGGATAGTCGCAGGCCTCGGCCAAGCCCTGGTAGGCGGCAACGGCCAGGAAGGCATCCGAGGCCTTCACCGAGATCTTGAACTCGCGGAAATCATTGTCTTCCAGGATCTTCGCGTGGTTCAGCGCGCTTTCGACCATCGCTTCCGGGCAGGGCTCGCCGTATTTCTCCAGCAGATCCTGCTCCAGCGAGCCGGCATTGACGCCGATGCGCATCGAACAGCCATGGTCCTTGGCCGCCTTCACCACCTCGCGCACGCGCTCGGCCGAGCCGATGTTGCCGGGATTGATGCGCAGGCAGGCCGCACCGCTCTCCGCCGCCTCGATGGCGCGCTTGTAGTGGAAATGGATGTCGGCGACGATCGGCACCTTCACCTGCCGCACGATGTCCTTCAGCGCCAGGGCCGACTCGCGGTCGGGACAGGAGACGCGGACGATGTCCGCCCCCACCCGCTCGGCCGACTGGATTTGCTCCACCGTTGCCTTCACATCGGTGGTCGGCGTGTTGGTCATGGTCTGGACCGAGATCGGCGCATCGCCGCCGACAAGCACATTGCCGACACGAATCTGGCGCGATTTGCGGCGAAGGATCTGGCGGTAGGCGCGCACGGTCATCTCAAGTCAGCCTCTGGACAGCGAAACAATCCCGGTTGCCGCATCCTAGCGCAGCCGGCCCCAGGCCAGAAGTGCGCTCCGGTACCCGGGATTCAAGGGAGAGGGTTGGTGGAGCGCCGCCGACGCATGGCTGGTGCATGGCTCGCGCGCCTCCACCCGGTTCAACGCCGCACCACCCCATGGCCGTCGATGGCGACGTCTCGCAGCACCTGCCCGACAGAACCCAGCGGCGGGCTTTCGCCACCGTCGGCCATCACCACAAGCCCGCCGGCATTGCCGGTGCGGATCTTCACGTTGGGCTTGTCGGGAACGCGGAAGGTGTCGCCCGGCTTCAGCACGCGGGTGAAGACGATCTCGCTGCCGTCACGCACCTGCAGCCAGCTTTCCTGCGTCGCCTTCAGGATCAGCTTCGCATTGGTGTTCAGTGTGCCATAGACCTTGCCGTTGGCTGGCACCGAGGCGGTCGGCGCGGCGGGGCTGGCAGGAGGAGACGCGGCGGCGTTCAGCGGAGTTGGATCCTGCGGCGACGCCTCGTCGTCATCCTCGGCCGGCGGGGCCGGCACATTGACCATGCCCTGCCCGCCAGCCTGGTTGGTGGCGGGGGCAGTGGCGGAGGGCAGTGGCGATTGAGCCGGAGGCTGCACAGGAGGGACGGCAGCGACCTGCGGTTTGGCCGCGGCAGACGACTGCGGGATCGTTGGCACGGGCGTGGCAGTCTGCACCGGCTTCCCGGCGGCGGACGGGGTTGTGGAAGACGGCGACCCGGCGGATGGCCCAGGTGTCGAGACGGTCTGTCCCGGGCTGACTGGAACTGGATTTGCCGAAGTCGGATTGGCAGGCTGGGCCGGCGTGGTGATCACCGGGACCGGCACGGCTGGTTCCATGCCGGGCTGGACGGATGCGGTTGACTGCTCCGACACCTGTTCCGCCGGCCTGGCCGGAACGCCGTCCAGCAACGAGACCAACCGGTCGGGCAGAGTCGGTACGAGATCGGCCACCGAGCGGTCGGTCGCCGACAGATAGTACCAGCCGCCATAGACAATGCCGGCCAGAACCAGCGTGCCAAGCAACAGGGTCCCACCCGATGCGCGCCCTTCGGCAGCCGGCGTCGGCAGATACAGTTCCTGGCGGCGGACGCTGCCGGCGGCCTCCTCTTTGTAGCGGGTGACGACCATGTCAGGGTCGAGCCCCAGGCATTCGGCGTAGGAGCGCAGGAAGCCGATGGCATAGGTGCTGCCTGGAAGCTCCTGATAGCGCCCTTCCTCGATCGCCAGCAGGTAAGGATAGCGGATGCGCAGCATCGTCGCGACGTCGCGCAGGTCATAGCCATGCGCCATCCGCGTCGCGCGCAGAGTCTCGGAGACGGAGGGACCGGACGGGGCCGGATCGAATTCGTCGAAAACCTTGCGCTTGGCCATGGGCTCGCCATCTGCTCGCAGCTTGCGCGCACACCGAAAGGCATGCGCCGCGGGGGCATCCGCGTGGATGCAACTTGCGAAATGGGTACGACATGCCGCCCCTGCGGCGCAACCGCAATGACCACGGGTCAGGGAACACAGGTCGTGACAAGTGGGTACGGGGTAAGGAGATGCACGCCATTCTGGGCAGCAAAAAGCCCGCCGAGCATACGCTTGGCGGGCTTTTGCCGATTTGGTTGCGGGGGCAGGATTTGAACCTGCGGCCTTCAGGTTATGAGCCTGACGAGCTACCGGGCTGCTCCACCCCGCGGATGTCTGATTTTGGATCGATGGACGATGAAGATGCAAGCATGAGCGTTTTGTTTGAGCGTCTCTTGTGCCTGAGTGACCTGGCGGCGACCTACTCTCCCACGTCTTAAGACGCAGTACCATTGGCGCGGAGGCTTTTCACGGCCGAGTTCGGGATGGGATCGGGTGTTTGACACCTCGCCATGACCACCAGGTCACCAAGGCACAAGACCGACGCTCATTCCCAAAAGCGCATATGCTTGTTCAGTGCAAGTGATGTGAGGAGTATCGAACTGCGGCGCGTGCTGTCAAGCTGCTGTTTTGAGCAGGCTTGCTGCTGCGCATGGCGCGGTTTGTGGGGTCGAGATCAAGCCGATCGAGCGATTAGTAAGGCTTAGCTTCAGACATTGCTGCCCGTCCACATGCCTCCTATCGACGTGATGGTCTGTCACGGCTCTCAAGGGAGCTCTGGTTTAGAGGTGGGTTTCCCGCTTAGATGCTTTCAGCGGTTATCCCGTCCATACTTAGCTACCCGGCCATGCCACTGGCGTGACAACCGGTGCACCAGAGGTATGTCCATCCCGGTCCTCTCGTACTAGGGACAGATCCTCGCAAAACTCCGACACCCACGGCAGATAGGGACCGAACTGTCTCACGACGTTCTAAACCCAGCTCACGTACCACTTTAATCGGCGAACAGCCGAACCCTTGGGACCTGCTCCAGCCCCAGGATGTGATGAGCCGACATCGAGGTGCCAAACGACTCCGTCGATATGGACTCTTGGGAGTCATCAGCCTGTTATCCCCGGCGTACCTTTTATCCGTTGAGCGATGGCCCGTCCACGTGGAGCCACCGGATCACTATGGCCGACTTTCGTCTCTGCTCGACTTGTCAGTCTTGCAGTCAGGCGGGCTTATGCCATTGCACTCGTCGAGCGATTTCCGACCGCTCTGAGCCCACCATCGCGCGCCTCCGTTACACTTTGGGAGGCGACCGCCCCAGTCAAACTACCCGCCATGCAGGGTCCCGGACCCGGATAACGGGCCACGGTTAGATGCCAGAGACTTCAAGGGTGGTATTTCAAGGTTGGCTCCACACGAGCTGGCGCCCATGCTTCCAAGCCTCCCACCTATCCTACACATGAAGTCCCTAGCACCACTGCAAAGCTGTAGTAAAGGTGCACGGGGTCTTTCCGTCTGACCGCGGGAACTCCGCATCTTCACGGAGAGTTCAATTTCGCTGAGTTGGTGTTGGAGACAGCGGGGAAGTCGTTACGCCATTCGTGCAGGTCGGAACTTACCCGACAAGGAATTTCGCTACCTTAGGACCGTTATAGTTACGGCCGCCGTTTACCGGGGCTTCAATTCAAGGCTTGCACCTCTCCTCTTAACCTTCCGGCACCGGGCAGGCGTCAGACCCTATACGTCGCCTTGTGTGGCTTCGCAGAGCCCTGTGTTTTTAGTAAACAGTCGCTACCCCCTGGTCTGTGCCCCCCGCCAGGACTTGCGTCCCAACGGGGCCCTCTTCTTCCGAAGTTACGAGGGCAATTTGCCGAGTTCCTTCAACACCATTCTCTCAAGCGCCTGGGTATACTCTACCAGTCCACCTGTGTCGGTTTGGGGTACGGTCTATATGGCGGGGCTGTTTCCTGGAACCCCTCTACAGCACGATCAATCCGATAAGATCGTACACGCGTTGGGATCCGTCACCTCCGCCAGGCCCACGAATATTAACGTGGTTCCCATCGACTACGCCTTTCGGCCTCGCCTTAGGGGCCGGCTCACCCTGCGTGGATTAACCTTGCGCAGGAACCCTTGGACTTTCGGCGACAGTGTTTCTCACACTGTTTGTCGCTACTCATGTCAGCATTCTCACTTCCGATACCTCCAGGCGACCTCACGGCCACCCTTCGCAGGCTTACGGAACGCTCCGCTACCACGTGATCACAAGGATCACATCCGCAGCTTCGGTACACGGCTTGAGCCCCGATACATTTTCGGCGCAGGCCGGCTTAACTAGACCAGTGAGCTATTACGCTTTCTTTAAAGGATGGCTGCTTCTAAGCCAACCTCCTGGTTGTCATGGCCTTCCCACATCCTTTCCCACTTAGCCGTGATTTGGGGACCTTAGCTGGCGGTCTGGGCTGTTTCCCTCTCGACGATGGACCTTAGCACCCACCGTCTGTCTGCCGCGCTCTGCTCACGGGTATTCGGAGTTTGGTTAGGTTTGGTAAGGCTCGCGCCCCCCTAGCCCATCCAGTGCTCTACCCCCCGCGGCAATACGCGACGCGCTACCTAAATAGCTTTCGCGGAGAACCAGCTATTTCCTGATTTGATTGGCCTTTCACCCCTAGCCACAGGTCATCTCCGACTTTTTCAACAGGCGTGAGTTCGGTCCTCCAGTGCGTGTTACCGCACCTTCAACCTGCCCATGGCTAGATCATCAGGTTTCGGGTCTAAAGCATGCAACTCGGTCGCCCTATTCAGACTCGCTTTCGCTGCGCCTCCACCTACCGGCTTAAGCTCGCTGCATACTCTAAGTCGCTGACCCATTATACAAAAGGTACGCCGTCACCCCATGAAGAGGCTCCGACTGCTTGTAGGCATCCGGTTTCAGGAACTGTTTCACTCCCCTTGTCGGGGTGCTTTTCACCTTTCCCTCACGGTACTGGTGCACTATCGGTCACTGAGGAGTACTTAGGCTTGGAGGGTGGTCCCCCCATGTTCAGACAGGGTTTCACGTGCCCCGCCCTACTCGTGGATCGCTTCCGGTTTATCCGTACGGGGCTATCACCCGCTATGGCCCGACTTTCCAGACGGTTCCGGTTATGTAGAAGCAATCACTGGCCTGGTCCGCGTTCGCTCGCCACTACTAGCGGAGTCTCGGTTGATGTCCTTTCCTCCGGCTACTTAGATGTTTCAGTTCGCCGGGTTCGC
>NZ_BADK01000995.1:17500-40266 GCF_000333595.1 Azospirillum sp. B506
CGCGATCAGCGCCTTGAAGATGGCGGTGGAGGTCGGGTTGGTGGTGGGGACGATGCCGCAGATCAGGCCGACCGGCTCGGCGATGGTGAGGATGCCGGCGTCGTTGTCTTCCGACAGCACGCCGCAGGTCTTGTCGTCCTTGTACTTGTTGTAGATGTACTCGGCGGCGAAGTGGTTCTTGATGACCTTGTCCTCCATCACGCCCATGCCGGTCTCCGCAACCGCCATCTTGGCGAGCGGAATGCGGGCGTTGGCGGCAGCCAGAGCGGCGCTGCGGAAGATCAGGTCGACCTTCTCCTGCGGATAGTCGGCGAAGCGCGCCTGCGCCGCCTTCACACGCGAAATCAGGGCGTTCAGATCGGATAGGGTCGTGACGGTCATGGTCATCATCCACGTGCTGTCCGGGCACTTGCCGTCCGGGAGTGCGCCGTTCGGGCGCGCCGCTGCGGTCCGGGACGCTGGAGCGCCCGGTGGCATGCCGGAATTTTGAAAAGAGGCGGTGGCGGTCAGAAGCCGCCGGCGAGGTCGGCCAGGGCGTCGCGGTCCAGCAGGTCCAGCTTGCCGCCGACCAGGATGCGGATCAGGCGGCTCGACTTCAGCTTGGTCAGGGTGCGCGACACGGTTTCGGTGGTCAGGCCGAGATGGTCGGCGATGTCGCTGCGGCCCATCGGCAGGTCGATGGTCTGCTCGCCACCCCTGCGGTCGCTGAGGCGCAGCAGGAAGGTGGCGACCTTCTCGGCGGCGGTCTTGCGACCGAGCAGAACCATCTGGTCCTGCGCCGCCATCAGCTCCGAGGTGGTGGCCGACAGCAGCTTGCGGGCGAAGGCCGGCTGGGCATCCATCAGGGCGTCCAGCTCCAGCCGCGGGATGCGCTGGATGGTGGTCGCCGTCACGGTTTCGGCGGTGTAGAGATACTGGGCGGCGAAGGCCAGACCCATCATGTCGCCGGCCTGCAGGAAGCCGATGATCTGGCGCCGGCCGTCGGGGAGCATCTTGTAGAGGCGGACCATGCCGCTCATCACCCGGAACACCGAACCGGCGGCATCGCCTTCGCTGAACAGGGTGGTTTCGCGCTCATGGACCTTGGCATGGCCCAGGCCGGCGAGCGGGTCGGCGGGATTGCGCGGCTGGATGGCGGCGCCCATACCGGAAGCGCCCATGCCGGAATTCGGCGTCATCGCCAGGGCGGAGACCAGATAACCAGGAACGGCGCGGTTGGCGTGGGCGGCAATGGCGGCGTGCGTGGACATGGTGACCTCGGCCTTGACGGTGCGATGCGGTCCGGTTGGTCCGGTGTGCATCCGATGGCCCGAAGCTATCTGTCCGTTGCCATCCTGTGCAGTTCGGTGATGTACCTAAGGAAGTTTGCGTACGTAAGTGTACCTACGTATCAGGCCGTAGGGGGTCCGGCGGCAGAGCTTCAGGCTGCCGCCGGCATCAGGCCGTTCAGCATGTCGATCAGCTGGTCCTCGTCGAACGGCTTCTCCAGCA
The DNA here is from genome assembly GCF_000333595.1 of Azospirillum sp. B506. Classification (GTDB taxonomy): domain Bacteria; phylum Pseudomonadota; class Alphaproteobacteria; order Azospirillales; family Azospirillaceae; genus Azospirillum. The sequence continues at coordinate 18,992 of NZ_BADK01000995.1, forward strand.
CGGCAATGACGCCGGCTTCCTTGGCGCGGGCGAAGGTCGCGGGATCGCCGCGGCCGGAGACCATGATGACCGGCATTCCGTGCAGGTCGCCGCGATGGCGCTCCAGGAATTCAAGGCCGCTCATCACCGGCATGTGCAGGTCGAGAACGAGGCAGCCCTGCGGGTTACCGTCATAGCGGTCGAGGAACTCGCGGCAGGACGAGAAGTCCCGCACATCGAAGGAAAAGGCTTCGAGCAGGGCCTTCAGGGAGTCGCGGACCGGCTCATCGTCGTCGACGATGTGGACGATACCGGCACCCGGCTTTTCGCCCGGCCCGGTGCCGGACTCGTTGCCCAGGTGATCCATGACGGCCTCCGAACTTCCATGCAGACAAGAACCGCGCCAACGGTGCGGCGCGTCATGGAAGATAAAATGCGGCAGGGGGCGCCGATATACGGACCAATGCGTATGCGGCGCGCTTTTGATGCAGATCACCCGCCGCCGGGCACCACGCCGGCGGCAATCGCCATGCGCACCAGGGTGGGCAGGCTGTCGGCCTGCATCTTCTCCATCACCCGCGCGCGGTGGATCTCCACCGTGCGCGGGCTGATCGACAGCTCGAAGGCGATGACCTTGTTGGATTTGCCGGCCACCAGCCAGCGCAACACGTCGAGTTCCCGCGGCGTCAGGGCAGACAGGCGGGCCAGCACCTCCGGCGGGGCGGAGAGCAAGGGCGGCGGAGCCGGCAGGTCCGGAGCCGGGGCCGGCGGGGCGGCCTCCGCCGTCCGCTTGTCCGCGGCGCGGAGCAGGGCGGAACGCACGGCGGCGAGCAGCGCCTCCTCCTCGAAGGGCTTTTCGACGAAATCGACCGCACCGGCCTTCATGGCGCGCACGGCGAGCGGCACGTCGCCATGGCCGGTCATCACCACCACCGGAAGGCCGTGGCCGTCGCGGGCCAGCCGTTCCTGAACGTCGAGGCCGCTCATCTGCGGCATGCGCACATCGACCAGCAGGCAGCCCGGCCGCGACGGCGCCCCGGACTCCAGGAAGGCCAGCGGGGTGGAGAAGCTCTCCGCCCGGAAGCCGGCGCACTCCAGCAGAACCTGGAGGGAATCGCGGATGGCGTCGTCGTCGTCGACGATGAAGACGGTGAGGTCGGCAGTCATGTCTGGGGGCATGTCGGGCGTGACATCAGCTGGCATCGTCGGCATCCGATGCGGACGGGGGAGCAGATACAGGAACGGTGAAGGCGAAGCAGGCGCCGGTTGCCGGCGGGACGGCCGCCGGCTCCAGCCAGAGGCGGCCGCCATGCGCCTCGATGATCGAGCGGCAGATCGACAACCCCAGTCCCATGCCGCTGGTCTTGGTGGTGACGAAGGGCTGGAACAGCTGGGCGCGCACGGTTTCCGGCACGCCGGGGCCGCTGTCGGTCACGCTGACGCGGCGGAAGGCGGTCTCGTCCGGATCGGGGCCGGTGCGGACGGTCAACACCCGCTGCTCGTTCTGGACACCGCCCATGGCCTCGATGGCGTTGCGCACGAGGTTGAGGATCACCTGCTGGACCTGCACCTTGTCGATCAGCACCTGCGGATCGGCGCGATCGAAATCCAGGCGGACATGCAGACCGCGCTCCTTGGCGCCGACCAGGGCGAGCGCGCTCGCCTCCTCCACCACCTTGTTGAGGGATTCGACGGAGCGGTGGGTCTTGCCCTTTTCGATGAAGCTGCGCAGGTGGCGGATGATCTGGCCGGCGCGGGTGGCCTGGGCGCTGGCCTTGTCGACCATGTCCATCGCCTTGGACACCGTTTCCGGGCGTTCCATCAGGCGCTTGGCGGCCTTGGCATAGTTGATGACGGCGGTCAACGGTTGGTTCAGCTCATGAGCGAGCGTCGAGGCCATCTGGCCCATGGCGCTGACCCGGCTGACATGCAGAAGCTCCGATTGCAGTTCCTGCAAACGCCGCTCGGTGGCCTGCCGTTCGGTCAGGTCGCGGACGAAGCCGGTGAAGCAGCGCCGGCCGGCGAGCAGCACCTCCCCCACCGCCAGTTCCATCGGGAAAACCGATCCGTCGCGCCGCTGGCCGGAGACGATGCGGCCGATCCCGATGATGCGGCGTTCCCCCGTCCGCTCGTAGCGGTCGAGATAGCCGTCATGCTGCTCGCGGTAGGGGGACGGCATCAGCATGCTGATGTTGCGGCCGATCACCTCCGCCGCCGTCCAGCCGAACAGCCGTTCGGCCGCCGGGCTGAAGGATTCGATCAGCCCCTTCTCGCCGATGACGATGATCGCTTCCGGCACCGTCTGGAGGATGGAGGTCAGCCGCGCCTCGCGCTCGCGCAACTCGGTCTCCGCCTGTCTGGATGCCGTCAGGTCACGGATGATGCCGATATAGACGGGATCGCCGTCCTGGCTCGCCTCCCCCACCGACAGGTCCATCGGGAAGCAGGAGCCGTCCTTGCGCTGGCCCGTCACCTCGCGGCCGATGCCGATGATCCGCCGCTCTCCGGTGCGCTGATAGCGCTCCAGATAGCCGTCATGCTCCTCCCGGTAGGGGGCGGGCATCAGCATCTTGACGTTGCGGCCGATCACCTCCGCCGAGGCCCAGCCGAACAGGCGTTCGCAGGCCGGGTTGAAGGACTTGATCCGGCCGCGGGCGTCGATGATGACCACCCCATCGGGTACGGTGTCCAGCATCGCCTGCAACTGCGACAGAGCACCCAGGTTCATTTCCCGGTTATCGTCGGCCACGTCCCAAACCCTCGACCTCTCGTCTTTCGTCGCCAACAGAGTAGTTGAGTGCAACCGTTGGTCAAGACTTCCAATCAGGAGAGGGCGTTAGCGGTGGTAATGACGCCGCTCGGCAGGGCGTCCCGTTCCAGGTCGTCGACCGCGAGGTTCTTGGCCTTTGCCTCCACCTCGAAATCGGCCCAGGAAAGATGGTCGGCCACCAGCCGGTTGACCGCATGGTTCCACATGCGCTGGGAATGGGCGCGCAGTTCCTTGGTCGTCAGACCGCGCGCCGCCAGCTCGGCATAGTCCGGCAGACGGTCGGCCGGCCAGTCCGGCAGCAGATCCTCGCGCGACACGCTGATGTGGGCGACCGGCCGCACCCCGCGCCAGGAGCCGATGACCACGGCGATGCGCGGATCGTCGGGGCGCAGATACTCGCCTTGCGTGCGGACCCAATGATGGTGGAGGTCGAGCACGATCGGCACCGTGTCGGCCAGCGGCAGCAAATCGTCCAGGCCGAAGGACATCTCGTCATTCTCGACCGTCAGCAGGTTACGCGCATCCTCCGACAGCAGGGCGTGGCCGCGGCGGAAGCCGGCGATCCCTTCCCCGCGTCCGCCGCCATGGATGTTGACGTGCGCGCCCCGCGGGTGCCAGCCGCCGGTCAGCCCCATCATCCGCAGGATGTCGGCATGGTATTCCAGCTCCGCCACCGAATTGTCGAGGGTGGCGGGATTGGCGCTGTTCAGCACGCAATACTGGTCCGGATGCAGGCCGATGCGGATGTCCGCCTCCATCGCCTTGCGGCCGGCATGCTCCAGCCCGTTGCGCACCAAAGCCTGGATGCCGGGCTGGCGGTAGAGCGGCCGCCCGATCTCGTGCGTATAGGCCGGCAGCAGACCGCTGTTGACACGCAGCAGGCGGCGGTAGGCGGGCTGGCGGGCGACCTCGTCCAGTTGCAACTGCAGGGCCTGCAGGTTGCGGCGCAGCACCTCCGTCAGCTTTTCCTCGGCACGGGCGGGGCTCAGCCTGCTCAACGTCGCGATGGTGACGGTGCCGGGATTCATGCGCTTGGCAAGGCCGGCGTCGCCATCGGGCGGTACATACTGGCAGCACCAGCCGAAACGGGCGGCGGACGCTATCGGAGAGGAGTCGGGCATCGGACGGCATGGTGAAGCGGATGGGCCGCTTAATATGGACCGCGGATCCGGCGCTTCCACCGCAGGCGCTCTCACCCCATGCGGCGCAGCGCTCCCGTCGCCAATGCCCGCGGTTCCGAGGCAGCCGCCTCCCCGGGCGCTGTGTCGGCCAGCGCCTGGAGGCGGTCGGCCAGAGCGCGTTCGGGCGCGCACAGATCTTCGCACAGGGCGCGCATCTCGGCGATGGACGGGCGCCATTTCCGGCTGCGGCGCCAGCTGCGGGCAGCGGCATCGATCACCCAGGCCGGGTATTCGCCGAGATCGTCGGCCCAGTCGAGCGCCATCATCCGTTCCACCTCAGGCGACACTCCCTTGACCGGGAAATGGCTGAGCAGGGTCAGGATGCGGCCAAGCAGACGGTCGCTGTCGGCGGGGGCGAGCACGCTGGCGGACAGTTCCTCCAACGTCTGCCGGGCGAGTGCCGCCTGCGCAGGCGTAACCCCGGACGGGGGAAACCACTGTTCGATCATGCCGTCGAAGCCGTCCTCGCCAAAACGCGGGCGCCGGTCCGTGCGCCCCTGGGCCAGAAGCTCCTGAAGCGGCGGGGGCAGAGCGGCGGTCAGCCGGATCCGGCGCTGGAGAGCTGGCAGATCCGGATCGAAGACGGCAGCCGGAAAGGCCGGGGCATGCGGGCGCGGGAGGGGGGTGACGGTGGCTGTTCCGGAGGAGGCGCGTCCGGATCTTGCGGTCATGGGCATTCCTTTCAGGACCAGGAGGAGACAGCGGTGGCGGAGCCGCGCCGGCGCAGTTCTGCGGCGGCGGCGCTCCAGGCAGCGAGGCGCTGGTCGGCAGTGCCGGACGGACGGGCTGGGGTGGCGAAGGCGGAAGGACCGGCGGCCATCGGGGCCTTGCCGACAGCGGCGTCCTGCGACAGCCACGCCCGCCAGGCGGAGGAGACGTCGCGGTAGCGGTAGCCATGGGCACGGCAGCGCAGAATGAAGCCCTCGACATGGCGACCGAGATCGATCCCGGCATGGCTGGCTCTGGCCCAGGCGAGGTCGGCGGCGGTCGGCATCCAACCGTCCGGCACCTCCTGTGGCCGGGCTTGCGCGTCCATGCGCTCGCCCGAAGCGTGCGAGTCCGGAATCTGTTTGGATTGGACCTGTTCCTGACTCGCCGGCTGACAGGGGATGTGCATGGCGGAGTCATCCCTGTCGACCGCCGAGTCAGGGCTTAGTCCGGCGGCGGCGACATCCGGCATTGGCATATCCTGCGGGGTGAAGCGCAGGCGGTAGAGGCAGGACAGACGGGCGCCGTCGCGGCCGCGGCGATGCTCGACGCTGACCAGTCCCAGGTCGCTCAGACTTTGGATGATGCGGTTGATGGTCGGGCGCGAGCGCTTCAGCTTGGCGGCCAGCGTCGATTGCGACGGCCAGCACAGGCCGGTATCGTCGGCGAATGTGGCCAGGGCGGCCAGAACCGCGAAGCCGTCGGCCTCCAGGCCGGGGTGGTCGAGCCACCAGGCGGGAATCCGACCCCATCGGCGATTGTCGAGGGGGTGGCCGTCCGTCTGCTGTGGTGGGGCCGGTTTTGGTGTGGATAGTGACATCGGAAGCTCCGCAATGCATGGGGAACCGGCAGGCGGTCAGCAGGAAAGGTCCAAACTGGACGGCCGGTGAACTTGCGCGAAGGATTCCGCCGGTTGGCGCGGACGTCGAATCGCGGGCAAATGGGACCGGGTCGGTTGTGTCCCCTTCGCCCGCAGCTGTGTCCCATCGACCCGCACTTCTGTCGCTTTTGCCCGCGGTTCGGTCGGCTTTGGCCGCGCCAGCGCTCCGAATCGGATCCGATCCCGTTTGCCCGCGCTTGCCGGGAGCGGCGGTGGCGGTTGCCGGAGCAGGCAAGGATCAGATTGTCCCACTTGCTCGCGGTTGGGGCGGCTGCCGGCGGTTCGGCGGGCGGGGGCAGAGCGAGACCCATCGGCAGGCATCGCTCCTCCTTCCGACTTTTTCGCTGGGCTGGAGGAGATTCGGTCCCATTTGCCCGCGCTTGCCTCTCCCGCCACACGGCCTGCGGCCAGAACTGTGTCAAAAATACTCGCATTTGACATGGTTCACGGCTGGATCTGTCCCATTTGCTCGCGGTTGGGCGGGAGGATGACGCCGCACAGGCCCCCCCCGAGTCTCTGTCCCAAATGCTCGCGCTTCGTGAGGTCACCCGCGATTCGCGGTGATCGGAGCCGAGCCGCCGGAATCGGGTGGGGATGGAGCGGCCGAAGCGCGGGCATTCAGGACACAGGCGCGGCCATTTCCTACACAAGCGCGGGCAAACGGGACACAGGCCTTTGAGGAGACTCCGTCCCGCAGGTTGCGTCGGTCCGACGCCAGCCCCTATCGTGCCCTCTGGCGAGGAGGGATGAGCCATGAGCAAGGCGAACGCGGTCCAGCTGACTCTGTTCGAGATGGAAGACCGCAGTCAGTCCCATATGATCGCGCTTTACGACACGGCGCCGCGATTCGTCTTCGTGTCGAAGGGCCGGGGGACGGAGCCGGAGCTGCCGGCTGCCAATGCGTTCGTCCAGTCGGTTCACAAGGAGTTTCCCTTCAAGGACGCCCTGTTCTCGCTGACCCTGCAGCCCGCCCGCATCTACCGCCCGGCCAAGCCCGGACCCGGCGAGGATCCGGCAGACAAGCGCATGGTCGAGTATGAGGTGTTCCCATCCGAGCGCGAGCAGATCGTCGAGCAGGTGGTCCGCCGCCTTGCCATGGACCGCTCGCGCCTGTCGCTGATGGGTGACAAGCAGGACCGGGTGCGCGTGCATTTCTCGCTGTATGAAATCCGGCGCGAGCTGCGGGCGGTCAACCGCACCATGGACACGGCGGAGATTCGCGAGGCGCTGGAGATCCTCGCCCGGACCCGGATGATCATCAGCAAGATGCCGGAGAGCGGCCGCAAGTCGGCGCGGCCGGTGCTGGAATCCTCGGTCTTTCCCACCCTCTACATCCGGCCGCGCACCGGCGAGGGCGGCGAGGATGACGAGAACGACACCTATCTGGAATTCAACGCGCTGGTCGCCTCGGCCATCCGCAACCTGGAGTTCAAGCCGATCTCCTACCAGTGGATCATGCGGCTGAAGAGCCCGGTGGCGCGCTGGCTCTACAACCGCCTGTCCATCGAATATGGCGACCTCGACCTGAGCTGCCTGCCCGACGGGACCGACGGCGTGCCACCGATGACCCTGTCGGCCGACGACATCATCAACAACAGCGGCATGAACGAGTGGAGCCGGCGGCGCGACACGCTGCGCACCGTGACCTTGGCCGTCGATTCGCTGGTGGAGGAGGGAATCCTCGACCATGTCGAGAAGACGGTGTCGAAGGACGGCCGGCGCATCAACGACATCGAATACATCATGATGCCGAGCAAGAAGTTCCTGGACCAGGTGCGCCGGGGCAACGACGTGCAGGAGGCGAACGCCGCCACCTTCCGCACCATCGCCGGCAGCGACGAGCGCCCGAAGGAGTTCCTGCCCATCACCCCCGGCCAGAGCGTCGAGGTCCGCCGCCGCCGCGGCACTCTGCTGGGCGCCGGCCAAGGCTGACCCATACTCAAGTGTCGGCCGCCGTCGATTGATCTGCCGCCACCGCTGACTTCCCCTGCCTGCGCGGGACTGTGACCGGTGGTGGCACTCCATCCCGGCGTCGGATCCTGCTGCCGGGATCGCTGTGTCTCCATTCCGAGACCGGCATGAATATTATGAATTAATCCATCCTTCGCCATAAAACGGAAAATGCCCTCTACGGGATGGTTGTTTTTCCTGGGTTGCATCATAAAATAAAACGGCCTTAACGGATCGCCAATTATTTAAGAAATCGAAACAACTGACGGCGTAAAACATCGCCGCATATCTTTCAAAAGCTCTGAAATCTCACTCGCTTTCTGGGCGGGGTCGGTGGAGCTTTGTCTGGGAGGATGCCGCAATGCGCGAGATGACGTCGCGATTTCTGCGCCGACTTCTGCGTTGTTCCGATTTTCCGCGCTCCTGCTTTACAGCGCTGACGGTTCTGGCGGTGCCGGTGCAACTGGACGGCGTAGACTGGATGCATCGGGCGCAAGGGGCCGGTCCGGCCGGCGGATGCTGTGTGCTGCCCGCCGGAGCGGCGGAGACTGACGACAGCGGGCCGGACAGCACCCTGGATTCCTGGCTGGTGGTGCGTGAGAAGCCGCCGTCCACCGCCCCGCCCGCGGACACCGTCGCCACCCGCACCACCACCCACACGACGGTGCTGCCGAAACACGACATGGCGGAGTCCGACTGGCGGCTGATGCCGTTCGTCGCCGCCCAGACGTCGGGCGGCAAGCCGGGGCAGCCGACCCTGCTGTCCATCGCCGTCTCCCCGCCCTACGGCCAGCCGAACCCGCAGCATGAAGCGGTCACCTATGTGACGGTCGAGGGCCTGCCGGAGAAGGCCGGCCTCTCGAACGGCGAGAGAGGCGCCGACGGTGCGTGGACGGTGCAGTTGGAGCAACTGTCCGACCTGTCCATGACCTTTCCGTCGGGAACCGCCGAGACGGTGACTCTGCACATCACGGCGGTGACCGATCACGGCGGCGGTGTTGTCGCCAAACAGGGGGTGACGCTGGTGGTCCCGGTTTCGCAGGCCCCGGTTTCGCAAGCTCTTGCAGCCGCCGAACCGGCGCCGGCGGACACGGCGCCGCCTCCGGCGCAGGGAGGCTCGTCGCAGGGAGGCTCGTCGCATGGGCCCGTGATCGCAGCGACTGCCGATCCGGTCAGCGCCGAAGCGGCGGCAGGGTCGGGAAGCTCCTCTCCAGCGGCGCCGCAGGAGCCACGGCATGGGGATGCCATCCTGCACGAGACGCCGCCCGACCTGTCGGCAGAGCGGATGCCGGAGCGGGAGACCGCCACAGCCGCGCCACCCATCGACGCTCCGCCGGCGGTTCAGGCGGCGGTTCAGCCGATTGACGCCGCTCCGCCACCACCGGAGCCACCGGCCGCCACCGGCGGTCCGGTCACTCTGGCAGCCATTCCGGCGGTGGCCGCGCCTCCGACGGAGCCACAGACAGCGCAGCAGCGGGAAGATGTGGTGCAACGTCCGGCCAAGCCGCCCTCGACCATCCCGCAGGCGACGCTGATGAAGCGGGGCGACGACCTGTTCGCGCAGGGCGATCTGGCTGGCGCCCGGCTCTATTACGAAATGGCGGCCGAGACCGGCAACGCGAAGGCGGCCTTCGCGCTCGGCCGCACCCACGACCCGCTGGTGCATGAGCGGCTGCATGTCCGCGGCCTTCCGCCCGATGCCGAGCAGGCGGCCGCCTGGTATCGGCGGGCGGTTGCCGCCGGCAGCAGCGACGCGGAGCAGCAACTGAGGAAACTGACCGACTGGCTCGCCAGAAGAACCAGATAGCCGGCGCAGGCGGAGCCATCGAGGGGGGACCATCATGAAGGCATCGATCATCCGCATGCTCACGGTGGGAGCATGCATCGTCAGCCTCGCCGGTATGGCGTCGGCCGCCGATCCGCGCGGCGTCAATGCCAACAGCGGGACCGTCGGCATCGTATCGGGCGGGGTCGAGGGGACCTATGTGCGCATCGCCGCCGATCTGGCGTCGGTGCTGGACGACGGCGACGCGCTGCGCGTGCTGCCGATGCTGGGCAAGGGATCGGTCCAGAATCTGAAGGACATCGCGCTGCTGAAGGGGATCGATGTCGGCATCGTTCAGTCCGATGTGCTGGCCTATGCCAAGCGCGAGAGGCTCCTGCCCAACCTCGACCGGCGCATCAAATACATCGCCAAGCTCTACAACGAGGAAATGCACATCCTCGCCGGACCCGACGTGACGCGGATCGAGGATCTGGCCGGCCGCAAGGTGAATGTCGACGTGCAGGGAAGCGGAACCTCGATGACCGCCTCGCTGGTCTTCGACATGCTGGGCATCCGGGTGGACCCGCAGGCGAACGATCAGGCTCTGGCGCTGGAAAAGCTGCGCAAGGGCGAGATCGCGGCAATGGCCTATGTCGCCGGCAAGCCGACCCGGCTTTTCCGCGACCTGAAGGCGGGGGACGGGCTGCATTTCCTGTCGATCCCGATGAGTGCCGCGCTGCTCGACACCTATCTGCCGTCTCGCCTGACCAGCGCCGACTATGAGGGGCTGATCAAGCCGGGCGAACAGGTGGATACCGTGGCGGTGGGTGCTGTGATGGCGGTCTATGGCTGGGAACGCGACGTGGACCGCCACCGCAAGGTCGCCCGCTTCGTCGACGCCTTTTTCAGCAAGTTCGACGAGTTCCTGAAGCCGCCGCGCCATCCGAAATGGAAGGAGGTCAATCTGGCGGCCGAGGTGCCCGGCTGGGTCCGCTTCGAGCCGGCCGAGCAATGGCTGCGTCAGGCGTCGATGGGGAAGGAACCGCAATCGGTCGCCGCCAGGAAGGAGGAGTTCCGAACCTTCGTCGAGCAGCGCGGCGTCCAGCCCCAGCAGGCGGAGAAGCTGTTCGAGCAGTTCCTTTTGTGGCAGGCGCGGTCGCCACAATAGGCAAGCTCAGGAGGGGATGGGCGAAGGGATGACGCCCCTCAATCCGTCGATCAGGAGGTCCAGGCCAAAGCGGAACCGGGCGTCGTCATCGTCCGACGCCAGGAGCGCCACGGTGGCGGCGGCGTGGGGATAGCGTGCCGCCTGTTCTGCGGTCAGCTGCTGCGCGACGCGTACCAGGTCCACCCCCTCCCCATGCCCGCCTGTGCTCGGCATCGTCGCCTGCTCTTCGATGGTGAAGCCGAGCACGAAATATTGCAGCGTGAACAGCGTGCGGACGGCCACGCGCTCGTCGGCACCGGCGGCGCGCAGCGTCGCGATGATGCGGTCGCTGATGCGCAGCACATTGTCCATCGCCGGGAAGGTGCCGGCAAAGACCCGTGCCCCATCGCGCCGGGATTTCAAAGCATGGCGGAAGTCCGTCGCCACCGCCCGCAGCCACTCGTCCCAAGGCATGTCCCCGTCGGGCGGCAGCACCATCTCCGCCAGCAGCGCGTTGGCCATCGCGTCGAGCAGGGCCTGCTTGCTGGCGAAATGCCAGTAGAGCGATGGCGCCTGTATCCGGAGCGCCCCGGCAAGCCGCCGCATCGTCAGCCCGTCCACCCCCACCTCGTCCAGCAGGGCCATCGCGGCGTCGATGATGTCCTGTCGCTGCACGCGCATTGCCGCTTCCCCCGCTCCTCTCTGTCGCGGTTGACAATCTAACGGCGTTAGGGCAAATCTAACAACGTTAGTTTGGCGGGCACGCCGGGTCGCGGCCCAGCAGAGGAGGCATCATGGATCCCCATCGCATCCATACGGTCGAGGCGTTGCGGCGGCTCTACGACATGCCGACCGAGCGCATGGTGAAGATGACCTTTCCGTTCCTGGACGATCACTGCCTGCGCTTTGTCGCGGAATCGCCGCTGGTTTTCGTCGCCACCATGGCGGACAGCGGCATGGATTGTTCGCCGCGCGGCGGCCGGCCGGGGTTCGTGCTGGCGGAGGATCGCCGCACGCTCGCCCTGCCCGACTGGCCCGGCAACAACAAGCTGTCGTCGATCACCAACATCCTGACCTCCGACGGGGCCTGCGGGCTGGTGTTCCTGGTGCCGGGGACCGACGTTTTCCTGCGGGTCAACGGCGTCGCCACCGTCACCACCGACCCGGTCCTGCTCGACCGGCTGCGAGAGGATGGGCGCATGCCGAAGGCCGCCATCCGCCTGTCGGTGCGGGAGGCTTTCTTCCATTGCGGCAAGGCGCTGCGCCGGTCGCATCTGTGGCAGCCGGACGCCTGGGTGGTGCCGCAGGACATGCCGTCGCCGGGGCAGGTGGTGAAGGACCAGTCGGGGCTGGCGGAGCTGTCGGTCGAGCAGATCGACGCGATGTACGAGAAGGCGCTGGCCGAACAGCTCTACAGCGAGTCCGAGCACTGACCGGTCCGAGGGGAACCGGTCCGAGGGGGACCGGTCAGGCCGCCGCGCCCGGGCCGGGGACCGCACCCGGCGGGCATTTGCCGAGGATGATCATCCCCAGCACCTCGTCCTTGGTCACGTCGGAGACGCGGGCGGTGCCGACCAGCTTGCCGTTCTTCATCACATGGATGCGGTCGGCCAGATCGAACACGTCGTGGATGTCGTGGGAGATCAGGAAGATGCCGATCCCCTCCTGCTTCAGCTGCTTCACCAGCTCGCCCACCTGCTGCGTCTCGGCCGGGCCGAGAGCCGCGGTCGGCTCGTCCATGATCAGGACGCGGGCGTCGAAATGGATGGCGCGGGCAATCGCCACAGACTGGCGCTGGCCGCCGGACAGCGCCTTCACCGGCTCCTTGAAGCGGCGGAAATGCGGATTCAGGCGGCCCATCACCTTGCGCGCCTCCGCCTCCATCGCGTGGTCGTCCAGCGTGCCCCAGGCCGTCAGCTTCTCCCGCCCGAGGAAGATGTTGGCGGCGGCGTCGACATTGTCGGCCAGCGCCAGCGTCTGGTAGATCGTCTCGATGCCACAGCGCTTGGCGTCGCGCGGGCTGGCGATGTGGACCGGCTCGCCGTTCACCCGGATCTCGCCATGGTCGGCGGCATAGGCCCCGGACAGGATCTTGATCAGCGTCGATTTGCCGGCGCCATTGTGGCCGAGCAGCCCGACGACTTCGCCGGGGTAGAGGTCGATGCTGACGCCATCCACCGCCTTGATGCCGCCGAAGGCGATGGAGACGTCGCGCATCTCCACCAGCGGCGCCGTTGCGGCGTGCGATGCTGCCGTAGCGAGAGCGGTCATTTCAACCCCCTGCGATAGAGCGTGTCGACATAGACCGCGGCGACCAGGACGAGGCCGACGACAATGTTCTGCATCGGCGCGTCCACCCCCAGCAGAACCATGCCGGACTGCAGCGACTGCATCACCATGGCGCCCAGCATCGCGCCGAGGATGGTGCCGACGCCGCCGGCCATCGAGGTGCCGCCGATGATCGCCGCGGCGATGACATACAGCTCGTCCAGCGTGCCGTTGGCGTTGGTGGCGGCGTTCAGCCGGGCGGTGGCGATGCAGGCGGACAGGCCGCACAGCGCCCCCATCAGCCCGAACACCATCACCATCACCCGCTTGGTGTTGATGCCCGACAGCTCCGCCGCCTCGGGGTTGCCACCGATGGCGAAGACGTAGCGGCCGAACCGGGTGCGTCGCGACAGGAAGGTCATCCCCACCCCCACCGCCACCGCGATCAGCACCGGGATGGCGAAGCCGTGGGCGACGAAGGGGAGTCCGCCGTCGGTGGACAGTCCTTGCGCCTCCATCATCCGGCGCACCACCGGTGCGGGAAGCGGGTAGGAATTGACCACCAGCACCGCGCCGACGATGGCGGCGGCGACCAGCAGGATCACCACCCCCTCCGCCCACCGCGGCCGGACCGGAAAGCCGAAGCCGGCCCTACGGCGCCGCGTCACCAGGATGGTGGCGACCGACAGCAGGACGGCGGCGAGGCCGACCATCCAGCTCGGCCCGGCGCCGATGGCGCCCTCGAAGCCGCCGCCCAGCCGTTTGAACAGCCCGTCCATCGGCGCCACCGTCTGGCCGGTGGTCACCCACCAGGCGGCACCGCGCCAGACCAACAGTCCGCCCAGCGTGACGATGAAGGACGACACGCCGAGATAGGCGATGACGGCGCCCTGCGCCGCCCCCACCGCCCCGCCGACGGCGACCGCCGCCGCCACCGCCACCACCCAGGTCAGCGGATTGTCGAAGCCCCAGATCTCCGGCAGGATCCGGGCCTGGAGCACGCCGACCACCATGCCGGTGAAGCCCAGGATGGACCCCACCGACAGGTCGATGTTGCGGGTGACGATGACCAGCACCATGCCCGTCGCCATCACGGCGACGGACGCGGTCTGCACCGACAGGTTCCACAGGTTGCGCGGGGTCAGGAAGGCGCCGCCGGTCAGGATGTCGAAGCCGATCCAGACGATGGCCAGCGCCCCGATCATCCCGACCATGCGGGTGTCCAGCTCCAGCGCGCGCAGGGCGTCGCCGATGCCGGCCCGCCGTCCGGCCGGCGCCCCCGATGAGGAATCGGAGGACGCCGGGGACAGCGTGGTGGACGGCTCCGCCATCAGTTGCAGGCCTTGACGCTGCCGGGCTTCACGCCCTGGCACACCACGTCCTTGGTGACCCAGCCGGCGTCGATCACCTGACCGAGGTTATCCTTGGTGATGGCGATCGGGGTGAGGAACAGCGAGGTCATCTTCTGCTTCTTCGGGCCGCCGTCGAAGGTGGTGGCGCCGGCGATGGCGGTCATCTTCTTGCCGTCGGCAAGCTCGATGGCGATCTCGGCGGCGCGGCGGCCGAGTTCGCGGGCGTCCTTCCACACCGACACCGTCTGGGTGCCCAGCGCGATGCGGTTCAGCGCCGCCTTGTCGCCGTCCTGGCCCGACACCGGAACCGTTCCGGCCAGCCCCTGCGCCGCCAGCGCCGCGACCGCACCGCCGGCGGTGCCGTCGTTGGAGGCGACCACGGCGTCGACCTTGTTGCCGGTCTTGGTCAGGATCTGCTCCATGTTCTGCTGGGCGATGGCCGGCAGCCACTTGTCGGTATAGGCCTCGCCGACATTCTTGACGTCGCCGCGGTCGATGGCGGCCTTCAGCACCTCCATCTGGCCGGCGAACAGGAAGTCGGCGTTCGGATCGGTGGAACTGCCCTTGATGAAGGCGTAATTGCCCTTCGGCTTCATGGCGAAGACGCTGCGCGCCTGGAGGCGGCCGACCTCCTTGTTGTCGAAGGTGATGTAGAAGGCCGACGGGATCTCGATCAGCCGGTCATAGCCGACCACCGGGATGCCCTCCGCTGCCGCCTTCTCCACCGCCGGACGGATGGCGTCGCTGTCCTGGGCCAGGATGATCAGCGCCTTGGCGCCGCGCGAAATCAGCGATTCGATGTCCGACAGCTGCTTGGCCGGGGAGGATTGGGCGTCGGCCGACAGGTAGGTGCCGCCGGCCTTCTCGATCACGGCCTTGATCGCCGCCTCGTCGGTCTTCCAGCGTTCCTCCTGGAAGTTGGACCAGGACACGCCGACGGTGGTGCCGGCGGCCAGCGCTGCCGTCGAGGTCATGGTCGTGGCGGCGACCAGCGTCAGGAACAGGCCGGCGGCGGTGCCCTTGATGGTGGTGGCGAGGCGGTGCTTCATCGTGTTTCCTCCTTATGTGGCCGTCCGGTCGTGGCGGCCTTGTTGATCGACGAGAAGTCTACCAGATCCCCCTCTCCCCCCCGGGGAGAGGGGATACCGTTGTGGGGTTCAAACGTAGCGGTTGACGATGTTCTCCAGATACTCCTGCCGGCCGGAGCGCGGCTGGGGGTTGAGGCCCGAAGTCAGCGCCCGGTCGGCGAGCGTGGCGAGGTCGCGCTTGCCGGACAGGATCGCCTGCCCTTCCGCGCCGTCCCAGCCGGCGTAGCGTTCGGCCAGCGGGCCGGTCAGCGCGCCGTCCTCCAGCATCCGGGCCGCCTGCAGCAGGGCGCGGGCGCAGGTGTCGATGCCGCCGATGTGGCCGTGCAGCAGGTCCGCCGGATCGAGCGACTGGCGGCGGATCTTGGCGTCGAAATTCAGGCCGCCGGTGGTGAAGCCGCCGCCCTTCAGGATGTCGTGCATAACCACCGTCAGCTCGCCGATGTCGTTGGCGAACTGGTCGGTGTCCCAGCCCAGCAGCGCGTCGCCACGGTTCATGTCGAGCGAGCCGAAGATGCCGAGCGCCAGCGCCAGGCCGACCTCGTGCTGGAAGCTGTGGCCGGCGAGGATGGCGTGGTTCTGCTCGATGTTCACCCGCACGTCGGCCAGCAGGTCGTAGCGTTCCAGGAAGCCGTAGACGGTGGCGACGTCGAAATCATACTGGTGCTTGGTCGGCTCGCGCGGCTTCGGTTCGATCAGGATCGGCCCGTCGAAGCCGATCTTGTGCTTGTGCTCCACCACCATCGCCAGGAAGCGGCCCATCTGGTCCAGCTCCCGCTTCAGGTCGGTGTTCAGCAGCGTCTCATAGCCCTCGCGGCCGCCCCACATGACGTAGTTGGCGCCGCCCAGCGCATGGGTCGCCTCCAGCGTCGCGCGCACCTGCCCGCAGGCATAGAGGAAGACGTCCGGGTCCGGGTTGGTCGCCGCACCCGCCATGTAGCGGCGGTGGGAGAACAAATTGGCGGTGCCCCACAGCAGACGGACCTTGGCGGTCTCCATCTTCGCCGCGAACAGCTCGGTGATGGCCTTCAAATTGTCGACGCTCTCGACCAGCGTGGCGCCTTCCGGCGCGGCGTCGAGGTCGTGGAAGCAGAAGAAGGGGATGTCGAGCAGGCGGAACATCTCGAAGGCGACATCGGCCTTGGCGCGGGCAGCAGCCATCGGGTCCTGGCCGGGACGCATCCACGGGCGCTGGAAGGTCTCGCCGCCGAACGGGTCGCCGCCCGGCCAGCAGAAGCTGTGCCAGTAGCAGGCGGCCAGCCGCAGATGATCCTCCATCCGCTTGCCCAGAACCACGCGGTCCTTGTCGTACCAACGGTAGGACAGCGGGTCGCGGCTGTCCGGTCCGCGATAGGCCACCGGGGACAGGTCGCCGAAGAAAGAGGCGGTGCTCAAGACGCGAACTCCTTGGCAAGGGGGTAGAGCCGGCGCCAGCGCAGCCAAGCCAGGCTGTACGCCTCGGCGCGGGCCGGATCGGGGGTGAAGGTCTCAACACGGCGGGGCTTGCGGCAGACGGCGGCGGGGGACTCGCCGGTCGCCGCCATGCGGCCGAGATGGGCAGCGCCGAGCGCCGCCCCGACCTCGCCGTCCTCGATGCGGTGGATGGTGACGCCGAGCGCGTCGGCGCAGATGCGCGCCCACAGCCGGGAACGGGAGCCGCCGCCGGCAAGGTCGAAAACCGTAGGGGCACCCGCGCCCAGCGCCACCAGAGTGTCGCGGGAGGCGAAGGCGACACCCTCCAGAACCGCCTGGACCAGCGCGTCGCGCGTGGTCTCCGCCGACAGGCCGGCGAACAGGCCGCGGACGGTGGCGTCGTTGTGGGGGGTGCGCTCGCCCGACAGATAGGGCAGGAAGGCAACCGGCGAGGGGCCGTCCACCGCGTCGCCGAGCGGGGCCAGCAGCTCGGCCTCCGGTGCGCCGAGGGTGGAGGCGGCCCAGGCCAGCGAGGCGGCGGAAGACAGCATCACGCCCATCTGGTGCCAGACGCCGGGCAGCGCGTGGCAGAAGGCATGGACCGCCATCGCCGGGTTGGGCAGGAAACGGTCGGTCGTCCGCCACACCACGCCGGAGGTGCCGAGGCTGAGGAAGCCATCGCCGGGCGTGATCGCGCCGAGTCCGACGGCGCTGGCGGCGCAATCCCCGGCCCCGCCCGCCACCACCGGCGGCTCCCGCATGCCCCAGCGGCGGGCGAGGTCCGGCGACAACCGGGCGACGGCGTCGGAGCCTTCGGCCAGATCCGGCATGTGGGCGCGGGTCATGCGGGTGGCGGCGAGCAGGTCGTCGGACCAGTCGCGCTTTGCCACATCCAGCCACAGCGTGCCAGAGGCGTCCGACATCTCCTCGACCATCGCGCCGGTCAGGCGCCAGCGGACATAGGCCTTGGGCAGCAGCACCTTGGCGAGGGCGGCGAAGATGTCCGGCTCCTCCTCCGCCACCCACAGCAGCTTCGGCGCGGTGAAGCCGGGCATGGCGATGTTGCCGCTGATGCTGCGCAGCGTCGGCAGGGTCTCCTCCAGCGTCGCGCACTGGCGGTGGGAGCGGCCGTCGTTCCACAGGATCGCGGGGCGAAGCACCCGGTTGTCGTCGCCCAGCAGAACCGCGCCATGCATCTGGCCGGAGAAGCCGATGCCGAGCACGGCGGCGAGATCCGCCGGCTGGCGGTCGGCCAGCTCGTCCACCGCGGCGATGGCGGCGGAAACCCAGTCCTCCGGCTCCTGCTCCGACCACAGGGGATGCGGGCGGGACACGGTGCAGGGACGGGACGCGCTGCCGGCGACGGCCCCTTCGGCGTCGGTCAGAACCGCCTTGACGCTCGATGTGCCGATGTCGATCCCGAGAAACATGGCTGTCGACCTTTTCTGATGCCCTGATTTCTCAGGGCAGGTTGTCGCGCAGGATGACCTGGACCCGGATATGTTCCTGCGCCGCGACGATCTCCTGTCCGGTGACCAGGGCGTGAAGCACCCGCGCCATCGAGCGCGCCTCGTGCCCCGGATCCTGGGCGACCAGGGCGGCGAAGGTGCCGTCCAGCAGCATGCGGCGGGTGGCCGGCGTCAGCTCGTGCCCGACGCAGAGGATTTTGCGGGCGAGGCCGGCCTCGGCCAGCGCCTCGCCGATGCCGACCGAGCCTTCGCCGCTGTTGTAGATCGCCACCAGATCGGGCGTGCCGGCCAGCATGCGGCGGACCAGATCGCGGTTGCGCTCGGGGTCGTCGCGCCCCTCCACCGGGATCAGCCGGGTGAGGTGGGGATATTCCTCCGACAGCACCTGTCCGAAGCCGAAGCGGCGTTCGGCGTGGTCGCGCAGGCTGCCGGAGCCGGTGATGATGCCGACGGCGCCCCCCGCCTCTCCCGCACGCGGCGGGCCGAGGAAGCGGCCGACCAGCGACCCGGCGGTGCGGCCGGCGGCGATGTTGTCGATGCCGACATAATGCTGGCGCCGCGAGGTCGGGGCGTCCGACACCAGCGTCACCACCGCCGTGCCGCCATCCACCAGATCGTCGATGGCCGCGCGGATGCGCGGATGGTCGAGGGCGACCAGCGCCACGCCGTCGAAGCGGCCCGGCAGCGTCGCCAGCTCCGCCGCCAGGGTGTCGGCGTCGAACACGTCGGCCTCAATGATCTCCACCCCGATGCGGCGGGCGCGGAACCAGTCGGCCTGGGCGCGGATGTTGTCGGCGATGTCCATCATGAAGCGGTTGCCGCCGCCGGGCAGGACCACGGCGAAGCGCCAGGACCGCGCCCGCGCCAGCTCCGCCGCCGCCGCCAGCGGGCGGAAGCCCAGCCGCTGCACCGCTTCGTGCACCTTGTGCGCGGTCTTGGCGCTGACGCCGGGCCGGCCGTTGACCACCCGGTCGGCGGTCGCAAGGCTGACGCCGGCCGCAGCCGCCACGTCACGCAGGGTCAAGGGTGCGTCGTTGCTGTGATTGTTCATATCGCGAACATATTCCCGAGTTTTGAGGTGCGCAACTCAAAAATTGAGGTTCTGCGGGTGCCTTGCCTTTCGGCCGATCCGGTCCAATACCGGTCCAATACAGGGCTTTCGCGGGGACATGTGCTTTCAGGTGTGTACGTCAGTATGTGGCGGGAGCCGTCATCATAGGGCTTAGGCGGTGCGAATCGCTGGCCCCGATCGGAAACGGCCCTACTCCCGATGGGAGCCGTTGCCTTCGATTGCGCCCATGACCGGGGACTCGCGGGAATTTAGGCTTGCTTCTCCCTCGTGCCACAGCCAGCAGGGTGGAATGCCGCAGCTGAGAACCCATCAGCAACTGGTCAGCGCCATCGCCGACGCCATCGGCCAGCAGCAGACGGAGGTTCGCGACGTTCTGGCGGCGGTGACGCCCGGCGGGGGTAAGTCGCTGCTGCCGGTCATCATGGCGGCGGCCCTGCACAAGGCGGAGCGGATCGACCGTGTCTGCTGGATCGTGCCGCGCGACAGCCTGCGCCAGCAGGCGGAGGAGGCCTTCGTCGATCCGCGCTGGCGCGAGCTTTTGGGACACAGCATCGCCCTGCGCGCGGCGGAGAACGGGCGCGACCTCTGCCGCGGGTTGCAGGGCTACGTCACGACCTATCAGGCGGTGGCCGCGGCGCCGGACCTGCATCTGCAGGAGTTCCGCCGCCACCGCTACCTGTTGGCGGTGGACGAGCTGCACCATCTGCCGGCGGTGTTCGACACCGACCGCATGGCCGCGGTGGAGGAGGAGACCGCCTGGAGCCGGTCGATCCTGCCGCTGCTGGAGAATGCCTCGGCCCGGCTGCTGATGAGCGGGACACTGGAGCGGGCCGATGGGCGGCCGATCCTGTGGCTGCCCTACCGCGCGCCGCAGGGGACGCGGAAGGTGCGGGAGATCGACTTCAAGGCGCCGGGCTGGGCGGTGGTCGGCTATTCGCGCCGGCAGGCGCTGGCGGAGAAGGCGATCCTGCCGGTGACCTTCGGTGCGATGGACGGGACGGCCTCCTGGCTGGATGCGGAGCGGACCAACCGCTGGGTCGATGCCTTGTCCAAGGCGGGGGAGAACACGCGCGACGCCCTGTTCACCGCGCTGCGCACCGGCTTCGCCCAGGCGATGCTGCGCGAGGCCTACCGCTCCTGCCGGGAGCATCGGGCGAAACGGCGGGCGGAGCTGAAGCTGCCGGCCGGACGCGACGATGCGGGGCTGGGCAAGCTGCTGGTCATCGCTCCCGACCAGGGGACGGCGCGCTTCTATCTGGAGACTCTGCAGGGCTGGATGCCGAAGGCGCAGGCCGGCCGCATGGTGCGGCTCGCCATTTCCGAATGCCGCGACGCGCAGGAGGTTGTGGCCGCCTTCCGCCTGCGGCCGGAGCCGGCGGTGCTGGTTTCCGTCGCCATGGCCTATGAGGGGCTGGACGCCCCGTCGATCACCCATGTCGCCTGCCTGACGCACATCCGCTCCCGCCCCTGGCTGGAGCAGGCGATCGCGCGGGCGACGCGGGTGGACCCGCAGGGCGGTCCCTACGACCGGCAGCGGGCGCTGGTCTACCATCCCTCGGACGCGCTGTTCGAGCGGTTCCGCACCATGGTGGAGACCCAGCAGGGCACCCGCGCCATGGTGAAGACGCGCAGGCCGCAGCAGGAGCTTCCCTTCGAGCGCTCTGCGGAGCGGGAGCCGGAGATCATCCCGCTGGACTCCAACGCCACGGCGCTGAGCTTCGCCGTGGTGGCGCCGGGGCCGGATTTCGGGGCGCAGTCGCGCGAGCCGGGCGAACTGCCGCTGACGCCGAGTGCGGCGGAGCATCACCTGCGCCAGCGCATCGGCCAGCTGGTCGCCGCGCAGGTGATCGAGGACGAGGACAACAACCTCGTCACCGAGGGGCCGACCGGCTACCACATCTACAACGCGGTGCTGAAGCGGCTGATGAAGAAGGCGCGTTCCGAAATGACGCTGTCGGAGCTGGAGGCGACCGTCGGCTGGCTGGAGCGCAACCGGCTGTCGGACCACCGGCATCTGATCGTCGACGATCCGCAGTTCACCTGGTCGACCCGGCGGCGGGGGCAGGCGTCCCGCATGTGCATATCTCGCGCCCCCGAAAGGATCCCCTCTCCCCCCCGGGGAGAGGGTTAGGGTGAGGGGGAAGCGCGGCGAGGATTATCAAGCATCGCGCGCTTCCTGGTCCCCAGTGAATTCACCTTATGCATCCCCCTCACCCCGACCCTCTCCCCAGGGGGG
>NZ_BADK01000994.1 GCF_000333595.1 Azospirillum sp. B506
AATTCGGCGACTACCTGTCCTACCGCACCGCCGACCCGCGCCCCGTCGCCGGCACCCAGGGGCTGGTCCCCACCGTCTGGCACCGCACGCACGAGCAATGGGGTGCTGCACAGCTGCAATCCCGCTTCAAGACCTCGGCCAAGCGACCGATGACGGCGCGCGACCACAATGACTGGACCGCCGTCCGCGTGGTGGGTGAGGCCGCCGCCCGCGCCCGCACCGCCGATCCCGACCGCCTGATCGCCTTCATCCAGTCGCCGGACTTCACCATGTCCGCCTTCCGCGGCGCACCGCTCAGCCTGCGGCCCTGGGATGGCCAGCTGCGCCAGCCGGTGCTGCTCGCCGCTGACCGCTCCCTGGTGTCGGTGTCGCCGCAGGACGGATTCCTGCACCCGCGCACCGAACTGGACAGCCTGGGCTACGACCAACCGGAAACGCTCTGCAAGACGCGAGGAAAGACCACGCCATGACAGCCGCCCGCTTCACCGGCTTAGCCACCGGCATTTCCTGGGCCGCCCTGGCCGCGGCCACCGGCCTTCTGGCTTCGGCCGCCTCCGCCCAGACCATCTATGTGTCGAACGAGAAGGACAACACGCTGTCGGTGATCGACGGCAAGACCATGGCTGTCACCGACACCATCAAGGTCGGCAAGCGCCCGCGCGGCATCACCCTCTCCAGGGACGGCACCCAGCTGTTCATCTGCGCCAGCGACGACCACACGGTGCAGGTCTTCGACCTCGCCAGCAAGACGGTCGTGCACAACCTTCCCTCCGGCGAGGATCCCGAACAGTTCGCCCTCAGCCCTGACGGCAAGAGCCTGATCATTGCCAATGAGGACAGCAACATCGTCACTGTGGTCGACGTGCCGACGCGCAAGGTCGCCTTCCAGGTCGATGTCGGGGTAGAGCCGGAGGGAATGGACGTCAGTCCCGACGGCCGCTGGGGCGTCAACACGTCCGAGACGACCAGCATGGTCCATTGGATCGACATGGAAAAACGCGCGGTGGTCGACAACACGCTGGTGGGACCCCGCCCCCGTTACGCCCAGTTCACCAAGGATGGTTCGCAGCTGTGGGTCTCGTCGGAGATCGGCGGCACCGTCAGCGTCATCGACACCACCACCCGTCAGGTCAGAAAGGTCATCGACTTCCACATCAAGGGCGTTGCCAAGGACCGCATCCAGCCGGTGGGCGTCAAGCTGACCGACGACGGCCGCTACGCCTTCGTGGCGCTCGGTCCGGCCAACCATGTCGCGGTGGTGGATGCGAAGACCTTCGAGGTGAAGGACTATCTGCTGGTCGGCCGCCGCGTCTGGCATCTGGCGCTGACGCCGGACCAGAAGCTGCTCTACACCACCAACGGGGTCAGCGGCGACGTGTCGGTGATCGATGTCGACAGCCTGAAGGTGACCAAGACCGTCAAGGTCGGCCGTTACCCCTGGGGCGTGGCGGTCAAGGGCTGAGACAGGGAAGGGGCGTCAGAATGACGGTGCCGGCACTGGAGATCGAGGGGCTGCGCCACGGCTATGGCGGGAACCGCCTTGCCCTGGAGGATGTCGGCTTCCGCGTGATGCCCGGCGCCTTCACCTGCCTGCTCGGCCCCAACGGCGCTGGGAAGAGCACGTTGTTCGCGCTCGCCACCGGCCTGCTGCGGCCGACCGCCGGGCATGTGCGCATCCACGGCCATGACATCGCGCAAGCGCCGGGCGACGCCTTGGGCCGACTGGGCGTGGTGTTTCAGCAGCCGACGCTCGAACTCGACCTGACGGTGCTGCAGAATCTGCGCTATTTCGCGGCCCTGCATGGCATC
>NZ_BADK01000993.1 GCF_000333595.1 Azospirillum sp. B506
TTCTCCGACGGCACGCCGTTCGACGCGGCGGCGGTCAAGGCGAACTTCGACGCGGTTCTGTCGGAGCGGTCCAGGCATGACTGGCTGGAACTGATCGGGCAAATCCAATCGGTCGAGGTGCTGGACAGCCGAAGGATCCGCCTGAGCCTGAAGGATCCCTATTACCCGACGTTGCTGGAGCTGGCTCTGATCCGCCCGGTGCGCTTCGCGGCTCCGTCGGTGATCACCGCCGACGGCGTCCGCTCCCCGGTCGGCACCGGCCCCTGGATGCTGACCGAGACGAAGAAGGGCGAGTACGACATCTTCACCCGCAATCCGTCCTACTGGGGGCCGAAGCCGGCCTATGAGCGCATCGTCGTCAAGGTGATCCCCGATCCCACCGCCCGCGCCGTCGCCTTTGAAACCGGCGAGATCGACCTGATCTACGGCGGCACCGGGCAGATTTCGGCCGACAGCTTCACCCGCTTCGGTGTTGCGGTCGATGACGTAGAAGAAGCCATTGCGGTCGGCCTTGCCGCCGGCCTTGATCACCTTGCCGTCCTTCTTCAGGTCGAAGGACACGAACTCGTTCACGCCGTCGAAGTCCCAGCCGTCATGCGGCGTCGTCTGGTAGTGCCACTTGATCTCGCCGTTGTCCGGATCGATGGCGAGGGTGGAGGAGGTATAGAGGTTGTCGCCCGGACGCAGGTGCGAGTTCCAGGGCGCCGGGTTGCCGGTGCCGAAGAACAGCGTCTTGGTTTCCGGATCGTAGGTGCCGCCCAGCCAGGTGGCGCCGCCGCCGGTCTTG
Source organism: Azospirillum sp. B506 (assembly GCF_000333595.1). Lineage (GTDB taxonomy): Bacteria > Pseudomonadota > Alphaproteobacteria > Azospirillales > Azospirillaceae > Azospirillum. The sequence goes on from NZ_BADK01000993.1 coordinate 788, forward strand.
TACATGTCGCCGGGCCAGCTGGCGTTGGTCTTGCCGGTGACNGTCGACTCCTTGCCGTTCAGCGTGCCCATGTTGCCTTCGATGGTCGGGCGCTGCCAGACCAGCTCGCCGGTTTCGGCATCGCGGGCCTCGACCATGCCGATCACGCCGAACTCGCCACCGGAGTTGCCGGTGATGATCTTGCCGTCGACGATCAGCGGGGCGGCGGTGTTGGAATAGCCTTCTTTGTATTCCTGCAGCTTCTTGTTCCACACCACCTTGCCGGTCTCGCGGTTCAGTGCGACGAGGCGGGCGTCCAGCGTGGCGAAGTAGATCTTGTCCTTGTAGATCGCCGCACCGCGGTTCACCACGTCGCAGCAGGGCATGATGCCGTCGGGCAGGCGGTGGTTGTATTCCCACTTCTTGTGGCCGGTGCGGGCATCGACCGCATAGAGGCGGGAGTAGGACCCGGTGACATAGATGGTGCCGTCGTAAATGATGGGCTGGGCTTCCTGGCCGCGCTGCTTCTCGCCGCCGAAGGAGAAGGACCAGACCGGAACCAGCTTCTTCACGGTGTCGGCATTCAGGTCGGTCAGCGGGCTGAAACGCTGGGCCTGCGGCCCCATGCCATAGGTCAGGACCGCTTCGGTGTTTGTGGCGCTCTTCAGCAGATCGTCGCTGGACGGGCCGCTGGCGTCGGCGGCCAGGACGCCGGTGGCGCTGAACGCGGTCAGCGAGGCTGCCAGGGCGAGACGTGTAACCAGGCGCTTCATGTGCGGTTGCCTCCCAAAACTGATGATGACGGCACCGCCCGGGCAAGACCTGCCCGTTGCCGCCGGACGGGCGGGTCCGGCGGGCGAACGGAGTCTGGGCGGCATTTTCAAGCTTTTGGCGGCCGAAGGAGCCGCGTCGCTCTACGATATTCGGCAGTGTAGACGGATGATCGGTCTGGTAAATTGTCGGATAGTAGCAGGCGTAAGCGTCAGTTCCCCTCCGGGTCACCAACCCGTCAATTGATCCGCGGCAGACTTGCCTGCTCGATCTTCGGCCAGAGATGGGCGACGGAGCGGCGATATTCTTCGCGCAGCACGTCAAGCACTTGGAACCGTTCAGGGATTGGCAGTTCCAGCGCTTCGGCCATGTCCAGTCCGGACTCCACGGCGTCGCGCAGCGTGCCGTCCAGCCAGGTCAACCAGTCGCGGGTCTGGGCGACACAAGCCTTGTCGGGGCGGATGTGGCCGTGGTTGGGCACCAGCAGCCGGATGTCCAGCGCATCGACCGCGTCCAGTTCCTTCAGCCAGTCGGCGACGGTGGCGTGCGGCGTGGTCGGGGTGCGGTCGCAGAACACGACGCCGCCAGCGAACAGCGCGCCGGTCGATTCGTCGAGGATCATCAGGTCGGCGGCGGTATGACCGGTCAGCGGGATCAGCCGCAGGCGATGGTCGCCGAACTTCACCGTCGATCCATAGACCGGCTCGGTCGGCAGCGTCACCTCGGTCCCACGCATCCAGTCGCCGACCAGCCGGTACATGTTCTCGGCGATGCCGTTCCCCTCTTCCTGGATGCCGGCGATGGTGCCGGGCAAGGCTGCGATGGCGACGTCGGCAAAGGCCTGGGACCCCAGCCAGTAATCGGGGTGCAGGTTGCTGATGAAGACCTTGCGGATCGGCTTTTCGGTGACCTTGCGGATGGCGGCGCGCATCTCCTCGCCATAGCGGCGCGATGGACCGGTCTGGATGACGATCACCCCGTCGGCCGTGACGATGAAGCCGGAATTCAGGATGTTGCCGCCATTGGCGCGGGTGAAATGCTTGGTCGAGCCTTCGAAGACATAGGTGTCGGGGGCAATCTGCGTCGGCTTCAGATCGTAGGTCAGCGGCCCGGCGGCCTGCACCGCACCACCTGCCATCACACCGGCAGCCAGAAGGGCGGAAAGCATCAGCCGGCGCAATGGCGTCCTCCTCATTGCCCGACACTCCAGCGCTGGTCGGCGGGTCTCAGCGACATCGCCGGCTTTGCGCCCGGCGGTGGCATCGGAATGGTCGCGCGGATCTCGCCGCCCTGGTTGTCCCGCCCGCGCAGGATCAATGCCGTGGCATCCGGCGGCAGGCGGACGTCCAGCGAATAGACCGGATTCTCCGAGACCGGCTCCAGGCTGTCGATCCGCGCCAGCGTGGGCGAGCCGCCGGGAGTCTGCGCATCAACCTGCAGGGTTTCGACGAAATAGGCCGGGATGCCGTCGACCAGTCCGGTGTCGTTGGGATGGCGGATGCGCAGCCGCAGCCGCGCCACGCCATCCTCGCCCGCCGGCCAAAGCCGCGCCTGCACCTCGCCGACATGGTCGGCCCAGTCCTTCTGGGCATAGGATGCCGGCGGGGCACTGCACCCGCCGCCCGCCGCATCGACCAGCACCCCGGAGACATGCCAGACCCCGTCGGCCGTCCGCGCCGCACCGCGCACGGCGGTGGCCTGCTGGATCTTGATGCGGGTGGCAATGTAGGGCGCAGCATTGCCGGGATGGTAGCGCAGCACCAGCGGAAAAGGGTTCAGGTCGGCAATCGCCACCATCTCCACCACCCGTCCCAGTGCCGTGGCATCGACGGAGAGCGGCACCGCGCGGGTATCCTCTGCCGCCGCAGGAGCGATGACCTTCACCGCAGAGTCGAACACCACCGGCGCACCGGCGAAATACTGGTCGCGCAGCATGTCCCACATCACGGAGTTCAGCGGGTCGGAAGGGGAGCTTGCCGCGAAGGCCGGACCGGCGATGACAAGCATCGCGCCGGTGAGTCCCATGTTGCGCCGCGTGTATCTCATCCATCCCCTCCCGACCGCCGGCCTGTCTGCTTGTCTCCGCTTCACTCCACCAACGGCGGCGGCGTGTGGGTGACGCCATAGGCGGCGAAGATCTTCGCCATCGTCCCGTCCTCGGTCAAAGCCGTCACCGCGTCGCCGACGCTGTAGGCGAGGTCGCGGGAGTTCTCCTTGGTCGCCATGCCGATGTTCCAGCTGGAGGTCATCATCCCCGGCAGGGTCACGGTGGTGACCGGGAACTGCTCCATCTTCGCTCCCAGTGCCGCCTGCACCTGGCTCAGCGGCGCCAGCACCGCCGCGGCCTCGCCGGTGATCAGCGTCGCGATGGCGGCCTCGGGCGTCGGGCAATGGATGATGCGGCTGCGCAGCCGTCCGCCCTGCAGGCCCAGCAGGAAGAAGTCGGGCACGCTGTCGATCTCCACCGCGATCGGTTCGTCCGGCAGGGTCGCCAGCACGGCGGACCGCACCCGCTGCGGGTCGCGGGCGAGCGCGAACACCTCCTGATGATAGGGACCGAACAGCACCGCTTCCGGGTTCATCAGGCCGAAGCGCTTGTCATAGGGGATGTGCATCATGATATCGGCCAATTCGCCGCCGAACAGGCTGCCGCGCCACACCGCCACGCGCAGGTCATCCGATACCGTCTCCCCGGGGATCTGCTCGTAGATGTCGGGCCTGACGCCCAGCTTCTCCGCGATCGCCCGCGCAAGATCGACGTCGATGCCGACCAGCTTGCCGTCGCGCTGGAAGGAGAAGGGTGGAAATTCGCGATAGACCGCCACGCGCAACCGCCCGCGCTCCATCACCTCGTCCAGCGGACGGGCGGCGGCCTGTTTGACGGCAAGAGCGGACGCGATCCCGGCGGATGCGCAGCTGGCAGCCAGTCCGGACAGGAATCGGCGACGGGTCACGAACGCCATGACAGGTTCCGGCAGTGGTGGAGTCGTCAGACAACGGGCTGCCAGGATAGCCATTGATCCGCGATGCCAATAATTCGACTTTCGTACAAGGCGGCGCTGTTCCCGCCCGGCATCCCGCCAGACCGCCGGCTCCGCCCCATCCACCCTGTCCATGCTTCGATAGTCGCATTCCGCCGCCGGGATTCGCCCGATAGGCTGCTCTCCAAACTGTTTGCATCGCGATGGATAGAATGACGAAGCCCCGCCTGCCCCGCCTTCTTCACAGTGTGCCGCTTGCCGTCCTCGGCGGCATTCTGCTGGCCGGCACCCCGGGCACTGCTGCCGTGGCCGAATCCCCGCCGGCAACCGTTGGCGAGATCCGCATCGGCTTCCTGTCGCAGACACCGGAGCCGCCGCCCTCCGTCGCCAATCCGGACGAGCCGGCGGCCGACGACGGGCTGGCCGGTGCCGCGCTCGCCATCGCCGACAACAACACGACCGGCAAGTTCCTGAAGCAGTCCTTCATGCTCGACAGCGTGGAGGTTCCGCCGGACGGCGATGCTGCGGCGGCCCTGCGCGATCTGGGCGGCGGCGGCGACCGCTTCATCGTCGTCGACGCGCCGGGTGCGACCGGGGAAGCGCTGTCGAAGTTGCCGGAAGCCCGCACCCTGCT
>NZ_BADK01000992.1 GCF_000333595.1 Azospirillum sp. B506
CGTAGGGTTTGGACAGGCGCTTGATCAGCCGGTTCAGTACATACTTTTCGCTGAAGAAGGCGCGGATCGGCTGGGTATCGCCATGCCCTTCCTTGGCGGCCTTGCCGGCTTCATACAGACTGACGACATCGCCGCCGGCGCAGAAAGCCTTCTCGCCGGCACCGCGAATCACGACGGCCTTGATCTCCGGATCGGCATTCCAGGCCCGCAGTTGCGGATCGAACAGCCTGATCATCCCAAGAGTCAGCGCGTTCAGCGCCTTGGGCCGGTTGAGCGTGACGAGGCCGATGGCGCCCCGGCGTTCGAACAGAATCTCAGCAGCGTCGCTCATCGTCTTGTATTTTCTCAATTATCGTTGCGAAACGGGCGGTGGCGGGCCGTCTGTACCATCCCTGCCATGCTTTGAGGGGAGGAAACAGCCGGCAGCGATGATACGGCAGCCTACGACGCTGTCAAACCAGCCATACGGATGCGGATGTTCGCCCGCCGAGGTCGGGGCAGGCCGGTCAGGAACATCGATCCCCTTGGACCGTTGCGCTCACGCTCTCATCTGAAGATATGACCCCATTCCGATCCTCAGCGAAGGCCAGATGCCGATGATGCTCCATATCCCACCGGGTGATCCATGAAAGTCGGAATCGTCCTGAACCGGCAGGCAGGTTCACTGGTCGATCGGCCCATCGACCGTGCGGAGACAGCGATCCGCACGGCGTTCGAGCGGCATGGTGCCACCGTCGATCTCCACACCGTCGACGGTGCGCAATGCACCGAGACGATCCGGCAGGTTCTGGAGTCCGAGGCCGAGACCGTGGTGGTTGGCGGCGGAGACGGCACTCTGCACAGCGCGGTGAAGCTCGCGCTGCCGAAGGGGAAGACGTTGGGCGTCATTCCATTGGGTACTCTCAACTTATTGGCACGGGATCTTCATATTCCACTTGAATTGGAGGATGCCGCAGAAGCGTTGGCTGGCGGGCGCGTCCGTGTCATCGACATCGCCGAGGTGAATGGCGAACCCTACACCAACAGTTCCGTCCTGGGCTTTTATCCGCAGGTGGTCCAGGAGCGCGAACGCCAGCGCAAGCAGCACCGGTTGCTGAAATGGCCAGGGGCCGCCATGGCACTGGCAAGGACGCTGTACAAGATGCCGATGCTGGATGTGCGGCTGGATTGGGGCGAGGGGCCACGGCGCATGCGCACCCCGATTCTGGTCGTTTCCAACAATGTCTACGACGACGGATTCGGCCTCGTCCTGGCCCGCGAGGCTTTGGATGCGGGAAAACTTGGGGTGTATGTGGCCCGCGAACGGAACGCCTGGGCGATGTTGCGGTTGATGGGACGGCTGGTCGCCGGCTCCTGGAAACAGGACGAGGGGTTGGAAACCTATTCGGTCACCAGCCTGACGGTCCACAGCCGCCGCCATCACCTGAAGATGGTCAACGACGGCGAAATCCGGAAGCTGCATGCGCCACTTCATTATCGGATTCTTCCGAAAGCCCTGAAGGTTCTGGCGCCTGGCTGAGAAAGAGGATGAGGAAGGCGTGAAACGGCTCGCTCACATCTCCGACCTGCATTTCGGGCGGATAGACCAGCGCGTGGTGGATGGCCTGCTGGCCGACCTGAGGGCGCAGGCTCCCGACCTGATCATCATATCCGGCGACTTCGTACAGCGGGCGAAGGCACGCCACTTCGAGGAAGCGCGCGTCTTCCTGGAAAAATTGCCCTTTCCTTACATGGCTGTACCGGGGAATCACGACATCCCGGTTTATAACGTGTTCAAGCGCTTCACCGATCCGTACGGCCATTACCGGCGCTACATCTCCAACGATTTCAGCCCGCTGCACATCGATGACGAGATTGCCGTTCTGG
>NZ_BADK01000991.1 GCF_000333595.1 Azospirillum sp. B506
CCACCGTCAGCCACGAGATGCGCACGCCGCTGAACGGCATCCTCGGCCTGTGCCGGCTGCTGCTCACCGGGCAGTTGCATGCCGGCGAACGGCGCTATGCCATGTCGATCATGCGCTGCGGCCACGGGCTGCTCGATCAGGTCAACGACATCCTCGACCTGCGCAAGATCGAGGATGGCAAGCTCGATCTCGACCCCGCCCCCTGTGCCCTGCTGCCGGTGCTGGAGGAGGTCGTTGCGACTGTGGAAGGACTGGCGAACGAGAAGGGGATCGACCTCGACCTCGACATCGCGCCGGAGGTGCCGGATCAGGCAGTGATCGATCGCCAGCGGCTGCGCCAGATTCTGGTGAACCTTGTCGGCAATGCGGTGAAGTTCACCGACCGTGGCGGGGTCGACCTGCGCGTCGATGTCGAACCGGGGCCGGAACGTTCCGGGGCCGGAGAGATGCTGCGTCTGTCAGTGCGCGACACTGGAATTGGCGTACCGGCGGACCGCCGTGCCGCCATCTTCGAGAAGCTTGAGCAGGCCGACCCAACCATCGCCCGGCGCTTCGGCGGCAGCGGGCTGGGGTTGGCCATCGTCCGCCACCTGCTGGACGCCATGCAGGGCAGCATCCGCGTCGACAGCGCCGAGGGGCTGGGCAGCGTCTTCACCGTCACCATCCCCTTGCAGCGGGTGATCGAGCCGGCGCTTCCCACCCGGCCCGGCCGGCGGCTGCCGATCAGCCGGGTGCGGTCCCTGGCCCTGCTGCTGGTCGAAGACGATGCGATCAACCGGGAGGTCGCGCTCGGCCTGCTGTCCGATGCCGGTCACCGCATCACCGTCGCGGAGACCGGCGAAAAGGCGCTGCAACTGGCAACCCGGCGGCGCTTCGACGCCATCCTGCTCGACATCCGCCTGCCCGACATCGACGGGCCGGAGGTCGCGCGCCGCATCCGTTCGCTGGAAGATGCCGACCAAGCGGCGGTACCCATCGTCGCGGTGACCGCCAATGTCTTCGCCGCCGACCGCGCCCGCTATATCGCCGCCGGCATCGATGCGGTGATCGAAAAGCCGATCTTCCCGGAACGGCTGATGCACCTGCTGTCGAACGCCGTCGCGGCGCGATCCGACGACGGCGAGGAGTTGGAGTCCGGGGTGAGTCCCGCGGAGCCGGTGAAACGTCCGTCGGTGCTTGTGGACGACGTGAACGAGGAGATTCTGGAGCGCTACATCCACTCCCTCGGTCCGGTGCGCTTTGCCACCATCCGCGGCCTGCTTCTGGAGTCGGCCCAGGAGGGGCTGCCCCGCCTGAGCGCCTCTGACACCGCCGATGCCGAGATCGAGGACATCGCCCACCGGCTTGCCGGGGCCGCCAGCCATTTCGGCCTGACCGCCTTCGTCGGTCTGATGCGTGCGGGGAGGACGGCATGCGCGAAGGCCGCCGGGTCGAAGCGCAAGATCTGGCCGCCACCGCGGAGGCGGCTTTCAACCGCGGTCTTGCGGCGATGGACGCGGTGTGCGCGGTGCTGGAGGGGGTTTGAGGCGGGGTTTGACCCCGCCTCATGCCGAGGCTCAGGCTCCCTTGGCGGCGCGGTAGGCGTCCATCAACTGACGGCCGGCGGCGAGGATGCCTTCGCGGTCGCCCTTCTTGACCAGGGTCTCGTCGACCAGCTTGCCGCCGGCACCGACGCAGGCCACGCCGGCCGCGACATAGGACGCCACGGTGGTGGCGTCGATGCCGCCGGTGGGAACGAAGCGAACGCCGGGGAACACCGACTTCAGCGCCTTGATGTGCGCCGGGCCGACGGTGGAGGCCGGGAAGATCTTGATGGCGTCGGCACCGGCGGAGATGGCGGCATGCACCTCGGTCGGGGTCAGGGCGCCCATCAGGCAGGCGACGCCATGGTCGCGGCAGGCCGCGGCCACCTTCGGCACGACGCAGGGCGACACCACATACTTGGCGCCGGCCTTGACCACGTCGGCGACGGCCGCCGGGGTCAGGACGGTGCCGGCGCCGATCAGGGCGCCGCCCTCGGCGGTCAGCTCCTCGATCAGGCCGACGGCGCCGGGGGTGGTCATGGTGATCTCGAAGGTGCCGTATCCGGCCTCGCGCAGCCAGGTCACGGCGGTGCGCGCCAGATCGGCGGAGCTGTTGCGGATGACCGGAACGACGCCATAGGCGACGAGCTGGTCCAGGATTTCGACGGGGCTCTGGGTGGTGGACATCAGGATTCCTCAGGATTCTTCTGGGGGATGGAAGACACGGAGTTTGAAGCGGAGGCCGGCCGTTCGGGCACACGGTGGTGCCCGGCCAGGACGGCCTTGATGCGGGCGAGACGGCGGTCGAGGCCGGGCGGGGACTGCAGGCCGACCGCGACGGTCAGCATGTCGATCAACGCCAGTTGCGCCAGCCGCGAGGCCATCGGGGTGTGGACGGCGGTGTCCTCGTCGACATCGACGGTCAGGCGGATGTCGGCCCGTTCGGCCAGCGGCGTCGCCGATGCGGTGATGGCGATCACCGTCGCGCCGCCGTCGCGGGCAATGGCGGCGACATCGAAGATTTCGTCGCTGGTGCCGGTTTTCGAAATCGCCAGCAGCGCGTCGCCAGGGCCGAGCGTCGCCGCCGCCATCGCCTGGAGATGGGCGTCGGTGCTGGCGGTGACCTGGGGCAGCAGACGGAACAGCTTGTGGTGGGCGTCCAGGGCGACGGTACCGGACGCGCCGACGCCGACGATCTGCACCCGCCGCGCCCGGGCCAGCACCACGGCCGCCTTTTTCAGCGCCATGGTGTCGAGCCGGCTGCGCAGGCGGA
>NZ_BADK01000990.1 GCF_000333595.1 Azospirillum sp. B506
CCGCGCTTCACCAGGGCGCTCTTGGCGATTTCGCAGGAGCTGGTGAACTGGCTGGTGCCGACCGGGTTGAACTGGAACGAGCATTCGTTCGGATCGGCGACGACGACGACCGGGGCCGTGGCGATGGCCTCTTCCAGCGCCGGGTTGGCATAGTGGGTGATGCCCTTGAACAGCGGGAAATAAGTCAGGCAGGCCAACAGCAGCCCGGCCATGATGATCGGCTTGCGACCGATCTTGTCGGCCAGCGTGCCGAAGATCACGAAGAACGGGGTGCCGATCAGCAGGGCGGCGGCGATCATCAGGTTGGCCGCCTGGGCATCGACCTTCAGTGTCTGGGTCAGGAAGAACAGGGCATAGAACTGGCCGGTGTACCAGACCACCGCCTGGCCGGCGACGAGGCCGAACAGCGCGAGCAGGACGATCTTCAGGTTCTTCCACTCACCGAAGGATTCGGTCAGCGGCGCCTTCGAATGCTTGCCTTCCTCCTTCATTTTCTTGAAGGCTGGCGATTCGTTCAGCATCAGCCGGATCCACACCGAGATGCCGAGCAGCACGATGGAGATCAGGAACGGGATGCGCCAGCCCCAGGCATTGAAATCTTCCGGCGACATGGCGACGCGACAGCCCAGGATCACCAGCAGCGACAGGAACAGGCCCAGCGTTGCGGTGGTCTGGATCCAGGAGGTGTAGTTGCCGCGGCGGCCGTGCGGCGCATGTTCGGCGACATAGGTGGCGGCACCGCCATATTCGCCGCCCAGCGCCAGCCCCTGCAGCAGGCGCAGGCCGATCAGGATGATCGGGGCGGCGATGCCGATCGAGGCATAATTGGGCAGGATGCCGACGATGAAGGTCGACAGGCCCATGATCAGGATGGTGACCAGGAAGGTATATTTGCGGCCGATCATGTCGCCGAGCCGGCCGAAGACCAGGGCGCCGAAGGGGCGGACCGCGAAGCCGGCGGCGAAGGCCATCAGCGCGAAGATGAAGCCCGCGGTCGGGTTGACTCCCGAGAAGAACTGCGCGGCGATCACCGCGCTGAGCGATCCATAGAGATAGAAATCGTACCACTCGAAAACGGTCCCGAGCGAGGATGCGAAGATGACTTTCTTCTCCTCGCCGGTCATCGGCCGGACAGCGTCCGACGTCGAAGCCGCATAGGCCATGGTCTTCACCCTCCCAAGTGAACAATCCATAACTTCGGTTGGTTTTTGTTGCGAGCGGCATCTTCCGGTCACACGATCCGATGACCGAGTCCGCGTCTTGGTTATATCGCCGATAGTTGTGTATACAAACCATGGGCGTCACCCCCGACCATGGTCGGGGGTACCGGGCGCATGGTATTGGGTTACGCTACCCCTTTGTCCAGGCGTTGCGCTGGACTCGAAAACCCTGTCACTGGAAAACCGGGGCGTAGAGCAGTCCGCCCTGGGTCCAGGGACGGTTCAAGCCGCGGTCCAGCTTGAACGGTGACCGGCTGCCGAGGTTGCGCTCGAAAATCTCGCCGTAATTTCCGACCTGAACCACCGCCTGGTAGGCCCAGTCCGGGCGCAAACCGACCTTTGCCGCAATCTCCGGCATGCCAGACAGCAGGCGCCGCATCTCGCTGGTTCCGGTGATGCGCTGGAAATTGGCGTTGGCTCCTGACACGCCGGCATCGTCGGCGAGGAAGAGGGCGAACATGGTCCAGCGCACCGCCGCCATCCAATTGCGGTCGCTGTTCGGGGTGAGCGGGGCCAGCGGTTCGCGCAGGGCAAGGGGCGAGGACAGCGGAGCATCGACGATCTCCAGCGCCTTCTGTGGTGTGTCGATCACATGCAGCGCCGTCGTCAGCAGCGCCCGGTCGGCGCTGATCGCTGAGCAGTCGCGGCTGAGAAAGGCCTCCAGCGCGTCGGGCCAGCCTTGGAAGCTGCGCAGTTTCCAGGGCCGCCTGCCGTCGGCGATCAAAGTTTCCAGCTCGGCCTGGGTGGTGGTGCCGGCCGGCACGCAGACCGTCAGCTCGCCGTCCAGCGCCGACCGGCCATCGGGCAATTGCCATGCCGCGATTCCCTGTACGTCGTGGAAGATCGGCGGTCCGAAATCGACGGCATAGGTGGCGTCGCGCGTCAGCGTCCAGGAGGTCTGGGCGAAGGAGACATCGACCTCGCCGGCGGCGACGGCGGCGAACTCCTGCGGTTTCGACAGCCGGCGGATTTCGATGGCGTCGGCCTTGCCCAGCACCGCGGCGGCGAGCGCCCGGCACAGATCGACCATGAAACCGACCGGCCGGCCGCTGTCGTCGTTGGCGGCGAAGCCAGGGTTGAAGGAGACCCCGCACCGCACGACCCCGCGCCGTTCGATCTCCGCCAGCACCGGCCGGTCGCCCGTGCGTGCCGCGGCATCCTGCTGTGCCCCTGCGGGGCCGGCGGACAGCAGTGGATGCATCGCCAGAAGCAGGCCGACCGTGACGGCAACAGGCTTGACTCGCATCCTTCTCCCCTTATCCCACACCTCCGCTATGATACGCTGCCCGCGCCAGCGCGCAAAGGATGCGGGGCCGGACAAGCGGGAACAGGAATGGCGGGCGACAGCAGGGCGAAGTCTGGCGGTTCTGAACAGAACCAGCCATCGGAGAGGGCCGGCGTGGTCAGGATCGGCGTTGGCGCACGGCTGTTTGGCGCGCTCGTATTCAACGGGCTTGTCGCCTTCCTGATCGGACTTGGCGCCTACATCGCCTTCGACGGGCTGCATGCCGGCATCACCAAGGTCACGTCCGAGCAGTTTCCGGCCGTCGTAGCCTCCGCCAAGCTGGAACGCCAGCATCAGCGGATCATGCGCACCCTGGAACAACTGGCACTGTCGCAAGAGAATTTCGGTCGTGAAACGATCAAGCAGGGGTTGGCTGACCAGTTGGACGGCTATGACCGGCTGCTGGCGGAAATGGACTCCTCCGACGGCCGGCAAACCCAGCGGATCGCCGGGTTGAAGCTGCAGCGAGACGAGATCCTGCGGTTGCGCGACGCCATCGACCGCGGCGTGACCGCCCGTATCGCCGCCCGCCGCGCCCTGGCGGAGCGCAACCGTGACGTGCGGCGAATGGCCGACGCCCTGGCCGAGCCGGCATTGCGCGGGGTGGAGGATGCGGGTGTGCAACGCTGGCTGGCGATGGCCGAGCGGCTGCTGTTCCTGATTGCGTCTGTCCATCAGGCGGAGAACAGCTTCGCCCTCACGCGGCTGGCCGACAGCGCTGTGGCGCAGTTGGCGGCGCTGGACGGCTCCCTGCCGGTGGGGGACGTCTCGGAGCGGCTCGCCCGGCTGGCCGAAGGCATGCATTCGGTGGTCGAGGGCGACCGCTCCGTCTTTCGCCAGAGGCAGGAGGAGTTGCAAGCGTCTGAGATGCTGAACGGGCTGGTCGACCGCGCCAACCAGGTGTCGCTGATCAACACCGGGCTCAACACCGGTATTTTCGTGGAGCAGACCAAGGCGGCGGAGGAAAGCCGCCAGCAGGTCATCGAGGTCTCCACCACCTATACCCGCCTGTTCTTCGCTTCGGTTGGCGTGGTGGTGCTGGGGATGGTGCTGTCGATGCTGTATGTCCGGCGCAAGGTTCTGGCCCGGCTGTGGGCGGTCAGCGAGGCGATCCGCGACCGCACCGGCGGCGGTCGTGCCGAGGTGCCGGTGACCGGCGCCGACGAGATCGGCCAGCTTGCCCATGCGCTGCGCTTTTACATCCAGGAGACCGAGGACAAGAGCAAGGCGTTGCGCCGCAACGAACAATGGCTGCGCACGGTGCTGGAAGTCGCGCCGGTGCCGCTGGTGATTTCCGGCCGCGCCGACGGCCAGATCCGCTTCGTCAACCGACGCGCCGCCGACCTGTTCGAGGTGAACGAGGCCGGCGAGCTGCTGGGCCGCCCCGCCGCCAGCGTGTGGTCCGCCCCGCAGGTGCGCGACGAGTTCGTCCGCGATGTCTTCGCCAGCGGCCTTGCCCTCGATGTCGAGACGGAGCTGGTGACCCGGACCGGCCGCCGGCTTTGGAGTCTGCTGTCCGGCATCGCCTTCGAGTTCCAGGGGGAAGAGGTGCTGCTGAGTTCGGTCGTCGACATCACCCGCCGCCGCGAGGCGGAGGAGCTGCTGCGCCGGACCCAGGCCTTCCTGGATGCGGTGATCGACAATGTGCCGAGCGTTCTCTATGTGCTGGACGGCGACAGTGGCCGTGTCGTCCTGTGGAACCGCGCGGCGGAGGATTGTTTCGGCACCCGCCGTGCCGACATCGAGGACCGCACGCTGGCTGAGGTGCTGGGGCCGGAGACCGGGCGGGCGCTCGCAGGCGGCGATCCAGGCGCCATGCGCTCGCTGGAGTCGAGGAGCTGGTGCTCCCC
>NZ_BADK01000989.1 GCF_000333595.1 Azospirillum sp. B506
GCCGGAGATGACGGCGGCGATGAAGATGCCGGTGCCGGTGGCCGACAGCCAGTTCAGCGTGTAGACGGCGGCTTCCGGATGGGCCTTCGCCACCACCGGCGGAACGCGCATCACCATGTTATGCAGGCCGTCGATCGGGAACTTGAAGATCGACACGCCGTCGAGGAAGGTCTTGACCTCCGGGATGCCCCACAGGAAGACCAGGATGCTGAGGATCGCCCAGGGCGTCCAGGCGCGGCGGACCTCCGCGGCGCTGTAGCCGTGGTTGCGGCGCGCTTCGCCCTGGACCACCGCGGCCCCCACCGCCTGGGTCAGGGCCGAGGCCCCGCCGGAGGTGTGCCAGATCGCCTTCGGGTGCCAGACCTTCAGGAACAGGGTGACCGAGACCAGCGAGACGATGGCGGCGGCGACGTCGACCAGCCAGGGGCCGTGGTAGTTCGACACCAGATACTGCGGCACGGCGAAGGACACGCCGGCGACCAGGATGGCGGGCCAGATCTGGATCATGCCGCGCCAGCCGGCGAAGGCGACGATCAGCCAGAAGGGCACAAGCACCGAGAAGAAGGGCAACTGCCGGCCGATCATCGCCGACAGGTCGAGCAGCGGCAGGCCGGTGACCGCCGCCAGCGCCAGCACCGGGGTGCCCAGCGCGCCATAGGCGACCGGGGCGGTGTTGGCGATCAGCGACAGGCCCGAGGCTGCCAGCGGCGAGAAGCCCAGCCCGATCAGCATGGCGCCGGTGACGGCGACCGGCGTGCCGAAGCCGGCGGCCCCCTCGAAGAAGGCGCCGAAGCAGAAGGCGATCAGCAGGAGCTGGAGCCTCCGGTCATTGGTGATGCCGGTGATGCTCTCCCGCAGGATCTTGAACTGCCCGCGCTGCTCGGTCAGGTGGTAGAGGAAGATGATGTTGATGACGATCCAGCCGATCGGCAGCAGGCCATAGGCCGCACCCAGCAGCGCGGTCTTTCCCGCCATCGCCACCGGCATGCCGAAGACGGCGACGGCCACCGCCAGCGCGGTCGCCAGACCCAGCAGGGCGGCGCGATGCGCCTTCATGTGGAAGATGCCGAGACCACCCAGCATCACCAGGACCGGCAGCGACGCAAACAGCGTCGACAGCCAGATGTTGTTCATCGGGTCGTAGACTTGCGACCAGCTCATCGTCAGGGGTCTCCTTCTCGGGGAGTGATGTCGGTCCGGATGGTGTCCCGGGAGAAGGAAGACCGCTTTTGCACGCATTCGTTCGGCCGCACCCGGCCTCGCCCGCGCCTGAAGATCGGCGCGGGGGGAAGGCCGGATGGTCGGCAAAGCGGAGGCGTTCACCGCCGCCGGGGCTCTGCGGTCCCGATGCTTGCGGTGCGGATGCGCCCTTGCGGGTGCTGGTCCGTCCTGTCCCGGTACGTGTGGATGCCCTTTCCGCCCCGGCGGGTTCGGGAAAAATCCCTTTCCATCCGGCAGACGTCGGACATCTCTTATCCATACGGTTGATGCTGGATAAATTATTTTACCATACTGTGCAATGGCTGAATCGTTTGTCGGTCGACCAACTTTGGTAGGGGGGTGCGATGCCTCGAACGTGCGCCGCTCTGGACGCCTGTTCCGTCCACCGGTATTGAAGAGGACCGAGACGTGCAGGGAGAGGCCGCGCACCCAATGCAGGGGACGATCAAACCGGCCAAGCTGGCCGACGCCATTGCCGAGCATCTGGAACGGCTGATCCTGGAGGGCGCTTTGCGTCCTGGGGAGAAGCTGCTGGCCGAACGGAACTGCGGTGAAAGCTTGATGTGTCACGCCCGTCGCTGCGCGATGCCATCGCCAAGCTGGAGGAGCGCGGCCTGCTGGTGACCGGGCGCGGCGGCACCCATGTCGCCAGCTTCCTGTCGCAGATCGCCGATCCGCTGATGACGCTGATGCGCAACAAGCCGGATGCGTCCTTCGATTATCTGGAGTTCCGCCGCTCCATCGAGGCGGAAGCGGCGAGGCTGGCAGCGCAGCGGGCAACCGATGTCGACCGCGACGGCATCCGCGCCATTGTCGCCCGCATGACGGCGGCCCACGGCAAGGACGACAGTTCGGAGGAGGCGGATTCCGACGCCGATCTGCATCTGGCGATCTACGAGGCGGCGCACAACGTCGTCATGCTGCACATCATGCGGACCCTGTCCGACCTGCTGCGCAACGACGTGTTCTACAACCGTGCCGACCTCTATTCCCGGCCGGGCGTGCGCGAGCTGCTGCTGCAACAGCATCTCGCCATCGCCGATGCGGTGCTGGCCGGCGACCCGTCGGCGGCGCAGGCGGCGGCCTATGGCCATGTCGAGTTCACCCTGCAGACCCTGCGCGAGATCCGCGAGCACAACGCCCGCGTCCAGGTCTCGTTGCGGCGGATCGGCCGCACCGACCTGATCGACAGCGGGGCGTGAGGTCAGGAAAGACCTGACGGCCCCGGATCGGATGTGGATCGGTATCGGCGGCGGGGCACCCGTGACGTCAGGATGTGCAGTTCGTGCTGGCGGTGCCTTGCGTGCATTCCGGGAACGCAAGATCGTTGGCAGAGCACATCTTGATGGTGCTGCCGGTGGTGTGGTTGACCGTCATGCCCGTGCAACTGCGGTCCGCATGTGCCGCAGACGATATCGATAGGGTGGACATGCCGGTCAGAATTGGATTTGCACATTCAAAAAGAATATGGTCGGACTCAACACGACATTGCGTGCAATATTTGAATCGATAGTGCGAAATAAGATTTAATTGAACTATATTTGCCTGCAAAAAGAGTAATTTCCGGAAGCTGGAATGGTCTCCGATCAGCGCCGGGGGCCACGCCCATGCAGAGTTCACAGTACGAACCGGCGCAGCTCTGGCCGATTCCGATGCCGGGGAAGTCGGGCGTATCCGGGCTGCCGCCATGTTGGCGGGGCGGTTCGATCCGGGATACAATCCACACCGGCTGCCTCGCCCCGATCGGCTTGCGGCATATGGTTTTATGTTGTCTCTCTGCACAGTCCAGGTGCCAAACATTGTCCGTTCCCAAGAAGCACCGCATCCTGCTGATCGAGGATACGGTCCCGCTCGCCAAGCTCTACATCGAGTTCCTGCGCGCCGACGCGCAGGAGGTCGTGCATTGCACATGCGGCGGCGAGGCGCTGGAAACCGCGGCCGCCTTGCCGCCGGATGCGGTGATCCTGGATTTGAAGCTGCCGGACATGGACGGGCTGGAGGTGCTGCAGGCACTGCATGCCCGCGACCCCAGCATCTCGGTCGTCATCATCACCGCCCACGGCTCCATCGACCTCGCCGTCGAGGCGATGAAGCTCGGCGCCTTCGACTTCATCGTGAAGCCCTTCAATGCCGACCGGCTGAATCTGACCCTGCGCAACGCGCTGGAGCGCCGCACGCTGGCGCGGATGGTCGAGGGCTACCGCAAGGATCTCGACCGCGGGCGCTTCCACGGCTTCATCGGCAGCTCGCCGGAGATGCAGGCAGTCTACCGCATGATCGAGAGTGTGGCCGCCAGCCGCGCAAACGTCTTCATCACCGGCGAAAGCGGAACCGGCAAGGAGGTTGCGGCACAGGCCATCCACCGCGCCAGCCCGCGGCGCGACGGCGCCTTCGTAGCGCTGAATTGCGCCGCGATTCCAAAGGACCTGCTGGAGTCGGAGATCTTCGGCCATGTGAAAGGCGCCTTCACCGGTGCTGCGGGCGACCGGCCGGGGGCGGCGTTGCTGGCCGACGGCGGCACGCTGTTCCTCGACGAGATCTGCGAGATGCCGGTCGACCTGCAGAGCAAGCTACTGCGTTTCGTCCAGACCGGCACCGTCTGCCCGGTCGGCAGCGGCCGGGAGGAGCGGGTGGACGTGCGCTTCGTCGCCGCCACCAACCGGGACCCGCTGGCCGAGGTGCAGGCCGGCCGCTTCCGCGAGGATCTCTATTACCGTCTGCACGTCATCCCGCTGGCTCTGCCGCCGCTGCGCGACCGCGGCGGCGACGTGATCGAGATCGCCCGGTCCTTCCTGATCGACTATGCGCGGGAGGAAGGGAAGGCGCTGTCGGCCTTTGTGCCCGAGGTCGAGGCGCGACTGCGCGCCCATGACTGGCCGGGCAATGTGCGGCAATTGCAGAACGTCATCCGCAATGTGGTGGTGCTGCACGATGGCCCGCTGGTGACGCTGGACATGCTGCCGGCGATGGTCGGACCCGATGTTGCGGGAATCCCCTGTGCCACCTGCGGATCGCCGGACGAGGGCGTGCCGGAGGAAGGCGCCGTTCAGCCGCTTTGGCGGGTGGAGAAGGACTTGATCCGGAAGGCGTTGCGGCTGACCGGCGACGATGTGCCCCGCGCCGCCCTGATGCTGGAGATCAGCCCATCCACCATTTACCGCAAACTTCAGCATTGGCGGGCGGCC
This sequence comes from Azospirillum sp. B506, assembly GCF_000333595.1. Classification (GTDB taxonomy): domain Bacteria; phylum Pseudomonadota; class Alphaproteobacteria; order Azospirillales; family Azospirillaceae; genus Azospirillum. The sequence continues at coordinate 4,407 of NZ_BADK01000989.1, forward strand.
GAAGGCCGGACCGGCGGGGAGACGGCGGCGTGAGTGGGACCATGATCGGGGAGGCGGCGGCTGGAGCGATGCCGGCGGCTCTGCCGCCCGATGAAAGCAGCCGGCAGGCGGTTCTGGACTCCTACTGCATCCTCGATACCCCGCCCGAACCGGGGTTCGACAACATTACCCGGCTGGCCCAGCATTTTTTCCGCACTCGCATCGCGCTGGTGTCGCTGATCGACCGCGACCGCCAATGGTTCAAAAGCCGGATCGGGCTGGAGGCGACGGAAACGCACCGCGACTTCGCCTTCTGCGGACATGCCATCCTGGATGACGGCGTGCTGGTGGTGCCGGACGCGGCGAAGGATCCGCGTTTCGCCGGCAACCCGCTGGTCACCGGGGCGCCCCACATCCGCTTTTACGCCGGCGCTCCACTGGTCGCGGACGGGCAGAAGCTGGGAACGCTGTGCGTCATCGACGATGCACCCCGGAGCGGCTTCGACGAGCGCGAAGCGGAGACGCTGTCCCAGCTCGCCCGGCTGGTGGTGGATGAGCTGACCCTGCGCCGCGAGGTGGCCCGGCGCGAACAGGCGGAAGCGGAGTTGCGCGACCGGTCGCGCCTGCTGAACCTCGCCGAGGAGATCGGCCAGTTCGGCCATTGGTACATCGACTTCCTCAGTGGCGCCCGCCGCTGGTCCGACGAGGTGTACCGGATCATGGGGCTGCCGCCGCAGCAGGCGCTGCCGACGGCCGAGCTGTCGCGCTCCTGCTACCACCCGGAGGACCGGGATCGGCTGGCCGATCTCGCCGCGCGGGCGCGGGAGACCGGTGAGGGGTTTTCGGTCGAGGCGCGCGTCATCCGTCCTGACGGGGGGCTTCGCCATGTCTTCATCCGCGGCATGGTCGAATGCGGGACCGACGGCCGTCCCGTCGGCCTGATGGGTGTCGTCCAGGACATCACCGAGTCCAAACGGGAAGAGGCGGAACTGCGGTCGAACCGCGAACTGCTCGACCTGACCGTCCAGGCGACGCGGGACGGCATCTGGGACTGGAATCTGGAGACCGGCGGGATCTGGTTCTCTCCCACCTGGAAGGAGCAGCTCGGCTATCGCGACGACGAGCTGGAGAACAGCCTGGACATGTGGGCCGGCCTGATCTTCGAGGAGGACCGGATCGCGGCGCTGGAGACGGTCCGGGCCTACAATGCCGGGCAGATTCCGAAATTCGAGGCGGTGCAGCGTTTCCGCCACAAGCAGGGCCACACCGTCTACATCCTCAGCCGGGCCATCCACATCCGCGATGCCGAAGGCCGGGTTGTCCGCATGGTCGGCGCCCACACCGACATCACGCGCGAGAAGCTTGGCGAAGAGGAGTTGCGGCTTGCCAAGCAGACGCTGGACGACGCCATCGAGACGGTCCCGGAGGGATTGGCCTATTTCGACGCCGGGGACCGGCTGATCCTGTGCAACGAGCGTTACCGCGAGGCTCATCCGCGGACGGCGCCGCTGCTGACCCCCGGCCGCCCGTTCGAGGACATCCTGCGCGCCGCGGTCGCCAATGGGGAGTTCGCCGGCAACCCGGACGGCCCGAACGACGAGGCCTGGATCCAGGCCGAACTGGCCCAGCACCGCAATCCCGGCGTGCCGTTCGAGCGGGAGCTGCCCGACGGCCGCTGGATCGTGGTGGCGGAGAACCGCACCAGCAGCGGGTCGCTGGTCTGCACCCGCACCGATATCACCGAGCGCAAGCGCTTCGAGGCGGAGCTGCAGCGACAGGCCGCCGACATGTGCGCGCTGGCCGAGGGGCTGGATGCCGCCCGCGAGGAGGCCGACGCCCTGCGTGCCCGCGCCGAGGCGGCGACGCAGGCGAAGTCGGAGTTCCTGGCGGCGATGAGCCACGAGATCCGCACGCCGATGAACGGCATCATGGGCATGACGGAGCTGCTGTTCGATACCCCCCTGACTCCCGAACAGCAGCAGTTCGCCCAGGCCATCCGCAGTTCGTCCAACGCGCTGCTGACCATCATCAACGATATCCTCGACATCTCGAAGCTGGAGGCCGGCCGCGTCACCATCGAGACGCTGCCCTTCGACGCCGCCGATCTGGTGGAGGGGGTGGTGGAGCTGCTGACCCCGCGCGCGCACGAGAAGGGGATCGAGATCGGCTTCTACATCGACCCGCTGCTGCGCCGCACGCTGCTCGGCGATCCGACGCGCATCCGGCAGATCCTGGTCAATCTGGTCGGCAATGCGGTGAAGTTCACCGACACGGGTTCCGTTGCGGTGGAACTGGAGGCGCTGGACGCCACCGACGCCCATCTGGTGCTGCGCATCACCGTGACGGACACCGGCATCGGCATCCCGGCCGATGCGCTGCCGACTCTGTTCAACAAGTTCCAGCAGGTGGATGGCTCGATCACCCGCAAGTTCGGCGGCACCGGTCTGGGGCTGGCGATCTGCCGCCAGCTGTCCGAGCTGATGGGCGGCAGCATCGCGGTGGAAAGCAGCCTGGGCACCGGCAGCCGTTTCCTGGTCGATCTGCCGCTGGCTCTGACGGAGGATTCATTGGACGGGGCGCAGCCGGTGGCCGAACCGCCGCTGGCCGGACGGCGCGTGCTGGTCGTCGACGATCTGGCGGTGAATCGCCGGGTGTTGGCTTCGATGCTCGACAGTCTGGGTGCCTGTCCGGCCACGGTGGAGAACGGTTCCGACGCGCTCGAGGCGTTGCGGCGCGGAGTCGCAAGTGGCCGGCCCTTCGATGTGGTGCTGGCCGACCAGACCATGCCCGGGATGGGCGGCGATGCGTTGCTGGCGGCCATTGCCGGCGACCCGGCGTTGGGTCGGACGCGGCGCGTGCTGATCGTGGCGTTGGGTCCTGCGGCGCGGGCCGACAGCGGGCCGGCCCATGGGCTTGCCCACGCCACACTGAACCGGCCGCTGCGCCAGACGGCCCTCGCCAGTTGCCTGAGCGGACTGTTTGCCGTCGCCCTTCCCGGCACTCCCGCCAACACGTCCGTCGCGCCATCCACCGAAACCAGAGCGGCCGAGGTGCCGCGCCGGGGCCGCATCCTGCTGGCGGAGGACAACCGCACCAACCAGCTGTTCGCCACCACCCTGCTGCGCCGGCTGGGCTACACGGTCGAGGTGGCGGAGGATGGGGAGCAGGCTGTGGAGGCGGCTTGCCGGGGCAGCATCGATCTGGTGCTGATGGATGTCCAGATGCCGGGAATGGACGGGTTGGAAGCCGCCCAGGCGATCCGCGCGCGGGGCGGCGCGCTTGCCCGCCTGCCGATCATTGCCCTGACCGCCGACGCCATGCCGGGCACGCGCGAGTTGTGTCTGCGCGCGGGCATGAGCGACTATCTGACCAAGCCGATCAGCCGGGCCGGGCTGCAGTCGGCGTTGGACCGTTGGATCGGGGCCGCGGAACCCTCGGCCGTCTCCGCCGATGACGCCAAGGCCGGCGGCGAAGAGGGCGGCGAGGCACTGGACGAAGCCGTGCTGACCGATCTGCTGGGGACGGTGGGAGCCGACAATCTGGCGCTGATCGTCGGCAGCTTCCTGGACGACATGTCGCGTCGGCTGGAGCGGTTGTCGGCGATGGCGGCCGCCATGCCGGCCGGCGGCATCGATCTGCGCGCCCTGGCCCAGGAGGCGCACGACCTGTCCAGCCTCGCCGGCAGCTTCGGCGGGATGACGGTCATGCATCTGGCCTGGCGGATGGAGGTCCTGTGCCGCAACGGCGACACCGATCAGGCGTCCTGGCTGCTGCCGGTGCTGCTGCGCGAGGCCGCCCGGCTGGAACGAACCCTGCGCGAGCGGGCCGCGGCGACGCAGCCGGTGGGCTGAATTCGTCCCGGCTTAACCGGATCCGGGCGGCGCAGCGCTGTCCGTCGAGGTGTCGGGTAACTCAGGTGGAAGGACAGGGCCTGCATCCGGCCGTCAGCCGGTGCCGGGCTGGGTCGAGCCGTCGGTGTCCTCCGCCCGTTCCCGCAGCTCTTTCGACGACATCCCGGCCGGGGTGGCATCCTGAAGCGTGCCGTCGCCGGGCGTCTTCGTCAGGTCCTCGCGCGCGGAGCGCTCGCCGGCCGGAGTTCGGTCATGCCTGTCGGCCCCGGACGTCTTCGCCTGGGGCATTCCTTCGGAGGGGGTGCGTGTTTGAGACGTGTCGGTCATGATGTCCTCTGCTATCTTCTGGAGGAGTCAACGACTAGGAAGGGTGAGGGTTCCGCTCCCCGCCAATCCTTGCGTCGGACCGGGAGAAGACGACGCGGCGCCCCCAGGCGCCGAAGAGCGCGCCTCCAAGCGCGCCTGACGACGGGCCAACCACCAAGGTCCGGCAGCGGAGGCCGCGAGCCGCCGCCCAGCCGGCCAGCAAGGAGTGTGAAAAGGTCATGGAATCGAGCAAGCACACGCCGCACGGCGATGTGACCCAGGTCGGCACCGTCACGCTGACCGACGACGCCACCGGCAAGACTCTGAAGCTGCCGCTGCTCGGCGGGTCCACCGGTCCCAACGTGATCGACATCCGCAAGCTCTATGCCGAAACCGGGTACTTCACTTATGATCCCGGCTTCACCTCCACCGCCGCCTGCGATTCGGCCATCACCTACATCGATGGCGACGAGGGCATCCTGCTGCACCGCGGCTATGCCATCGCCGATCTGGCCGAGAACTGCGACTTCCTGGAGGTCTGCCACCTTCTGCTGAACGGCGAGCTGCCCGACCCGCAGCAGAAGGCCGATTTCGAGCGCACCATCACCTATCACACGATGGTGCATGAGCAGCTGGCCAAGTTCTACAGCGGCTTCCGCCGTGACGCCCACCCGATGGCGATCATGTGCGGCGTCGTCGGCGCCCTGTCGGCCTTCTATCACGACTCCACCGACATCTTCGATCCGGTGCAGCGCAAGATCGCCGCCCACCGCCTGATCGCCAAGATGCCGACCATGGCCGCCATGGCCTATAAATATACGGTCGGCGAGCCCTTCATGTATCCGCGCAACGACCTGTCCTACGCGGAAAACTTCCTCTACATGACCTTCGGCACGCCCTGCGAGGAATGGAAGGTCGATCCGGTGCTGTCGGCGGCGATGGACAAGATCTTCATCCTGCACGCCGACCATGAGCAGAACGCCTCGACCTCCACCGTCCGCCTTGCCGGTTCGTCGCACGCCAACCCGTTCGCCTGCATCGCGTCGGGCATCGCCGCATTGTGGGGGCCGGCCCATGGCGGCGCCAACGAGGCTGTGCTGAAGATGCTGGATCAGATCGGCTCGGTGGAGAACATCCCCGAGTTCGTCCGCCGTGCCAAGGACAAGAACGACAGCTTCCGCCTGATGGGATTCGGCCACCGGGTCTACAAGAACTACGACCCGCGCGCCAAGATCATGCGCGAGACCTGCTATCAGGTTCTCGACCGGCTCGGCATCCAGGACGAGCCGCATCTGGCCATCGCCATGGAGCTGGAGAAGATCGCCCTGTCGGACGAGTATTTCATCGAGAAGAAGCTCTATCCGAACGTCGATTTCTACTCGGGCATCATCCTGAAGGCGATGGGCTTCCCGACCAGCATGTTCACCGTGCTGTTCGCGCTTGCCCGCACCGTCGGCTGGATCAGCCAGTGGAAGGAGATGATCGAGGACCCGGCCCAGAAGATCGGCCGCCCCCGCCAGCTCTTCACCGGCAGTGTCGCCCGTCCCTTCGTCCCGCTGGACAAGCGTTGAAGTCTGTAGCCTATCCCCGCCTTCGATCCCCTCTCCCCCCCGGGGAGAGGGTTAGGGTGAGGGGAAAACAGGGCGAGGATTCTCGGGAGGGCACGCAGTGCATCCCCCTCACCCCGACCCTCTCCCCGGGGGGGAGAGGGGGAGGTATGGGCGACCCGTGACCCAATCCCTGCAACTCGGCCTGTCGGTCGCCATCGTGGCGGTGACCGGTGGGACGCCGCGCGTCGTGACGGTGCGCAGCGGCTTTTCCGTGCCGGAAGACCACCGGCGCGGTGACGAGCCGTTGCCGCATCGCGACGCGCTGCCTGGTGCGCCCTTCGAGCCGGAGCGCTTCCGCACCCTGCAGGACGGCGTCCGCGCGGTGGCGGAGGGGCTGTCGGGCCTGGCGTTGCGCTATGTCGAGCAGCTCTACACCTTCGGCGACCGCCATCGCGATCCGCATGAGCTGTTCGGCGGCCCGCGGTCGGTTGTGGTCGGCTATCTGGCACTGGTCCGGGACGGCCCGCTGGGAGGAGACGCTTCGGCCGAATGGCGCGACCTCTACGACCATTTTCCGTGGGAGGACTGGCGCGACCAGCGCCCGCCGCTGCTGGACGGGGTGATCGCCCCGGCCCTCGCTGGCTGGATCGCCTCGGCCTCCGACGAGGAAAGCCGCCTGCGCCGGGCCGAGCGTGCCCAGATGGCCTTCGGCCTGGATGGCGCCGAATGGGACATGGAGCGCGTGCTGGAGCGGTTCGAGCTGCTCTACGAGGCCGGGCTGGTGGTGGAGGCCTTCCGCGACCGCGACCTTGCCGCCCGGATCGACCCGGCCGTGCCGACGGGCGGGCCGATGCCGCGGGCGCTCGGCCGGCCGATGGCGCGCGATGGCCGACGCATTCTGGCGACCGCGCTGGAGCGGTTGCGCGGCAAGCTGCGCTACCGCCCCATCGTCTTCGAACTGCTGCCGCCGATCTTCACCCTGCACCAGCTCCAGCTGGTGGTGGAGGCGCTGTCAGGCGAGCGGGTGCACAAGCAGAACTTCCGCCGCCTGATGATCTCCGGCGGCTTCGTCGAGCCCACCGGCCAGTATGAAAGCCAGACCGGCGGCCGGCCCGCCGAGTTGTACCGCTTCCGCCGTCAGGCCATCCACGAACGCACCAGCGCCGGCGCCATTCCGTCCGCGGACGCATAAAGGGACAATCCACCGGAAACTTCGACGCGCGGCATTGGGCGCAGTTGTCAACGGGCGGCTGCAAGGGGATACTGTTGGACGGTTTCACACCCGGAATGTCCATAGCCGGAAAGTACGCGGAAAGTCGATGTCGCACCGCATCCTGATTGCCGACGACCACCCGCTGATGCGCACCGCCTTGACCCAGACCATCGGTCAGGCGATCCCCGGCGCCGTGATCCTGGAAGCGTCGCGGTTCGAGCAGATCAAGCCGCTGCTGGACACAGGGGAGCCGCCGGACATCATTCTGCTCGACCTTCACATGCCCGGCATGAGCGGGCTGATCGGGCTGATGATGCTGCGCTCCGAACATCCGGCGATCCCGGTGATCGTGGTCTCGGCGTCGGAGGATCCGGTGACGATCCAGCGCGCCATCGACTATGGCGCTTCCGGCTTCGTTCCGAAATCGGCCCCCAACACCCAGATCGTCGAGGCGATCCACGCCGTGCTGGATGGCGAGCTGTGGCTGCCGGAGATCAACGGCGGCCCCGAAACCGACGCCCCCGACCCGGCCCAGCGCGCCGCCACCCTGACGCCGCAGCAGCTCCGCGTCCTGGCCGGCATCGCCGAAGGCAAGCTGAACAAGCAGATCGCCTATGAGATGAGCGTCGCCGAAACGACGGTGAAGGCCCACGTCACCACCATCCTGCGCAAGCTGAACGTGCTGACCCGCACCCAGGCGGCGGTCCTGGCGAGCCAGCTGGCGCTGTCCGCCGCCCCGCCGCCGCCGGTGGAGTGAGAGTGGGCACTGCGCGTCAGTCGCTTGCCATCCGCTGCCCCTCCGCCAGCAACTGTCCCAGCAATGCCCGCAGCGCCCCCGGACGCACCGGCTTGTACAGCAACCGGCAGCCAGCAGCCTCGATATCCTCGCGCACGGCGGCGTCACGGTCGGCGGTGACCACGGCGGCGGGGATGTCGCTGCCCAGGGCGGCACGCAGGGTTGCCAACGCCTCCACGCCGGTCAGGCTGCGGTCGAGGTGGTAGTCGGTCAGGATCACGTCGGGCGTCCGCCCCTCCAGCTTCGCCAGCGCCAGATCCGGGGCGACGGCGGTGACGACGCGGCAGGACCAGCTGGACAGCAGATCCTCGGTCGCTCGGGCGATGGCGGGCTCGTTCTCCAGGCACAGCACCAGTACGCCGCGCAGATCGCGTCCGCGCGGGCGGACCACCACGGCGCGGGCGGCGACCGGCTCGTCGGTCAGCGGCACCAGCACCGAAAAGGCGCTGCCTCGCCCAACCTTGGACCGCACCTGCACCGTGTGGCCGAGGATGCCGGCCAGACGCTCGACGATCGCGAGTCCCAGCCCCAGCCCCTTGCCGCGGTCGCCCCGGTCGTCGCTGTCGTTGTCGAGCTGGCGGAACTCCATGAAGATTTCCGGCACCTTGTGCTCGGGGATGCCCGGCCCGGTGTCCCACACCTCGATGGACAGGAAATTCCCCCGCCGACGGCAGCCCAGCAGGATGCGGCCGGTGCGGGTGTAGCGCACGGCATTCGCCAGATAATTCTGCAGGATGCGCCGCAGCAGCGTCGGGTCGCTGCGGACGGTGGCGGAGCAATCGACCACCCGCAGCGCCAGCCCATGGCGGCTGGCCAGAACGGTGAACTCCTCGCCCAGCGGCTTCAACAGTTCCTCGATCCGCATCGGCACCGGGTTCGGCCTCACCACGCCGCTGTCGATCTTCGACACGTCCAGCAGATCGCCCAGGATGGTTTCCACCGACCGCAGGGAGGTGTCGATCTGGCGGATGGCGCTGTCGCCGTTGCGTTCGCCCAGGGCAGACAGGAACAGCCGGGCAGCGTGCAGCGGCTGCAGCAAATCGTGGCTTGCCGCCGCCAGGAAGCGGGTCTTGCCGCGGTTGGCGCGCTCGGCCTCCGCCTTCGCTTCGGACAGGGCGTGGGTGCGCTCCTCGATGCGGCGCTCCAGCGTCTCGTTGGCCTCGCGCAAGGCGGCGGCGGCGCGGTGACGTTCGGTCACGTCGGTGTAGACGGCGACGAAGCCGCCGCCCGGCATGGGATTGGTGGCGATCTCAAGCACCGTGCCGTCCGGGCGCACCCGCTCGTACACGTCGGGCTTGTTCTGGCGGCGCGGGTCGGACCGGCGCTCCAGCAAAGTCTCGATCTCGCCGTTGCGGCCATATTCGCCACGGCGCGCGATCAGCCCGACGATGTCCTGCAACGAGGTGCCGACCTGGACGAAGCCGTCCGGCAGGTCCAGCAGCACCAGGAACTGGTTGTTCCAGGTGGCGACGCGCCAGTCCTCGTCGAACACCGCGATGCCCTGGGGCACATTCTCGACGGTGGCGCGCAGAAGCTCATGCTGCTTCAGGATGGCGCGCGAGGCCTCGTCGATGATCGACCGTGCGTCGGTGCGCGACAGCCGGCGGTCGGACAGCAGTCCCGCCACCACGACGCGGGCAGACGCCGACCCGACGGCACCGGCCAGCAGCCGTTCGGTCAGCTGGATCGCCTCGCCGTCGGTGCGCATCAGCAGAGCGGTGCGCAGGTCGCCGTCGGCCACGCCGGTGAAGCGGCGGAAAGCAGCATCGGCGCGCGACTGCCCGACATAGCGCAGGGCCAGATCATGCAGGTCGGCCAGGGTGGCGCCGCGCGGCCCGTGCGGATCGCCGTCGGATGCCCGCCGCAGACTGATGAAGCGGGCAGCCTGCTGGCGCTCCAGCGTCGACGGCCGGGTGAGCAGCGAGACCAGGACGAACAGCAGCATGTTCGGCCCCAGGCTCCACAGCGCGGCGTTGGTCAGCGGGTCGATCCCGGCGATGCCGGCCAGCGCCACCGGGCTGAGGCCGGTGAGGCCGAACGGCCCCTCGCGCAGGGCGCTGGAGGCCAGCCATCCGGCATCGGCGAAGGACGGCAGCAGCATGGTGTAGGCCCAGCCGAGGAACCCGGCGCAGATGCCGGCGAAGGCACCGCTGCGGCTGGCCCGGCTCCAGATCAGGCCGCCGAGCAGGGCGGGGGCGAACTGCGCCACCGCGGTGAAGCTCATCATCCCGATGGTCGCCAGCGGAAAGGCCGGGCCGATCAGCCGGTAGCAGCCATAGGACAGCAGAACCAGCACGATCACCGCCGACCGACGCACCAGCAGCAGGATCCCCGCCGGATCGTCGCGCAGCCGCCGGTCGTCTGGCCGCAGCGCCATCAACAGCGGGACGGCGATGTCGTTGCAGATCATGGTGCTGAGCGCCACCATTTCGACCAGGATCATGCTGGTGGCGGCCGACAGCCCGCCGATGAAGGCGGCGAGCGCCAGCCATGGCCAGCCCTGGCTCAAGGGGATCGACACCATGAAGGTGTCGGCGTTCGTCGTGCCGTCGGGAAACAGCATCAGGCCTGCCAGTGCCACCGGCAGCACGAAGATGTTGATGGCGACCAGATAGGCAGGGAACAGCTTCGCCGACGACCGTACGTCGCCGCCATGGGTATTCTCCACGACGGCGACATGGAACTGGCGTGGCAGGCAGAGGATCGCCAGCCCCGACAGCAGGCAGGCCACCCACCAGTCGGTGCCGATGGTGTCCAGCCGGATCAGTTGCAGGAACCCCGGATGGCGCACGGCGGCGTCGACGAAGGTTGCCGGGTCGCCGAAGACGGAAAAGGCGATGGCTCCGCCAACCCCGAGCGCCGCCGCCAGCTTCACCACCGATTCCGCGGCGATGGCCATCATCAGGCCGCGATGGTGTTCGTTGGCGGACACGCTGCGCACGCCGAACAGAATGGCGAAGGCCGCCATCAGCAGCGCCGCCATCAGGGCCGTCCCCCCCGGCATCTGGCTGAGGTCGGTGCCGAGCGACGCCCCGGCCAGAATCTCGAAGCTGACGCTGATCGCCTTCAATTGCAGGGCGATGTAGGGCAGCAGTCCGATCACTGCGGCGATGGTGACGAGGGCCGCCAGGCTCCGGCTCTTGCCATAGCGCGCCGACAGGAAGTCGGAGATGGAGACGACGTTCTCCGACTTCGCCACCCGGACGATGCGGGCCAGTACCGGCCAGCCCAATCCGATCATCAGGATCGGCCCGATATAGATCGGCAGGAAGTAGAAACCGCCGGTTGCCGCCCGTCCGACAGCGCCATAGAAGGTCCAGGAGGTGCAATAGACGCCAAAACTCAGCGCATAGAGCCAGGGCGTGCGCCGGTCGTTGCCATGGGAGCCGGTCCGGTCGCCGTACCATGCGATGGCGAACAGCGACAGCAGATAGGCCAGCGACGCGGCCAGGATGAACCAGCTTTCCATGGGGCTTTGCGCCTCCGGTTTTTGACTTCTTCTCCCTAGGGCTGTGAAGTTTATCACAAATTACGCAAACGGGCGGAGGGAAACGCATGGTGAATCGCGCACTCCAACGGCAGTCCCACGTCGACAGACTTGCTGTTTGCCCAGATGCAACAAAGCCGATCAGCTGGAATCGCGAGGTCTTGGGGGGGCAGTGCGTCGTCCGCTCGGACGTTTCGCCCGTTATGAAGGTATAGATTCCAGGAACATTTCCCTTTGATTGATTCTCGCGGCTTGGTTTCAAAACCGCTCAGGCAGAGACCAAAAGCCATCCGAGACGACAATAAGTCTATGTTCTGTAATTGGCGGATTTCCGTTATCCGCGTTGGCGGTATGGCAGAAGTTGAAAAGAAATTTCAGAAGATATTATATAAAAATGTCCCATATTGGATATTTATGATAGCGTTGCGGATGCCGTGGAGAACCCTCATCGGCCGCCACAGAATTGTAGAGAATTCAGAAAATATTGAACGTCCTGCGCCACTTGGCCCGAACGGGCTCCGTCTCGCGACTTTTTCCAAAGGACTTCCCATCGGGAAAGACGGTGTATTGCTGGAGCTGGCATCGCCTGCGGCGTTTGCGTTTCCGGACGATCCACGACGTGGCGTCGGCAATCAACCGTGCGCGCGCCGGCCGATGGTGAACCTGACCACTGCCGACATTTCCAACACGGCCGCAGCCCAGATGGTCCGGAAGGTGATGCGCAAGCGTTGCGTCGTGGATGAAGCACCTTTTCGTCGACGATGCCTATGATCGTAATATGCTGATGGACAAAGCTGTCCTCCTTGACTTCTCGGTCGATGTGGTTTGGCGAATCGATATCGGGACGGGGGCCAAGGTCGTGCCATGGGGGTGGATGGTCGAGCGGACCTCTGGATGGATGGTCCGGATGAAACGTCGATCCGGCGGGATGATACAGTTCGCCATGGCAAGCTTGATACTTCAACAAGTCTGCCACTGAAGCTATTGTCAAGCTGGCTCACAGCATCGTATAGCTTCCGTTGGAGACCTGCTGCTCATTTCGATGAGCAGTCTGCAGTTTCCGAGAGTCCGTCATTGAACATTCAATCTAACGGCCTCGACGCGATATCCAGAACAAGATTTTTGCCAGAGATCGACATGGAAAAAACAGACATTATCAATTCCCTGGCAAAAACCTACGGCCTGCGGAAATATTTGGAGATATGCACCCCAACAACAGGACTGTTTTATAGCAAAATCGATAGAGGCAATCTGGAAACATGTCATCGTCTAATGTATCGCTGCCCGAAAAATTTCGATGATGGATTGCCAATAGATTTCCGCACTCAAATCGATAATTCTTCTGAATTACTCGACGTTATCAATAAATTTATAAAGAAAGAAGATTATTATGATTTGATATTTGTCGACCCGTACCACAATTATGACTGTGGTGCAATTGATATGTTTGGCGCTTTCAACTTACTGGCACCCCACGGCGTTATGGTGATCCACGACTGCTCTCCACCCGATGCAGGGATCGTCAGTTCGGAATTCCAAGAAGGAGCTTGGTGTGGTGTAACCTACCAAGTGTACTTGGAGTTTGCGTGGTCGTCAGATATCGCAGGTTACTGCACTGTGGATAGCGACTATGGATGTGGGGTAGTTTTTAATAAGAATGCAAGAATTCCTAAAAATATAAACCTGAGCACCCCTTCCCATAAGTTGAAATATGATTGGTTCAAGAATAGGTCCGACAACGATTTTCGGTATAAGTACTTTGACAGCTGCCGTTCCTCACTGTTGAATTTGATCGCGCCGGACACCTTCAAAGAAGCGCTTAACGCTTCAGTACCGGGTGCTTTTTCTGGGCCGGCCGAGGTTGTGGCCGTTGACATTCTAAGCGTGATTCCGGCTGTTGCGGATGCCGTCCCTGCTGCGGCTGAGCCGCCCGGGACCGCCATCGCCAGTGAGCCTGTTCCGGACGCCGCCCCTGTCGCAGTTGAGCCGCCGGACGCAACGAGGGCCTGAGCAAACGACGATTGCTGACCTCAGCTGTTTGGGGGTGAGGGTGCAGGCGATTTAGGTCGTGCTCTGGATGCTGTGATGGGCGGAGATTTTCTCCGCCCATCACAGCCATGCTCAATCGTGCTGGTAGATGTCCACGTCCTTGGTCTCGCGGACGAACAGCAGGCCGATCACCAGGGTCGCCGCGGCGATGACTATCGGATACCAGAGGCCGGAATAGATGTCGCCGGTGGCCGCCACGATGGCGAAGGAGGTCGTCGGCAGGAAGCCGCCGAACCAGCCGTTGCCGATGTGGTAGGGCAGCGACATCGAGGTGTAGCGGATGCGGGTCGGGAACATCTCAACCAGCATGGCGGCGATCGGGCCGTAGACCATGGTCACATAG
>NZ_BADK01000988.1 GCF_000333595.1 Azospirillum sp. B506
GACCAGGGCGGTGACGATGTCCTTCGACAGCGTCTGTTCCAGCTGCGGCTTCACCTCGTCGAGCGTCGGCTGCGGCTGGGTCCGCTTGTCCTCGACCTTGATGATGTGATAGCCGAACTGGGTCTTGACCGGCTCCTTGCTGATCTCGCCCGGCTTCATCGCGAAGGCGGCGTTGGCGAAGGGCTCGACCATCGCGTCCTTGGTGAAGTAGCCGAGGTCGCCGCCCTGGGCCGCCGCGGCGGCGTCCTTGGACTTCTCCTTGGCCAGCTTGGCGAAATCGCCGCCCTTCTTCAGCTGGGCGATGATGGCCTTGGCCTCGTCTTCCTTCTCGACCAGGATGTGGGCGGCCTTGACCTCCTCCTGCGCCGGGTTCTCCTTCAGGTAATCCTGATAGGCCTTGTTCAGCGCCTCGGGCGTGACGCGGGCCTTGATTTCCTTCTGGATGTAGGCGCGCTGGACCGCGCGCTCCTCGGCGCGCTTGATCTCGTCCTTCACCTCGGCCGAATCGGCCAGACCGGCCTTGTAGCCGGCCGAGGAGACCAGCTTGCCGCTGACCAGCTGGTCGATCACCGCCGGATAGATCATCTCAAGCGGCATCTGCTGCACCTGGGGCGGCAGCTGCGAGACCATGCGGGTGACGTCCGACTTGTGCAGCTCCTCGCCGTTGACGCGGGCGACCACCGGATCGGCCGGGGCGGCCGGAGCAGCGGCGGCGGCCGGAGCCGGAGCGGCCGGCGCCGGGGTGGCGGGGGCCGGCGTCTGGGCATGGGCGGCCAGCGCGATGCCGCAGGCGGCAACCGACAGGAGCGCGGTGCGGAACACTCGTTGAACCATGGCGTGTCTGTTTCCTTCCGGCGGATGCTTCGCAACACATGGGCGGCCGATGGGCCGGCGCCCGTTTCGCATGGTCTGCGGCATCGGAGCCATCCGCCGCTCCGCGCCCGATTCCGCAGGGGATTAAGCATGGCTGAGCCACGCGGGGCAAGGCCCCCATTGCTCTGTTAACGTGGCAACCGCCCTGTAGCTCATGCGCCTGCGATGGGGATACCAGCCCCGGCCGGCACCGGCCAACCGCCGCGGCGCTTTCTGGACGCGAATTCATCAAACGGTCATGGCGCGCACCACCTTGCCCCAGGCCCTGCCGCCGCCCAACCGCCTGCGCAAATGCCGCAACGGGACCCCCGCCGGCCCGGTCTCGTTGACAGCGCCTTGCCATAGTCCTATGTGAGACCCGTCGATAGGCTGGCCCACATTCCGCTTTACTCCCGAGGTTTTCATGTTCGGCGCTCTCGCCCGCAAGATTTTCGGCACCGCCAACACGCGCGCGGTCAAGGCGCTGCACAAGACCGTCGCTCAGATCAACGCGCTGGAGCCGTCGGTCGCCGCGCTGTCGGACGACCAGCTGAAGGGTCGCACCGACTGGCTGCGCGAGCGGCTGGCCAAGGGCGAGACGCTGGACGACATCCTGCCCGACGCATTCGCCACCGTGCGCGAGGCGGCCAAGCGCGTGCTGGGCCAGCGCCATTTCGACGTGCAGCTGATGGGCGGCATGGTGCTGCACAGCGGCAAGATCGCCGAGATGCGCACCGGCGAAGGCAAGACGCTGGTCGCCACGCTGGCCGTCTATCTCAACGCGCTGGAAGGCAAGGGCGTCCACGTCGTCACCGTGAACGACTACCTCGCCTCGCGCGACAGCGGCTGGATGGCGCGGGTCTACGGCTTCCTCGGGCTGTCCACCGGCTGCATCGTCCATGGGCTGGACGACGACGAGCGCCGCGCCGCCTATGCCGCCGACATCACCTACGGCACGAACAACGAGTTCGGCTTCGACTATCTGCGCGACAACATGAAGTTCCGGCTGGAGGAGCTGGTCCAGCGGCCCTTCAACTTCGCCATCGTCGACGAGGTCGACTCGATCCTGATCGACGAGGCGCGCACGCCGCTGATCATCTCCGGCCCCTCCACCGATTCGTCGGAGATGTATGTCCAGGTCGACCGGCTGATCCCGATGCTGGTTCCCGAGGATTACGAGAAGGACGAGAAGCACCGCTCCGTCAGCTTCACCGAAGCCGGCCAGGAGCATATGGAGCAACTGTTGGCTCAGGCCGGGCTGCTGAAGTCGGGCGGTCTCTACGACATCCAGAATGTGGCGCTGGTCCACCATTCGCAGCAGGCGCTGCGCGCCCACATGCTGTTCCAGCGCGACAAGGACTACATCGTCAAGGACGACAAGGTCGTCATCATCGACGAGTTCACCGGCCGCATGATGGACGGCCGCCGCTTCTCCGAAGGCCTGCACCAGGCGCTGGAAGCCAAGGAGAAGGTGACGATCCAGCGCGAGAACCAGACGCTGGCCTCCATCACCTTCCAGAACTACTTCCGCATCTACCCGAAGCTGGCCGGCATGACCGGCACCGCCCTGACCGAAGCGGCGGAGTTCGGCGAAATCTACGGGCTGGAAGTGGTCGACATGCCGACCAACGTCCCGGTCAAGCGCATCGACCATGACGACGAGGTCTATCGCACCGCGACCGAGAAGTACCATGCGATGACCGACCTGATCGAGGACGCGCGCAAGCGCGGCCAGCCGGTCCTGGTCGGCACCACCTCGATCGAGAAGTCGGAACTGCTGTCGGAGCTGCTGACCAAACGCGGCATCCCGCACAATGTCCTGAACGCCCGCCACCACGAGCAGGAAGCCTACATCGTCGCCCAGGCCGGCCGCGCCGGGGCGGTGACGGTCGCCACCAACATGGCCGGCCGCGGCACCGACATCCAGCTCGGCGGCAATCTCCAGATGCGGATCGAGGTCGAGCTGGCCGGCGTGCCGGAAGGGCCGGAGCGCGAGGCCCGCATCAAGCAGATCGAGGACGAGATCGCCGAAGCGCGCGAGAAGGTGAAGGAGGCCGGCGGCCTCTACGTCGTCGGCACCGAGCGGCATGAGAGCCGCCGCATCGACAACCAGCTGCGCGGCCGCTCCGGCCGCCAGGGCGACCCCGGCACATCCAAATTCTTCCTGTCGCTGGAAGACGATTTGATGCGCATCTTCGGGTCGGACCGGATGGACAGCATGCTCCAGCGCCTCGGCCTGAAGGAGGGCGAGGCGATCATCCATCCCTGGATCAACAAGGCGTTGGAGAAGGCGCAGCAGAAGGTCGAGGCGCACCATTTCGAGGTCCGCAAGAACCTGCTGAAGTTCGACAACGTGATGAACGACCAGCGCAAGGTCGTCTACGAGCAGCGCCACGAGGTGATGGAGAGCGAGGACATCGCGGAGGAAATCCGCGAGATGCGCCACCAGATCATCGCCAACATGGTGTCGACCGCGATTCCCGCCAACAGCTACTCCGAGCAGTGGGACATCGACGGCCTGCACGAGGCGGTCAACCGCGTGCTGGGCATGGATCTGCCGGTCCATGACTGGGCCAAGGAAGAGGGCATCGCCGAGCCGGAGATCGAGGAGCGCGTGCGCGAGGCCGCCGACCGCAAATATGCGGAGAAGGAGGAGGCCTACGGCGCCGAGACGATGCGGCATGTCGAGAAGAGCATCCTGCTCCAGATCCTGGACCAGGAATGGAAGGACCATCTCCTCCAGCTCGACCATCTGCGCCAGGGCATCAACCTGCGCGCCTATGCCCAGAAGGATCCGCTGAACGAGTACAAGCGCGAGGCCTTCGAGTTGTTCGACAGCATGCTGATGGCGCTGCGCGAGCAGGTCACCACCATCCTGATGCATGTCGAAATCCGCATGGCGCCGTCGCAGGAGGAACTGTTCGCCCGCCAGATGCAGGAGATGCACGAGGGCCGCATGGACCCGGCGCTGGCGATGGCCGAGGGTGGCGAGGCGCTGCCGGACGGCATGGTCCGCGCCTCCGCGCTCGCATCCTCGCTCGTGGGCACGCCGGAAGACCAGCCGCTGCCGCCCGAGGTGATGGAGAACACCCCGCGCAACGCCGCCTGCCCCTGCGGCTCCGGCAAGAAGTTCAAGCACTGCCACGGCCGCATGGCGTAAGGGGCTGTCCGGTGGGGGGCTGCCGGCGCCCCACCGTCCATGAAACCATCTCCGCCCCGCCCCGTTTCCCTTCCGTGACCACGGAGAAACGGGACGCCATGTTCGAAGAGTTCAAGAAGTTCATCAGCCGCGGCAATGTCGTCGAGCTGGCGGTCGGCATCATCATCGGTGCCGCCTTTACGGGAATCGTCAATTCCCTGGTCAAGGACATCCTGATGCCGCCCATCGGCTGGGTCATGGGCGGCATCGACTTCTCCAACTATTTCTTCAGCCTGTCCGGCGGCCATTACGATTCGTTGCAGGCCGCCGAAAAGGCGGGTGCGGCCACGATCAACTACGGCCGCTTCATCAACGCCTGCATCAATTTCCTGATCGTCTCCGGCGCCCTGTTCCTGATCGTCCGGCAGGTCAACCGGCTGCACATCCTGCACAAGGAGACCCCGAAGACCCCGCCGCGGCAGGAGCAGCTTCTGGAGGAGATCCGCGACGCCCTGCGCGCCCAGGCCGGATCCCGCCCCACCTCCCCACCCGCGGACCGCACCCCCTGAGGCCCCCGCGACGGCGGTGCCCGCCGTCGACGCGGGAGCTTGTCACAAGCCCGGAAGAACCCTTCGTTGCCGCTGCACATCGAAAGGGTTACCCTCTTAAGTAAGTTGGCGATGGCGGCGTGACGGCCTCACGCGCCCGCGCTGTCCATGACCTCGGCAAGGGCCATGTCCATGTCCGCCACGCTCCGTCCGCCGACCGTCCACTCCGGGGCGCCTCCATGATCCGGACCGCGCGGGCCGCGGTGGCGCGGGTGCTGGCAATCCTGCTGCTGTCGCTCCTGGCGAATGCCCCGGCGGCGGCGATCAACACGCCGGTGCCGGCCGCGGTTCCGGATGGCGGAACCCGCCCGGCCGAGATCCGGGTGACACTGGACAACAATTACCCACCCTACAGCTTCCACACCCCGGACGGCGGCCATGCCGGCATCGTGAAGGATCTGTGGGCGCTGTGGTCGCAGAAGACCGGCATTCCGGTGCGGATGATGCCGTTGGACTGGGGGTTGGCCCGGCAGGCCATGGACAGGGGCGACGCCGACGTCATCGAGACCATCTTCCGCAACAGCGCCCGCGACCTGCTCTACGACTTCTCCAAGCCCTATGCCCGCGTCGACGTGCCGATCTGGTTCAGCGCCGACCTCAGCGGCATCACCGGGGTGGAGTCGCTGCGCGCCTTCACGGTCGGGGTGAAGGACAGCGATTTCTGCATTGAATGGCTGGCCGACCACGGCATCACCGCCTTCCAGCGCTATCCCGGCTTCGAGGTGATGGTCGACGCCGCGGCCCGCCAGGAAACCCGGGTCTTCTGCATGGACGACCCGTCGGCCCGCTATTACATGACCAAGCGCGGCGTGCAGGGGCGTTTCCGATACACCGAACCGCTCTACACCGGCGAGCTGCACTGGGCGGTGCGCAAGGGCGATGCCGCCCTGTTCCGCCTGATCGCCGACGGCTTCGCCCGCATCACCCCGGAAGAGCGCAGGGCGATCGAGGAACGCTGGGTCGGCCGACGCCTCACCGGCATGGTCAGCCCCCAGCTGATGGACCTGCTGATCAAGCTGCTGGCCGGCCTGGTCGTGCTCGGCATCGGCGTGCTGGTCTGGGGCCTGCTGCTGCGCCGGCAGGTCGAAAGCAAGACCGAGAGCCTGCGCGCCGCGGTCGCGGCCTTGACCGCCAGCGAAGAGCGCGTCCGCACCATCTTCGACAGCGTCAATGACGCCATCGTCATCCATGATCTGGACAGCGGCGCGATCCTGGACGTGAACCGCCGGATGAGGGAGATGTACCGGGTGGGCGAGGTGCCGCTGTCGGACATCGACATCGACACGCTCAGCTCCGGCGAGCCGCCCTACACGGCGGAGACGGCTGCGGAGTGGCGCTTCAAGGCGGCCGGCGGGGAGCCGCAGCTGATCGAATGGCATGCCCGGCGGTTGGACGGGTCGCTGTTCTGGACGGAGGTCAGCATGCGGCGGGCCGTCATCGACGGCAACGACCGCCGGGTGATGGTCCTCATCCGCGACATCACCGAGCGCAAGGCGGCGCAGGAGCGCATGGAGTTTCTGTCGCGCCACGACACGCTGACCCTGCTGCCCAACCGCGTCCTGCTGCAGGACCGCACCGATCAGGCGCTGGCACGGGCGGAGCGTCACGGCCGGCTGGTGGCGCTGGTCGCCTGCGGGCTGGACCGTTTCAAGACGGTGAACGACAGCCTCGGCCACGCCGTCGGCGATGCCCTGCTGCGCGCGGTGGCGGAGCGGCTGAAGACGGCGGTGCGCGACACCGACACGGTCAGCCGCGGCGGCGGCGACGAGTTCATCCTGCTGCTGGCCGGCCGGCCAGACATCGACGCGGTGGTGGAGACCGTCGCCTCCCTGCACGAGGCGATGGCCGAGCCCTTCCAGGCCGCCGGGCAGGAGCTGACCGTCACCCTGTCGTCGGGCGCGGCACTGGCCCCTGCCGACGGCAAGGATTTCGCCACCCTGCTGAAGAACGCCGACACGGCGCTCCACCATGCCAAGGCGGCCGGGCGCGACACCCACCGCTTCTACGCCGAGGCGATGAACGCCGAGGCGGTGGCCCACCTGTCCACCCGCAGCGGCCTGCGCCGTGCGCTGGAACGGGGGGAATTCCTGATCCATTACCAGCCGCAGGTCAGCCTGGAGACCGGCGCCGTGACCGGTGCGGAGGCGCTGCTGCGCTGGAACCACCCGGACAAGGGCATGGTCCCGCCCGGCGACTTCATCCCCATCGCCGAGGACAGCGGGCTGATCGTGCCGATCGGCGCCTGGGTCCTGGCGGAGGCCTGCCGGCAGGCGGCGGCGTGGCAGGATCGCGGCCTGTCGCTGTCGGTGGCGGTCAACCTGTCGGCCCTGCAGCTTCAGCGCGGCGACCTGGTCCGCACGGTAACGGGAGCGCTGGCCGACAGCGGCCTGGACCCGCTGCTGCTGGAGCTGGAGCTGACCGAATCGATGCTGATCCAGAACACCGACGTGGTGATGGACAATCTGCGCCGCCTGAAGGCGATGGGGGTGCAGGTGTCGATCGACGATTTCGGCACCGGCTATTCCAACCTGTCCTACATCGGCCGTCTGGCGGTGGACAAGCTGAAGATCGACCGCGGTTTCGTCGCCGACCTCACCAGCAACCACGACAGCGCCAAGATCACCGCCGCCGTCATCCAGATGGCCCACAGCCTGAACCTGACCGCCGTCGCCGAGGGCGTCGAGGATGCCGAAACGCTGGAGGCCCTGCGCGCCCTGAACTGCGACGTCGCCCAGGGCTATTATCTCGGCCGCCCCGGCCCGGCGGACGCGGTGGAACGCGCCGCCCGCCAGGTGAACCCGTTCAGGGTCGGGGTTTAGGCCGCCCCATTCGCCATGTGCAGGCTGATCACCCCGGCGACGATCAGGAGGATGCCGACCACCTTCATCACCGTCAGGGACTCTCCGAACACGAAGACGCCGATGGCGGCGATGGCCGCCGTGCCCGTCGCCGACCAGATGGCATAGGCGATGCCGACCTCCATGCTGCGCAAGGCCTTGGCCAGCAGCAGGAAGGCGATGCCGTAGCACACCACCACGACCGCCGCCGGGCCGAGCCGCGTCATCCCGTCCGACATCTTCATCGCCGAGGTGCCGACGACCTCGAACAGGATCGCCACCACCAGATACAGCCAGCTCATCGCCCGCAACCCCACCGACTCCCGCAAGGCCAGTCCCGCGGGCCGCGCAGGATGGACCGGCCGGCCGGGTGCCGCAAGTGGCCCGGAACACCCACCCCGCCGGGCATCGCGGCGGACGCCCATGGTTGACGCCACGCCCGGCCGGCCCTAGGGTCTTTGCCCTCATTCCCAACTTTCTCTTTGTGGTTTCGAAAGGGTCCGACGATGACCGGCGAACGGGATCTGGCGTTGCAGGCGAAGGCATGGCCGTTCGAGGAGGCGCGCAAACTGGTCGCGCGCTTTGCGAAAGCGCCGCCCGCCAAAGGCTATGTCCTGTTCGAGACCGGCTATGGTCCGTCGGGCCTGCCGCATCTCGGCACCTTCGGCGAGGTGGCGCGCACCAGCATGGTGCGCCACGCCTTCCAGACCATGAGCGACATTCCGACCAAGCTGTTCTGCTTCTCGGACGACATGGACGGGCTGCGCAAGGTCCCCGACAACATCCCCAACAAGGAGATGGTGGCGGCCAACCTGGGCAAGCCGCTGACCCAGGTGCCCGATCCCTTCGGCACCCATGACAGCTTCGGCGCCCACAACAACGCCCGGCTGCGCGCCTTCCTCGACAGCTTCGGCTTCGAATACGAGTTCCAGTCCTCCACCGACTGGTACAAGTCCGGCCGCTTCGACGAGGCGCTGCTCGGCATCCTGCGCCATTACGACGAGGTGATGGCGGTGATGCTGCCCACCCTCGGCGCCGAGCGTCAAGCGACCTACAGCCCCTTCCTGCCGATCTCCCCTCGACCGGGCGCGTCCTCCAGGTGCCGATGCTGGAGCGCAATGTCGATGCCGGCACCAT
>NZ_BADK01000987.1 GCF_000333595.1 Azospirillum sp. B506
AGGCGGCGCGCTATGTCGGCGTGTCGCCCGGCCAGTTCGCCAAGGAAGTCGAGGAAGGCCGCTGGCCAGAGCCTGAACGCCGCGGCGGTGCAGGCCGGCGCACTGCCCGCCTGCTGTGGGACCGGCTGCTGTTGGACAGACGGCAGGACGAACGCAGCGGGCTTGTGCAACACTCATCCACGACAGGCACGGCGGGCGCTGACGAATGGGCAAGGTGGAGTTGACGGTCCTGCGCATGAAGCGGGTGGCTGGGCGCTGGTATTGGCGCACCACCCCGGCCGTCAAGGCGCTGGGCTTCAGCGACGAAGCGCTGGGCGATGACACGGACAAGGCGATTGCCCGCGCCCGCGAGTTAAACGCAGAGGTCGAGGCCGAGCGGGTCCGCCGCACCGGCCTCCAGCCCGCGATCCTGCCGAACAGCGTGGCCGACCTCATCGCGAAGTATCAGGCCTCCCCGCAGTACGCCAAGCTCGCGCCGAAGACCAAGCACGAATACCGGCTCCTGCTGAACCGGATCGAAAAGGTGGCCGGCAACAAGCTGGTGGCCAGCATCACCAGGGCGTGGCTGGTGACGGGCTATGAGGCGGTGCAGAAGAAATCCGGCCTCGCCACCGCCAACGCGGTGATGCGGGTCTGGCGGATCGTGCTGGGCCATGCCTGCGACCGCGGCATGATCGACGTGTCGCCGGCAGATGGAATGCGGCTGATCGGCACGCAGGCCCGGACGCAGCTATGGACACCGGATCAGGTCGAGACCTTCTGCGCCGCCGCCATCGAGGCCGGCCGGGAGTCACTGGCGCTCGCGGTTCGGTTGGCGCTCGACATCGGCCAGCGGCAGGGCGACATCCTGGCGCTGAAATGGTCGGACTATGACGGCGCGGCGTTCAGCCTGGTGCAGGGCAAGACCAAGCATGCCCTGCGCGTGCCGGTGACGCCGGCCATGCAGGTGCTGCTGGGGAAGGTGAAGCGCGACGCCGTGCAGGTGATCGTCAGCGAGGCGACAGGCCGGCCATACCAGAAATTCCACTTCGGCCATGAGTTCGCCCGGATCCGTGCGCTCGCCCAACTGCCGCCGGAGCTTCAATTCCGCGATCTGCGCCGCACCGCCGCCACCGAGCTGGGCGCAGCCGGCGCCACCGATGACGAGATCCGCGCGGTGACGGGGCACCGGTCCCGTGGCGTGGTCGCCGTCTATGTCCGGCCCGATGATCGCATGGCGGCAGCCGCACAGCGGAAGCGCCATAAGGGAAGAAAAGCGCAACCCTGAGCAGAACATCCCAGAACGCCGCTGGAACGACGAAAACGGGCAAGTGGGAAATTGCAGATTTTGCAGGTGGGAAAACGCGGCATCCGCCGCAAATGAAAAGACCCCGAAAGCTATTTGCTTTCAGGGCCTTAGAAACTGGTGCCGCAACAGGGATTTGAACCCCGGACCTACTGATTACGAATCAGTTGCTCTACCCCTGAGCTACTGCGGCGTCGTTGTGGCGCGGAACATAGCGATGTGCTTCGCAGGATGCAAGCGGTGAATTTCGGAAAAATCGACGGTCCATGACTCGGGTCCGGAGCCCTCGCGACCGGCCGGCCGCGATGAAAACAGCGCTTGATGTTACCGGTTGTACCACCGCATAGATGCGCGCATCCATCGGGATGCGATCGGCTCCGGAGCAAGCGGACGGGTAGCGGTTTCATGCATTTAGCGATCATCGTTGTGGTGGCAGTCCTCAGCGTCGGGTTGAGGATGGCCGTTCCGGTTCAGGCCATCGCCAGCACCTATGACGACCTGCTGTTCATCCGGCTCGCAGACTTCCTCTGCCGCGGCGAGTGGCTTGGCCCATACGACAATCTGACCCTTGCCAAAGGCGCCGGCTATCCCGCCTTCATCTGTGCCTCGTCCTGGCTCGGTCTGCCTCTTCGGCTGTCGGAACATCTCCTGTATCTGCTGGCCTGCGGCGTGTCGTCGCTTGCGGTCGGAACCCTGTCCGGCCGCAAGTGGCTGTCCACCGCCACCTTCATGGCCCTGGCCCTCCTGCCCATTTTCTGGGGAGCCGACCTTTCCCGCGTCATCCGTGAAAACATCTACATCCCGATCTCCCTTCTGGTCCTCTCCTGTGCGGCACTGGCCTATGCGGTGGACGGCCCTGCCGACCATCCCAGGTTTCACCGCCCGCTGTCCCACCGCATCCTCGCCTTGCTGGGTCTCGGCGTCTCCGCGGCAGCCTATTGGCTGACCAGGGAAGAGACTCCCTGGCTGTATCCGGCGGTCGGCCTGCTGCTGCTCCACTGGGGCGTCCTGCGGTGCCGCGCCATCCGGAGAACCGGCACGCTGCTGTCGCGCGATGGTTCGGTTCGGCTGATGCTTCCCCTTTTGATTCCCACCGCCGTCGCCGGAGGGATCATCCTCACCATCTGCACGCTCAACCACAGCCATTACGGCGTCTTCCGCGACAATGATTTCCGCCAAGGCCCGTTCGTCGACGCCTATGGCGCCATCAGCCGGATCACCTATCGGACTCCCTGGAAGCGCTATCTCGCCTTTCCTCCCGACGCCCGGCAGGCGGCCTATTCGGTCAGCCCCGCGGCCGCCCAACTGCAACCCTTCCTGGAGGGACCGAAGGGAGCGGCCTACATGGCACCGGGCTTCGGATCCTACGACACCACGGGATTCATGTGGGTCCTGCGGGACGCGGTGGCGGATCTCGGTCTCTATCGCGATGCCGGCACGGCGGATGCCTTTTACCGCCGCCTCGCCGGGGAGATCGATGCCGCCTGCGACCGGGGCGCCATCGCATGCCTGCCGGCCCGCTCCACCTTCATGCCGCCGGTGCAACCCAACCAGCTGACGGATGCCCTGGTCTCCGCCTATGACTTCTTCTGGAAGGCGTCGGGTTTCCGGTCGGGTCCCGTCGGCGCCCGGCCCAGCATCGGCACCGAGGAGACGGTTCGCCATTTCGCCGGTGTGACGCACAGCCTGCCAACGCCGCTGGAAAGCGGATCGGCAGCTGCGGATCTCCGCAGCGTCAGCGGCTGGGCCTACAGCCCCCACGGCCCCCTGAGCATCGGGGCCGACCAGGCGCCGACGGCCCTCAGGATCGAGCTGGGGTCCGGCGACGACGTGCTGGCGGCTTTCGGGACGGCCGGAGCCTCGGCGCTGCGGTTCCGGGCGACCGGCGACAGCGCCGCCGCCCTTTCCATCCGTCAGGATGGCACGACCGTCCGCCTGCCGCTCTCGGCCCCACCGGGTCCCTTCGCCGGAACGGCCGGAGACCTCGTCATCACCATCGACCAGTCGGCAGCCGTCCCGCCGCCCGCCGAGACGATCGGCGGCAGCCCCGCCAATGTCGCCATCACCGGCCTTTACCGTGCCGCCGGCCCCTGGCTGGTGTCGATCTCGCTGATCTGGCTGGGCCTCTTCACCCTCTGGTCGGTCCTGCGCCAGCGCCGGATCGACGGCTTCCTGATCTTCTGGCTGGCGGTGGCGGCAGCCTTCACCACCCGGATCATGCTGGTGTCGTTCCTGAATGCCGTCGCCCTGCGCAGCGACTACCACTACCTCTATGTGTCTCCGGCGGTGCCGTTCGGCATCCTGGTCGTCGCCTGCGCGGTGGGCAGCCTCTGGCGACTGCGTCCCCCCCAGATCGGCCGCTGATCGCAGGCGGCCTCCCGACGACAGCAGGGGCAGACAGCAGGGGATGCCCACCCTCACCCGTGCTGCCGGATCACCTCCAGGAAGGCGTCGGCATAGCGTTCCAGCTTGCGGCCGCCGACTCCCGGCAGGTGGGCGAAGCTGGCGTGATCGCGGGGACGCTGGGCCACCATCTCCAGCAGCGTGCTGTCGTGGAAGATCACATAGGGCGGCACGCTCTGCGCCTTCGCCAGCGCCGTCCGGCAGTCCTTCAGCGCATGCCACAGCGCGTCGTCGGCCGCCGACAGCGCCCCGCGGGCACCGGAACGCGACCCGCCCTCCCCGCTCGCCCCGCCGCCGACCGATCCGCCGCGCGCGGTGTGGCGGCGCAGCGCGTCATGGACACCGCGGCGGCGTTCCAGCACCGGGTCCTTGCGCAGCTTCACCACCCGTTGGCCCTTGATGACGGCCACCCCGGCATCGGTCAGGCGGAAGCCGCCATATCCTTCCAGATCGACGGTCAGCAGACCGGTCGCCACCAGCTGGCGGTAGACCGACTGCCATTCGACCTTGGTCAGATCCTTGCCGACGCCGAAGGTCTTCAGTTGATCATGGTTCTGCTGCACCACCTTTTCGGTGGCGTTGCCGACCAGCACGTCGATCAGGTGGCCGGCGCCATAGCGCTGGCCGGTGCGATAGACCGCGGACAGCGCCTTCTGCGCGGCGATGGTGCCGTCCCAGGTCTCGACCGGGTCCAGGCAGGTGTCGCAGTTGCCGCAGGGTTCCGGCAGCGTCTCGTTGAAATAGTTCAGCAGCACCTGACGGCGGCAGTCCGATGTTTCGCAGAAGCCGAGCAGGGCCTCCAGCTTGCCGCGCTCCACCCGGCGGTGGCTGTCGCCGGCCTCCGACTGCTCCAGCATCTGGCGCAGCATCACCACATCGGCCATGCCGTAGGCCATCCAGGCGTTGGCGGGCAACCCGTCGCGGCCGGCGCGCCCGGTCTCCTGGTAATAGGCCTCCAGGCTCTTGGGCGGGTCGAGGTGGCAGACGAAGCGGACGTTCGGCTTGTCGATGCCCATGCCGAAGGCGACGGTGGCGACCATCACCAGACCCTCGCTCTTGATGAAGCGGTCCTGGTTGGCCTCGCGCGTCTCGGCCGGCAGCCCGGCATGATAGGGCAGAGCCTCGCGACCCTGTTGGTTCAGCCAGGCCGCGACCTCCTCCACCTTGTTGCGCGACATGCAATAGACGATGCCGGCGTCTTCCGGATGGTTGTCGCGCAGGAAGGCCAGCATCTGCTGGCGCTCGCTCTTCTTCGGCACCACGCGGTAGGTGATGTTGGGCCGGTCGAAGCTGGACAGGAAGACGCGGGCCTCAGACAGCCCCAGCTTGTCCTTGATCTCGGCGCGGGTCTGCACGTCGGCGGTGGCGGTCAGCGCGATGCGCGGCACCATCGGGTGGCGTTCGTGCAGGATCGACAGCTGCAGATATTCGGGGCGGAAGTCATGCCCCCATTGCGACACGCAATGCGCCTCGTCCAGCGCGAACAGCGCCAGCCGGGTGCGGTCGAGCAGATCGAGGAAACGCGGCGTCACCAGCCGTTCGGGGGCGACATAGACAAGGTCGATCTCGCCCTGCACCATCGCCCGCTCCACCTCCCGCGCCTCGGCCGGGCCGAGGGAGGAGTTGAGGAAGGCGGCGCGCACGCCCAGTTCCCGCAGCGCCGTCACCTGATCGCGCATCAGGGCGATCAGCGGCGAGACCACCACCGTGACGCCGTCGCGCACCAGCGCCGGGATCTGGTAGCACAGCGACTTGCCGCCGCCGGTCGGCATCAGCACCAGCGCGTCGCCGCCGCGCACCACATGGTCGATGATGTCGGCCTGCTGGCCACGGAAGGAGTCGTAGCCGAACACCGTCCGCAGCGCGTCGAGCGCCGTGGCCGGCTGTTGACCGGAGGCATCGTCCGATGCCCCCCGGTTGCTGTAGGAAAACAACGAATCCACGCCGATGCGGTTCAGGAAAGTGGGGCCGGAGATCCGGCTTGTCGTCTCAACGACTCAATCATGTGGCACAGATCGCTCGCGGGGCAAAGCCGCAAAGGGACGCGCCCGGGAACAAAGGTCGGACGCGCACCGGCGCCACCACACATTGGTGTGAAAATATGACGCCCGCTCATCGTCCGCGTGTAAACTGAAAACGGCGGATGGGTGGTCCATCCGCCGTTTCAGAAGGAGGAAGGTGGCATGAAGAAGATGCCGTTCTTCCTGGTGCTCCAGTGCCACCCCAAAATATAAAAAGAGATGGCGGATCGAGATCCGCCTGATCCGTCGCTAACACCGGGAGCGTGCCGGCGGGTGCGGTGACACCCGCCGGCCACCTCCATACACCATAGTCCCGTTTGGACTATTTTTCAACGCAGGGTCACAGCAGGTCCCGCAGCATCGCCACCAGCGGCACGTCGGCCGGCGGCATCGGGTAATCGCCCATCCGGTTCGGATAGACCCAGGCGAGTTTCTGCCCCTCCCGCGCCATCACGTCGCCTTCCCACACCCGGCAGACATAGAGCGGCATCAGCAGATGGAAACGCTCATAGCTGTGGGACGCGAAGGTGAAGGGGGCGAGGCAGCTGGCCGCCGTGTCGATGCCCAACTCCTCCTTCAGCTCGCGCACCAGCGCGGCCTCGGGAGTCTCCCCGGCATCGACCTTGCCGCCGGGGAATTCCCACAGGCCGGCCAACGACTTGCCGGGCGGGCGCTGCGCCAGCAGCACGCGCCCGTCGGCATCGACGAGCGCCACCGCGACGACCAGCAGCACCGGCAGCGAACCGGGCGCGGGGGTGGAGCTGGGATCGAAACAGGCGGTCATGCGGAACCCTCTCGGCGGGCCGGCCATTCGGCGGCGGTGATTTCGAAATACGGCGCCAGAACGCTTCGCCCACGGGCGGCGAAGTCATACCGGCGCTCGCCCCGCTGCCGAAAGCCGGCCTTGAGCAGCAAGGACCGGGACGGCAGGTTATCGGGATCCGCGGCGGCCCAGATCCGCGACAGGCCGAGCCGGTTGAAACCGACATCCAGCATCGCAGTCACCATCTCCAACCCATAGCCGGCGCGGTGGTAGGGGGTGCCGACCCAATAGCCGATCTCGGCACTGCCAGGCCGGTCGCGGTCCAGGTGCAACCCGGTGGCGCCGAGCGGGGCGCCGTCTTCGGTCCGCACCGCCAGAAAGGCGAGAGCAGCGTGAGCGGCACGGTCGCGCGCCGCCAGTTCCACCCACTCGTGGCCATCGGCAGCCGTGTAGGGATGCGGGACCCGGGCGAGCCAGCGCGCGACCTGCCAGTCGCCGATCAGCGGCACGAAATCCGCCACATCCTCGTGCCGGAAGGCGCGGAGCAGCAGCCGTGGCGCCGCCACGCTGTCGGGCCAGGGCTCCGCTCCGCCGCCCACCAAACCGTCAGCTCCGATAGCTGCCGTTGATGTCGATGTAGCCGTGCGTCAGGTCGCAGGTCCACACCTTCGCCGTCCCCTTGCCCAGGCCGAGGTCGATGTCGATGTCGACCTCCTTGCCCTTCATGTGGGCGGTGACCGGCGTCTCGTCGTAACCGGGAACCTCCATCCCTTCGGCGCAGATCAGGGTGCCGCCGACGGTGATCCTGATCAGGTCGCGGTCGGCGCGCTCGCCGGCGCGTCCGATGGCGGCGACGATGCGGCCCCAGTTGGCGTCCTCGCCGGCGATGGCGGTCTTGACCAGCGGCGAGTTCGCCACCGTCATGCCGATCCGCTTGGCGGCGGCGTCGCTGTCGGCGCCGCGCACGGTGATGGCGATGAACTTGGTCGCGCCTTCGCCGTCGCGCACCACCTGCAAGGCCAGATCGAGCAGCAGATCCTCCAGCGCGGCGCGGAACTCCGCCAGCTCGGCGGCATCGGCGCTCGACACCGGGGCGTTGCCGGCCTTGCCGGTGGCGAACAGCAGGAGCGTGTCGCTGGTCGAGGTGTCGCCGTCGACGGTGACGGCGTTGAAGGTGCGCTCGGTGAATTCCGACAGCATGTCCTGCAGCGCGGTCGAAGCGATGGCGGCGTCGGTGAAGACGAAGCCCAGCATCGTCGCCATGTCCGGCGCGATCATGCCGGAGCCCTTGGCGAAGCCGGCGATGGTCACCGTCGTCCCGCCGATCCTGGCGGTGCGCACCGAGCCCTTCGGAAAGGTGTCGGTGGTCATGATGGCACGGGCGGCCTTCTCCCACGCCGCCGAATCGGCGGCAAGGCTCGGGGCCATCGGCGCCAGGCATTTGCCGATGGCGTCGGCGGCCAGCGGGATGCCGATCACGCCGGTCGACGCGATATAGACCTCGTCCGGCGCGCAGCCGGCCAACTCGGCGGCGGCGCTGACCGTCGCCTGGACGGTGGCGTCGCCCGCCTTGCCGGTGAAGGCGTTGGCGTTGCCGGCATTCACCACCACGGCGCGGGCCGACCCCTTGGGCAGGCTGTCGCGGCACCAGATCACCGGGGCAGAGCAGGTCAGCGACCGGGTCAGCACGCCCGCCACGCTGGTGCCGGGATCCAGCACGGCCAGCAGCAGATCGTCGCGGCCCTTGTATCGGATGCCGCTGTTCGCCGTGGCGATGCGCACGCCGGCGATGGGCGGCAACGTCGGGAAGCTGGCGGGAGCCAAGGGGGAGAGGGTCGTGGCCATGGAGGAAATTCCCGTGGTGGGGGAGTGGTGGTGGCGTAAAGGGGGGAGAAGATGCGGACGGCCCCCCTTCCCCTTTGCAGAGGAAAGAGGCGGCCGTCCGCCCGTCTCTTACTTCTTCGCCG
>NZ_BADK01000986.1 GCF_000333595.1 Azospirillum sp. B506
ATCGCCCGCACGCCGTCCCGCCCCGGCCCCCGCGTGTCGCGGTAGGTCACGGAGTCGACGTTCTCCACATCGAGGGACCAGGTGACCAGGCCGAGCGTGTTGCCCAGCCTGACCACCGACCGCAGCGCCGCCAGCCGGCGGTTGACGGTGGCGGGCTGGAGCTGCCGCCGCACCATGTCGGTGCGGTAGCCCAGCGCCAGGGCGTTGGCCTGCCCATGCTCCACCGCCAGCAGCATCCGCACCGCCTGTTCGGCGGTGGCGGCGAAGGCGGCCAGCCCATCCTGCCGGGCCACGAAGGTCCGGAAGTCCTCATGATCCCGCCGGTAGGCCCGCACCGTGTTGGCCGAGCGCCCGGCATAGAAGGCGTCCAGCAGATGCTCCTGGATGCGGTCCAGCCGCAGCGCCGGGGCGTGGCGGGCGTCGCTGACGTCCTGTCCGGCCGGATCGCCCGGAAGGACGGGAAGGCTCATCCGTCGATGGCGTCGCGCAGTTCGGCCACGGTCATGTCTTCCGGCAGCTCGCGCAGCATTGCCGCGACCTGCTGGCCGAAGAACGCGACCGCACCGTCCGACGGGCACACCGCCACCGGGTCGCTGTAACGGGTGAGGCCGGCGCCGGCGGCGACCGCCTCGCGGATAAGCTCGTCCATCCTGCTGTCCTGTCAGGAAAGCCGCGCGACCGCCCGCGCGTCGGCCACCCGGCCGGCGGCATGGTCGCGCAGCATGTCGAAGAGAGGCGCGCACTCCTCCACCAGATCGATCAGCCAGGGCGCCCGGATCCAGCCCTGCCGGGTCCGGATCTCGATGGCCTCGATGTCGGCGCGGAAGGGTCCGCCCTGGTAGGTGATGCGCACGGCGAAATGACGATCCACCGGGCCGAGTTGAAGGCACAGCACGCCGTCCCATTCGGTCCGCATGGCCAGCCCCCGGACAGCAGAAGGCCAGCCGCGGCATCTGCCGGGCGGGCCTTCCTTCAAACGCAATTCGTCCCGCTCACCCTGTCAAGGAATTGACCATCCGTCAAGGATTATATTCCCACGGCGTCGCTGGGGCGGTGAAGCCGGTCAGCACATGATCGCGCAAACCCCAGCCGCCGATCCGCTCCAGCAGTTCCGTCATGCCGGCGTGCCAGCCGGCATAGTCGGTGTTGGCCTCGACGATGTCGGCATCGCTGTGAGCCGGCTCCAGCGGGCACCACTTCACCTGCACCTGCCGGCGCCCATCGCCGAAGGTACGGAAGTGAAAGCCGCGCTCTTCCTCGATGATCCGGCGCTGCCCGCGGGCGTCGAAGAGCGACTGCCCGCGAAGCACATAGCGCTTGGCCAGTTCCGAGCGGGTCGGCACGAACTCCCACCGCTCGGCTGTGACATGTCGGTAGCGGCCGCGCGCCTCGCTCGGCCGCTTCACCGCGACCATCGGCGGCACCAGCGGCAACCAGTCCGGCCGGGTGCCGGAGCGGCCATGGAAGCGGACGAGACGCCGCTGCCACGGGGCCAGCCATCCCACCGCGTTGGCGACCGCCTCGGCATCGGGATGAACCGTCACGGCGATGCCGCGCACCGGCCCGCCGCCGTCCACCCGGTCACCGACCTCATGACGGCGCAGCAGCTCGGCCACACCGTCTCCGCTCACCCCTTGCGGTTCCCATCCATGATCGTTCGCCGCAGCCTCGATGTCGAACAGGCCGGACTGGACGCGGTCGGCCTGCTGGTCGCGCAGCGCCCACGTCACCAGGGTTTCGAGGTCGAGGCGCCGGCGGCTGTCGCACCGGGCAAAGGCGATGGCCATGGTCCAGCCCTCACGCTGCCACCTGGGACAGTCCCGGCCCCAGCAGCCGGGCCACCCCGGCGACCAGCGTGTCCAGGGCCTCCATCGGAATCAGGCCGGGGTCGATCCGCCCGCAATCCTGCAGATAGCGCGCCTTGGCGAACAGATCGTCGGCGGAAACCACCTCGCCGGCCGACAGCTGTTGTTCCAACCTGCCCCGCAACCGGTCCGCCGCCTCGCACTCCGCGCAGCCGGCCAATTGTTGGTAGGAGAGGAACAGCGGCAGCAGCGGCGCGGGCTTGGACATGGAAACCTCCGGGCAAGCCCCCGGCATGACGGCATCGCACCGAGGGAGTTAGGATTGTTTGCCCAAAAGGATTACCAATTCCTTTCAGAAGCTACACCAACTCAGCAGACAGCGCCTCGGCCTGCTGAAGCACATTCTGAACCGCCATATCCTGCAAATCAGGCGGATACCCATATTTCCGCAGGATACGCTTCACCCGACGGCGGATGTCAGCCCGGGCGGATTCACGATGCGCCCAATCTACGGTAAGGTTCTTGCGGATGTCCTGCACCAGTTCATGGGCGATGACACGCAAAGCAGGCTCGCCCATCATGTCGCGAGCACTCTTGTTATCCGCCAAGGCGGTATAAAAGGCGATTTCGTCCTCACCCAATCCGCTTTCTTCGCCTTGCCGGCGGCTCGCCTCGATCTCCCGAGCCATCGCGATCAGCTCTTCCAACACCTCGACCGTGGTCACGGCGTTGTTGTGATAGCGGGTGATCGCCGCTTCCAACCGTTCGGAGAAGGCTCGCGCCTGGACGACGTTGCGCTTTCCCATCGAATGGACTTGGCCATTCAGCAGCTTGCGCAGCGCCTCCACCGCCAGGTTCTTTTTCTCCAGGTCGCGCATTTCGGCCAGGAATTCATCGGACAGGATCGAGATGTCGGGCCGGTTCAGCCCGATGGCGGCCATGATGTCCACAATCTCGGTGGAGACCACGGCCCGGCTGACAAGCTGCTGGATGGCCAACTCGCGGTCGGCCCCGCTGCGCCCACCACCGGCTCCGGTCTTGATCAGGGCGGCGCGCACCGCCTGGAAAAAGCCCACCTCGTCCCGGATGTCCCGAGCCTCTTCGCTGGCCGCCGCCATGGCGTGGAGCTTCGACAAGATCAGAACGGCATCGGCGTAATGACGATGAGCGCGCTTCTTCTCTTCCTCGGTTTTCTTGTCCGCGGCCAGCGCCTGCTGCATGGCAAGCACCCAGTCCATGGCGCCGGCCATGATCGTCAGGCGAAGCTGGGGCGTCGCCGTCTCGGCCAGGGCCGGCCGATAGTCGAAACCATCGGCCATTCCCGGCCGGAACATGTCGCGGACGACCTCGTACCGCTCGACCATCGCGGCGATGGCCTCTTCCTCGTCGATGCCGGTCTGCTCTCCATCGGCGCCGGAATATTGCCCCAGCGCGGCCTTCAGGTTCTGGGCGATGCCGATGTAGTCCACCACCAGCCCAGCCGGCTTGTCGCGGAACACCCGGTTCACGCGGGCGATGGCCTGCATCAACCCGTGCCCCTTCATCGGCTTGTCAATGTACATGGTGTGCATGGACGGCGCGTCGAAACCGGTCAGCCACATATCGCGCACGATGACCAGCCGCAGCGGATCGTCGGGATCCTTGGCCCGCTTCGCCAGCAGTTCGCGCCGGGCCTTGGGGCGCTTGCCGATGTGCGGCTGCCAGTCCGGCGGGTTGGAGGGCACCCCCGTCATGACGACCTTGACCGCCCCCTGTTCGTCATCGTCGCTGTGCCAGGTGGGACGCAGAGCCACGATGTGCTTGTAGAGTTCGACACAGATACGACGGCTCATGCAGACTACCATGGCCTTGCCGTCGAGGGCCGCGAAGCGCGACTCGGCATGGGCGATCAAATCTGCCGCCACCATGGCCAAACGCCGATCGGCGCCGACCACCGCCTCCACGCTGCCATACTTGCGGCCCAACCGCTCCTCTTCGCCTTCTAGCAGGTCTTCGGTCAGCTGGGCGATTTCGGCGTCGATCCTCGGCTTTTCCTCTTCCGGCAGTTCAATCCGCGCCAGCCGGCTTTCGTAATAGATCGGCACCGTCGCTTCGTCGGTGACGGCACGGCTGATGTCGTAGATGTCGATGTAGTCGCCAAAGATCGCCGGGGTGTTGACGTCGCTGCTTTCGATCGGCGTTCCGGTAAAGCCGATGAAGGATGCCCGCGGCAAGGCGTCCCGCAGATACTTGGCGAAGCCATAGGACGTCTCGCCGTCCTTGGCGTCGACCTTCATCTTGAAGCCGTATTGGCTGCGGTGCGCTTCGTCGGCCATCACCACGACGTTGCGGCGGTCGGTCAGCAGCGGATGGTCCTTCTCCCCGTCCACCGGCTGGAATTTCTGGATGGTGGTGAAGATCACCCCGCCCGATGGCCGGGTCAGCAGACTGCGCAACTCTTCCCGACTCTCCGCCCGTTGCGGCGTCTGGCGCAGCAGATCCTTGCACATCCCGAAGGTAGCGAAGAGCTGCTGGTCCAGATCGTTGCGGTCGGTCAGCACCACCAGGGTCGGATTGCCCATGGCCGGATGCAGGATGACTTGGCCGGCATAGAAGGCCATCAGCAGGCTCTTGCCCGATCCCTGGGTGTGCCAGACGACGCCGATCCGGCGGTCGCCCTGCGGGCCGGTGGCCGCCACCGTCTGCTCGACAGCATGGCGCACCGCGTGAAACTGGTGATAACCGGCAAGGATCTTGGCCAGCCCGCCGCCGGTCTCCCCGAACACGGTGAAATCCTTCAACAGCGCCAGGAAACGCCGCGGCTCGAATGCACCTTTCAGCAGGATTTCCAGCTCGGCCATCCCCTTGGTCAGCCCGTCGCCCTCGATGGTGCGCCAGGGCATGAACCGTTCACGCCCGGCGGTCAGAGAGCCGATGCGAGCGCCCAGCCCGTCGGAAATTACCAGCGCTGTGTTGCTGCGGAACAGCGAGGGGATTTGTGCCTTGTAGGTCTGAAGCTGGTTGAAGGCGCCGTCGAGCGTGGCGTTCTCGTCCCCGGCGTTCTTGAGTTCGACCACCACGACCGGCAGCCCGTTGACGAATAGCACCACGTCGGGCCGCCGGTTGGCCTTCTGTTCGACGATGGTAAACTGGTTGACCGCCAGCCAGTCGTTGGCCTGGGGATCATCGAAGTCGATCAGGCGGACATGATCGCCTTTAAGCACCCCGTCGTCGCCATAGAATTCTACGGGCACGCCCTCCACCAGCATGCGATGCAAACGGCGATTCTCCTCGATCAATCCCGGATACTCGACTCGCCGCAGCACGCGCAGCGCCTCAGCACGCGCCTCCTCTGGAATAGCCGGGTTAAGTCGGGCAACGGCCTGGACCAGCCGCCGGGCTAACACCACGTCCTGATAGCTTGCACGCTCCGCTGCAGCACCATCCGGTGCGATAGCTGGGCCGGAAGTGATCGTATATCCAAGTTCCGCAAGCCATGCCAGTGCCGCTTGCTCCACATGGCTTTCGGAAAGTGTACTCATATGCTATCTTCCTCAAAGGATTCAGCAGTGCGCGCTGCATTCAAAGCTTCGATATAAGCAGGGCGATCGACTTGAAAAAGAAATTGGCTCAAGCTTACGTTGATTAGCAACGCGCTCTCTTCATTAGGAAAATTTACAGAAACACTAAGAGATCCACCATCTTCAATATTTACATCTCCGTAACCACACCACTCATCAATTATATCGTTTTGGTTTCTAAATCTGTCATAAGGCTCGCGTGTTCGCGCGAGATTTAACTCAGCTTCAAGATAAGTTTGATGTAGAAATGCAACGACAGCGTCGGCAGATAAAACCGCAGCACGGCGGTGATAAGAAGACAGCCTTTCAATAAAACCGTCTCTTCCGTGACTAACGGGACCAGCATCATTGCGGAGGTTTCCCAAGGTTGTCGTTAATTTATGGTGCTGAGATATTAATTTCTGGAATGCAGAATTTCTTATATCTCCAAGTTTCAGTGCGCGCACTGCAGCGCTTACCCATACTCCAAATTTCGGATTTTCTTCCTTTGGCTTTAGAGACGCCAATGGATTATCCAACTCATCAACAATAATCTGACAAGCTACTTCAACAACACATTTTGCTGCGTCGATGCACGCATCGTTATCCGTTGAAAAGCTGTGTTCGAGAGTGTGAAACGTTTGCTGTAACATTGGCGCATCACGCCAATAAGAGCAAAATTCTCGAATGGCTGGATACCAATCTAAACTCATGTCGCTTCACCTTTCTCTGTCCTGATACAAAATTTCTATAATGCCCCGGATATTAATTTAGGCAGAATAATTTCTTGCATCTTAGAAAGACTATGGGATTCATGAATATTTGAGACAATGCGCTCCAACATTGGATCAACAATTTCTGAAAAAGCCTCCAACACAGATATACTAGGGATACACACGCGATATCGACTCATCCGACCCCAACTTGTTCTCGGCATTTTTGTTCCATCAGATGCACGATCTGCGAACTGAACAAAATCATCTTGAGAGATACAAATTAGAACGAAAGCAGCTGCATTTTGATTACAAGCATTGAGTACGACAATATCAGTCGACGAAATACCACTTAAAGGCGCAATTCCAACCTTATGGAAATATGGCCGAAGTTTCCCGAACAAGAAATCTCCTTTCTGGAAAGAAAGTTTTCCACTTGTAACGTTGCCAGCCTCCCCCCATTCAGTAAGCGCGATTGATCGACGTGGCATGTGTTCAAGCCCAATATAGCATGTATTGGGGTCCAGTGTTCTTGGATCAACAATACTGCCAGCTTGCTTTGCCACATCCCCAAGCTCTTTAAAGCTCCAACCTTCCGGCTTCCCATCGCTATCAAATAATTCAGGGAAAAGAGACCATAGGTCAGCAGAAAGATAAGGCTTATGGCATTCGGATTTAGCGCGGGTAGGGCCAAAATCAACAAACCAGTCCTTGAAAATCTCACGCGCCATCGACTCAAGAGTCTCATTTATTTCTCGGTTTGATTGTATTTTTTCCTCAATTGCTTGCAGAAAACCCACAATCTGACGTCGCGATTCAGATAGTTCCGGGACCGGGAATGCGAGAAAATCTTCTCTAGCCAGCCCCAAGTTGGTTGTTCCTGTAGCGCGCGCTCTACAATACTCCCGGTATTGAGGAGTTCTCAACAGCCAATAAATATAATCAGCGGGAGCATCTTGTTTCTTGAACTCTATCTTTACAGTATCTTGTGTTAATCTTCCCATCGCTACATGCGATGGAACCCTTGCCACGGAACCAAGCAGATCGGCCGATTGTGTAACGTCCTTAAGAGAGACATAAATATCTCCCGGTTTAAGCAAAATCCGCTCATCAGAAGCACCGCCATAAGTTTTCAAGTTGTCCGCCTTGAAGCCTCCATTTCTTGCAATTGAAGCCAGCCCGAGAAGGACAGGTCCCGGCTGACCAAGAAGTGCGCCCTGATAAGTGTTTCCACGCCTAATCGTGAAATAATCTCCAAAGGTATCAGTCATAGAGAAATGCTCGCCATGGAGTTATTAATCCGTTCCTGAAGGAGAAGACTTTCTTCAAATTGCCTACTTAAGGTGTCCTTTAGCGTAGCAAAACGCTCAGCAAATGGAGCATCGTCCGCCTCGATTTCTGCCGCCCCCACATAGCGGCCCGGCGTCAGCACATAGTTGTGCGCCTTGATCTCCTCCAGCGTGGCGGATTTGCAGAAACCCGCCTCATCCTCATAAACGCCCGCGTCAGCTTCCCCGCGCCATGCGTGATAAGCTCCGGCGATCTTCGCCACGTCCTCGTCAGAAAACTCCCGGCGGGTGCGGTCGGCCATGAAACCCAGCTTACGGGCGTCGATGAACAGGATCTCGCCGCGACGGTCGCGGAAACGGCCGTTCTTCTTGTTGCGGCTCAGGAACCACAGGCAGGCCGGGATCTGGGTGGAGAAGAACAGCTGCCCCGGCAGGGCGATCATGCAATCCACCACGTCGGCCTCGACCATGGCGCGGCGGATGACATCCTCGCCCCCCTGCGCCGACGACATCGAACCATTCGCCAACACCACCCCCGCCGTGCCGTTGGGGGCGAGGTGGTGCAGGATGTGCTGGAGCCACGCATAGTTGGCGTTGCCCACCGGCGGAGCGCCATGGGTCCAGCGGACATCCTCGCGCAGCCGCTCGCCACCCCAGTCGGACACGTTGAATGGCGGGTTAGCCAGGATGAAGTCGAATTTCTTGTCGCGCCATTCGTCCTTGTGGAAGCTGCCTTCGTTGTTCCAGGCGATGCCGCTGGCGTCGATGCCGCGCACAGCAAGGTTCATCTTGGCCAGCCGCCAGGTGGTGTAGTTGCTTTCCTGCCCATAGATGGCGAGCTGGCCGATGCGCCCGCCATGCGCCTCCAGAAACCGTTCGGTCTGGACGAACATGCCGCCGGAGCCGCAGCAGGGGTCATAGACCCGGCCCTCTACCCCGCGCGCCGGATCGGGGAAGGGTTCCAGCATGTCGACCAGGACCCGCACCACCGAGCGGGGCGTATAGAACTCGCCACCGCGCTTGCCCTCCGACCCGGCGAAGCCGCCCAGGAAATATTCATAGACGCGGCCCAGCACATCACGCGCCGCCCCGCCCTCGACGCCAAGGGCGATGCCGGAAATCAGGTTGATCAGCTCACCCACCATCACCTTGTCGAGGGCGGGGCGGTTGTAGTCCTTGGGCAGAACGCCTTTCAGAGTCGGGTTCTCCGCCTCGATGGCGGTCATCGCCTCGTCGATCAGCTTGCCGATGGTCGGCTGCGGGGCGTTGGCCTGAAGATGGGACCAACGTGCCTCCTTCGGCACCCAGAAGATGTTTTCGCCAAGATACTCGTCGCGATCCTCGGCCGCCTCCGGGTCTTCCCGCAGCAAGGTCTCATGCCGGGCCTCGAACGCCAGCGAGATATGCCGCAGGAAGATCAGGCCCAAAACGACGTGCTTGTAATCCGAAGGCTCGAGGTTCTTCCGGAGCTTGTCCGCGGCCAGAAACAGATCGCGCTCGAAATCCGCTTGCCTCTCCGCGGCCGTTTTCTGTTCCGGTTTCGCGGTCTCTGGGTTCTTACGCGGACGGCCTCGGGCCATGACGGATGTCCTTCAACGGATTGGTAAGCGAACTACTCGTTCCGATGGGAGCGATGGCGGCCGAACAGCCTATCGCCACCCGGACCTCCACCGCACCCTGCCCCGCCTTCGACACGGCAGCAGGCTGGTATACCGCCATGCCTATCGAAAACAGGAGGAGGGAGATTGGCCAATTCTCGTATAGGGAGCAACGGGATTATGCGCTTGCGATTTTGCAGGCTAATGGCGTAGCCGGGCTGACGGGTGGTCCGGCGGCCATCGGTGGCCGAACGGCCCTGGCACCACGCGAACGATGCACACCGAACCACGCCGGCTGTGCGAAGAGGCGAGCACGCCCCATCGCACAGCCGGCATGGACCGGGGAGGAGGCGCTATCCGATGGGGATGCGCTGGTGGAACTTGTGGGCGTGGCTGTCGATCATCGCGGCGATGCCGTCCCACATGCCGCAGGCCGATGTCGCCGTCCACAGACCGCGCAGGGACTCGGTGTAGGTGGCGGCGGCGCCCATCAGTCCCGACAGCTGCTCTTTCCGCGTCGGGGGCAGGTCGCGGTAGGCAAGGATCAGGCTGCGCTCGTTGAAGGGCAGGTCCGACAGCGGGGTGCCGATCAGCGACGGCGCCGGTGCCGGCAACAGGGGCCGGGCGGCGGGCGGCGCCAGCAGCATCGCCACGTCCACCGGCTGCCCCTGCCGCACCCGGTCCAGGGCGTCGGCGGTCAGAGCTGCGCGGACCCGGCGTTCCTCGGCCTCGCCCAGCTCGCGCGCCCGCCGGTCGATGGCGTCGAGGTCGGCCTTGGTCAGCGAGGCGGCGGGAGTCGGTAGGGCCTTGCCGCTGGTCACGGCGTCGAACAGCTCGACCACGGCGATGGTTATGTCAGTCGCGCGTTCGGTTTCGGCCTTGGTGCAGAGATAGACGGCTTGTTTCTTCGTCAGCCAGAATTCAGCGGCGGGACGTCCGCCATTCGGTGAGGTTTGCCGCACGGTGAGGCAAACCTCACCCAGCCGCTCAAGAGCTTCACGGTGCCGCTCGATCAAAGGGCGAATGTCGCGGGGCTTCCTGAAGCCCAGCGCTGCGGCCAAGCGGAGATCCAGAATGCGCGGCTCATGATTGATCGTGGTGTCGATGTCGGTCGGTGATAACACGGGCAAGGCTTGCCCGTCGTCGCTCATGCTGTCCATGGCGATCGCCCTCCATTGCGGCATTGCCGACGAAGAGCCGCTTGTCACGACGACCCTGGCGCCGGGGGCTGACAACCTGCAATGGACAGGCCGGACTATTCCCCTTGCGGGTATTGTATTCATCCGTCCCCCGGCAAAGGGGCATGATCCGGACGGAATCCGGGCATGAAAATAGCCACATCGCGAAAAACGCGCGGGTGGCTTGCCGCCATTGAGGAGTTGTCAGGCTCCGGCCCGAAAGATCGCTCCACCGGGGCGGAGCGTCAAGGGCGATGACACCGCATGAAACCATGTTGATCGTATCGCAGAAGGCAACTACTGCCCCCAGGGCTTTCCGCAAGGTGCGGCCATCCCCTTTTGTCGGTTTACTCCGCCATGCTGCACCCCACCTTTCCATCCATGTCGCCGTTTGACCGGGTGGGTTTGACGGGAGGGGAGCGTGGCCGTAATTTGGTGAAATAGGACTCCATTTCGGTAGAAAATTTTTTAGCGTCTTCTCCGTTTCATAGACACGATGAAGGGAGAGGGCGCTGTGGCGGCGGATGAGATGAGCAGAGCAACCCTCAAGGTGGCGTTTGACGGCCCGGCGATCCATGACGGCACCATGGACGTTCGGGATCTTGCGCCGTCTCTGCTGGCCATCGGCCAACTCTGCGAAGAAGCGAACCGTGTTCTGAATGGGGAGCGTATCCAGGCCACCGTCCTTGTCCGCGCCGATTTCCGCAAAGGGTCGTTCGAGGTCAATCTGGACCTCGTCCAGAGCCTGATATCCCAGATGCGCAGCTTCCTGGTCGGGGAGGATGCGACCGCCGCCGCCAACCTTCTGGCGCTGCTGAGTGGCGCCACCGGCGGCACGGTTGGGCTGTTCGGCGTCATCAAGTGGCTGCGCGGTCGCCGGCCGAAGCGGTTGGTTGCCTTGGAGAACGGGCGGGTCCGGCTGGAACTGGACGATTTGTCGATCGAAACCGCGCGCGAAGTCATCGAGCTGTACCGGGATCTGGACGTGCGAAAGGCCGCCGCCTCGGTGATCCGCCCGCTGGAGAAATCGGGCATCGACACCATCGCCTTAACGCCGGCACCCGACTCCAGGGAAGTCATAACCAAGGAAGACGCCGCGTCCTTCCTGGCACCCGAACCCGAAGAAGAACAGATCATCCAAGAGGAGAAAAAGGCCGCCTTCACCATCGTTTCCATTTCCTTCAAGGACGGAAACAAATGGCGGCTGTTCGATGGCCAGAATACCATCAACGTGACCATGGCCGACGAGGCTTTCATTGCCCGCGTCAATCAGAACGATGTGGTGTTCGCCAAAGGCGACATTCTGGTTTGTCGCGTGCTGATGGAGCAATGGCGGATCAAGGATGGCTTGCGCACGGAATATACCGTTCTGGAAGTCGTCGAACACCGGAGCGCCGCCCGTCAACTGCCGCTCCAATTCGATTCGCCTGATCCTGAATAGGAACGGCGGGCTACTCCCCCAGCGTCCTGTTGTGCAGTTCCACCACATGCCGCACCACGTCCGCCGCCGCCGGATCGGGCGCCACCATCACCAGCAGGAAGCGGCGCACGCCGTCCAGCTCGACGGTGATGGCGCCGGGATCAGCCGGATCCGTGTGCCAGGGGAGCGACAGCGCCGCCGCGAAGCGTGACTCGCGCGGTGGTGACGGCTCCCGTGCCAGCGGGGCTGGCGGGGCGATAACCTCGACGGACGGGTCTACTGGTCGGGCTGGCGGCTTCAGTGCCGCCACCTCGGCCCGCGTCACCGCCGGGTGGATCGTGCCGGCGTCCAGTGCCTGCTGGCGCGTCTCGTCCGGCAGCGTCGCGATAGCGTAGAGGGTGCCCATCGCTTCCGGCAGCCGGTCCAACGGCACCTTGCCCTCATCGACGAAGGCGGCGATCTCGCGCAGCTTGCGGGCGGTCGAGGTGCTGAATGGAAGGTCGGTCGTCACCATCGCCTCGTATTCGCCATGCGGCAGCGCCTCCTTGGCCTCGTTCAGGCGGCGGCCCACCGCCACAGTGGCCTCCAGCGCGTTGGTCCATTCCCGGCGGATGTCGGCGGCGAACTCGGCACGGGTGGTCAGGGGACGCGGCTTGGCCAGCATCGACAGGCGGGCATTCCCCAGGCTGCGGGCGGTCGGTGCCATCGTCAGACTCCCATCTCGGCGGACAGATAGGCCCACAGGTCACGGAACAGCGGGCCGGTGCGGGTGCCGGGGATCTCGGCCGTGCCCAGGCCGGCCATGAAGCTGCGCGGCACCTCCTGAAGCAGCGGGATCTCCACCGGCGCCGGCGTGCCCATGCCGGCGACGATGGCCCGTGCGTCGGCCGTCTCGCGCAGGCGCGGCTGGATCTGGCTCAACAGCAGCCGCATCGGCCGGCGCCGGCTGTGCAGGTAGGGCAGCATGGCCTGCATGCTGACCAGGTCCTCCGGTCCCGGCCGCACCGGCACCAGCACCAGGTCGGCCGCGTCGAACAGCAGCGCCGTCGATTCGGGGAAGAACTCCACCGCGGTCGGTGTGTCGATCACCAGCAGGTCGAGGCCCTGCGGCGTCGGCCGCTCCGTCACCTCGCCCAGCACGCGCTGCTCGCCGGCGATCGGCGCGACGTCGGCCGGGCGCAGGCTGTGCCAGTGCGTCAGGCTGCCCTGCGGATCCGTGTCGAGCGTCCCCACCCGCAGCCCGGCCGTCGCAACCGCCACCGCCAGATTGCGGACGGTCGCCGTCTTCGGCCCGCCGCCCTTTCCCTGAACCACCAGGATCGTCTTCATTTCGGTCCCCCTCAAAGCGTTCACGCGTGAACACTTTCGCGTTTCCCCCGCCGCCGCCTCAGCGGTCGGCGTCGCCCTTCTCCCGCCGCTGGTGGGCGTGGAAGAGGCGCATCAACTCCGCCGTGGTCAGCAGCTTGCCGTCGACCTGATGCAGAGCGCCGCTCCGGTAGACCCGCAGCCCGGCGGCGCGCAGCACCTCGATGGCGCGGTACACGCCCGGCTCCTCCGGTTGGACCTGCACCGGCCGGTGTCGCGCGGTGCGCGGCGGCACGCCCAGATCCAGGGGCAGTTGCTGGCCGGCCCGGCTCATGGCCGCGCACCCCGCAGCAGTGCGCCGCTGTTTCCTGTGCCTCTTCCGGCCGAGCCACCCATCCCCGTCCTCTCCCCCGTCAAGCGCGAGCTGCTGCATCATGCCGCCGTTTCTCAGGCAGCCACGGTGCCCGCCCCGCCGCCCTGAAGCTGTTGCTGAAGCGCCTGGATCAGCGTCGGCACAATCGACGGCAGCACGTCGCGCACGGCCTGCTGGGCTGCCAGCTGGACCGCCTGCGCCAGATCCGGCGGCAGCCCACCAGCCGGCGCGATGCCGCTCTGGTCCGCCCGGTCGAGCGCCCAGCCCAGCCACTTCTCCAGTTCCTCCGCCGTCGGCCGGTAGCCGTCGCGTAGCCGCTCTTTCTGCGCGTCCTCCAGCCACTCCACCGCCAGGACCGCGCGCTGGGCGTCTCCCAGAATCTCCGACGCCCTCTGCACGATTCTCGGATGCCAGCCACGATTCCGCTCAGCCCCCGGATAGCTCTGGGGTTCATCCGTCGCAGAACGTCCGCCGGAAATGGGAAGGGGAAGGTGACGCTGGCGGCGGTCAGGATTCTGGCCTGCCGCAGTTTTCGACGCCCGCGCGCCTCTATTTCTATTATTTAGATCTATTTCGGGCGGCAGAGCTGCGCCGCAGTTTCCGGCTGAATTGCCGCAGTTTGTGGACGCCAGCGCCGCAGTTTCTCCGTCGCCGTCCGAAAA
Source organism: Azospirillum sp. B506 (assembly GCF_000333595.1). Taxonomy (GTDB): domain Bacteria; phylum Pseudomonadota; class Alphaproteobacteria; order Azospirillales; family Azospirillaceae; genus Azospirillum. The sequence continues at coordinate 13,883 of NZ_BADK01000986.1, forward strand.
TGCGCCGCAGTTTTGGCCGGATAGTGCGGCATCCGCGCCGCTGTTCTCCCCGCTGCCGCCGATCATGCCGCTGTTTACGCCCGGAACTGCGGCAGCCAAGCCGCTGTTTCGGCCACCCTCCCCCGCCCCCTGCCACCCGTCCGCCGCAGTATCGCCGCTGAAGCGGGCGGCAACTGCGGCATAGGTGCCGCCGTTTGCCACCGCGAACAGGTCATCGGGCAGGCCATAGGCTTCGGCGGTGCCGCAGTTTTCCAGCTGGACGGCAGTCACCCCCAGCCACTGTTTGCTGAAGCGGTAGCGGGTGGAGCGAGCCCGCCCGCCGCCCTTTCGGTCCACCTCGATGATGCCGGCGCCCAGCAGCCAGGACAGGCCGCGCTGAACGGTGCGGCGGTCGCACCGCATGGCCCGCGCCAGCTTGTCGGCGCCGATCCACGCCACCAGCTCGCCGCAGCGGACGAAGATCGACTCGTCGCTGCGCCTGACCAGCAGCAGCGCCAGCACCCGGCGCTTGTCGGTCAGGCCGGGCGCCAGACCCAACGCATCCTGGAACAGCTCGCGCAGCAGGTAGAAGGGAGAACGCTTGTCCGCCTGGATCATGCCGCCCCCGCTGTGAGAGGGGACGCGAGCTGCCGCGGTATTCGACCGCAGCGGGGGGAGCATGACAGCGGCACCGGCACAGCGCGGTCGAGGCGGATCGGTGCGGCGGCGCTCATGGTCGCAAACCCATACTTCCGTGCGCCATTCCGGCCTATCTGGCTGACTTCCATGAACGGCATGACGCACCTAATTTTCGTTGGTCGAAGACGGCAATGGGCTCGCGTGGCAGACGCCACGCAGAGCGCACCCTGTTTGACATCGGTAGCAGACGACTCGAGGGGCGGTCGCTGGAACGGCCGCTCCTTTCTTCCGGGCGGCGCACGTTCGGCACCGGGACGCCAATTGGCGCGCGGAAACCGCGGAACCAAAGCGCTGCTGTTCAGGATGGATCTCGGATCTTTTCGGAATCGGAACGGTCGCCCGCGGGCGATCATGCCCGTCCTCGGGATGCGGCGGCGGTTTGCGGCGATGCGAGCGCGTGCAGGCGCGCGGTTCCACGGCGCAGCAGAGCCGCCAATTCAGCCGCTTCCTCGTCGTTCAGGTCCGCCAATGAATGCGCGTTGCCGAGCATGCGCACCATTTTGTCGACGGTCGCCCACTTCACCGCAGCGGCGGCCTCGAAGGCTGGCCACGCATCGAGGACGGCGCGCTGGGCGGGGGTGAGGCTGGCGGGGTCAAGCTCGGCCATCACGCCACCTCGACAACAGCGAGCGGCCGGAGTCGGCAAAGGACTCCGGCCGTCAGCACTTCGCCGGTACGGACAAGGAACCCAGCGAAGCGAACAGATTTGCAAGACGGCAACAACTTCAGCAGACGACTCGCGGAAGTTGTTGCAACTGTGCCCCACGTTAGTCGGGGCCGAACAGGTGCGGAACGCGCTGCCGTGACGACGCGTTCCGCCTTCCCTATGCTGGAAGTGTCAAAGCCACCAACATAGGAACTCTGAAAATGAGCAATGACCACGAAGCTTCCACGCAGCGCATGGCTGCATCCAGCAGTGCCCAAAGTCAAATTGCGGCGACTCTGGCAGCGGCGGTTATTCGGAACCGAAACACTCTCGATCCGGCCGAAGCTGTCGAAATCTTTCGCGAGACGCTCAAGCATTTGAAGGTGCGCCCTCCTCGGGAATGAGGCCAAGGCTCCGGTAAAACTCCAGTTCGTCCGGCTGCGTGTATTGCAGCCGGGCGAACTCGCGCACTCCTTCCTCGATCCCACGCATAGCCACCACCAGCCCGCGCAGCAGGGCGTTCGTCTCTCCCAAGGTTCCCGGTTCGGGATCGCAATCCGTTTGAGCCGTTTCTCTTTGGCTCCGCGCCGAAGCGACGATAGCGCCAGCCTCAGCCATGCATTTCATTGCTGCGGCAAATGCCGGAGCTTCGGTGCCGTCGCCCTGGGCGTCCAGACCGGCGGCAAGCGGCTGCGCCGGCGAGGTCGAGCCCTTCAGCACGAAGTCAGCGAAGGCCTGGGCACGGGCGATCATGGCGCCGGTGTCGGCACCTTCGCGATCCAACTGCACCGCCAGCTGCAGGCAGTCCATCCGGACCGCCTGCTCGGCACCGATCATGCTGGTGGACGCGGCGGGGATGCCCCCGATTGACGCGGCCGGTTGGCCGGCGCCCGATTCCTTATGCCCTTCCACCGATTACCCCCCTCTGGCTTGGCTGTTGCTGTCTCGCGTGAAGCGAGCGATGCTTCCCCGATAAACAACTGGTGATCTTCGCACATGAGCATACGTCTCCCCGGCTATCCGCTGATCGACAGCGCAGGAAGAGCGCGTGAACGACGCACTCGCGGTCCTTTGGATGGTTGAGCGGTCTCCAGCGCCTCTCGAGTGATGCCTTGAAGGCCAAGGCGAGAAGCTGCACGCGCGACAATCCCCCAGTAACGCGGTGGAATTCCGTTCCTCCGCCACTTGTAGACGGCTTCACGATCAACAGGGCTGCCTTCGGCCTCCAAGGCCGCTGCCATGTTCGTGCCGCCACCGAAAGCGGATATGACATGATCGTGCGTGAGCATATCTCTACCGCCGTTCCCACAGATCAACAGCGCAAACTCTCAGAAAAAATTTCTGACGCGTCAACGGGAATTTATCAAGCGCGCGTCGGTCATGTGTCGGAAGACAATTCCGACATGAAGGACCTCATCGAAAAAGACTACACCGTGGCCGCTGGCCGACGATTGCGCACAACCCGAGAAGCTCTCGGCTTTAATTCCGTGCGCGAATTCGCTGCAATGACCAACGTAACCGAGCATGTGCTTTCGGCCTGGGAAAGAGGAAAGGCACTTGTTCGCCCTTGGTATGTCTCATCTCTAAAACAAAAATGGGGCATAACTCACGATTGGATCTACGACGGCGACGTAAAAGGATTGCCTTATTCTCTAGCAACTAAAATTCTGGACCGTACATCGTGATTATTCTTTACAGCTTATACGCCACAATCGGCACACCTCAGCTGTTACAGTGAACGTGTAGGCCTAGAACCCCTTTAAACTCCGCCATCGACTCCTCGACAGCCTCGCATCCGTCATCAGAAATTTTTTCTAACAAATCGCTTGTTTCGAATTGACCTGTCAGAAAAAATTTCTGAATGTGGGCCGGAACAAACGCGAGGTTAATGATGACGGGCATCGCCATCAAAGCCCCCCTTCAGCGTCGTGCCGGGGCGCAGAACGTATCCATGGACCGATCCTTCGCGCCGTCGCACTCCGAAAAGCTGGAAAGCACGCTGCGGCACATGGTTCCGGCGCTGCCCAAGAAGGGCGTGACGCCGTTGGTCACCTACAACGTAGTGGTCAACAACCGCTGGACAGCGCACCGGACATCCATGCGGCTCGATGTGACGTCGTGGCTGTTGTTGGATCACATTGCAGAGGCGGAAGGCTACGCGAACCGAGATGTCCTGATCAGCGCCGTGCATGAGCGGTTCCATACCGACGATCTGCCGCTCACCTCTCTGGTCCGTCTTTTCCTCCAGACCTACACAGCGCCGAATGCCGTGCTGTCCTTCCTGGGCCAGGAACGCCGCGCCAATGGCTGCAGGTTCACAGCCAACCGGGTGGAAAACTGAGATGGCAGGCGCGGCACAAGAAGCCGTTGCCCTAGTCGGTCTTGTCCAATGGCACCTGGAGGAAACCGGCCGGGCCGAGCTAGAGGCGGAGGACACCCGCCTCCCCCTCCGCCGCCTGCGCCTGTTGTCCGCCGCTCGCTATCACCGCGACTGCGCCGAACTGGCACGGGAGGAACTGCCGTGATCCCCACCATTGAGGCAACCAACTGGCAGGTGTGCCACGCGGCGCGGTTCGACACTCCGGCCGACGTCCGCCGGATCCAGTTCCGGCAGGGCGAGCGGTTGGTCATCCTCGCCGTGGGCGAGGTGCCGGTCGTCTGCGACATCCTCACCCCCGGCGTCTACAGCGTGGACATCCCCGCCCACTACCCGCGCGGCGTCTTCCCCGTGCTGGTGGTCGCCGTGCCCTCCCCCATCGCCTAACTGCTGGCGCATGG
>NZ_BADK01000985.1 GCF_000333595.1 Azospirillum sp. B506
GGCCTCCTCGCCCGGACGGCGAACATGCGGCCCGCAGCAGGCCGCGGCCCGGAGCTGGCGCTCCATACGCTTGTCCCGGCGCGGTCCGCCCTCGACGTTCGGCAGCAGGTAGCGCGCCGCCGGCGTGCCCTTACCCCAATCGTCCTTGAAGCCCACCCAGGCCACCGGGTCCGCCTTGGTGGCGGGCCGGACGAAGGTGGCGTTGATCGTGTAGGGCGTCGGCCGGTCGAAGGTCTCCGGTAGAGCGCGCTGCACCGCCAGCTTGGCGTCCTGCGCCGTCCTGGTCAGCGCCATCGGCAGGGCGTAGCGGGTGAGCTGGTCGCCATACCGGCGAATGGCCGCCTTCACCTGATCGGCAGAGGCCTGGATCCGTGCATCGGCCATGGGCAGCGGACCTTACGGCTTGCGGGTCGCATCGCCGTCAAAGTGTTCACGCGTGAACAGTTTGGACGGGTGGCGGAGACGGTCCCGGACGTCGAGCACCAGCAGCACCAGGCGCCCGGCCACCAACGCCACCGTGCCCCAGAAGGCCAGCTCCTGCGCCGGCCCATGCAGGGCGTCGAGCCACCAGCCCATGGTGCCGCCGATCGTGACGATGACGCCATCGGTGGCGGTGCGGGTGGTGAGTCCGTGCATCACGTCCTCCAGCTGCATGGTCATGCCGCCAACTCCTCGGTGAGGTCGGCCAGCCGTTGCCAACCGGCCTCGAAATAGCGCCGGTCGCGCTCGATGCCGATGAAGCGCCGGCCGGTGGTCAGGGCGGCATAGCCGGTGGAACAGCTGCCGGAAAAGGCATCGAGAACGGCCTCGCCCTCCGGACACAGCACGCCGATCAGTTCGGCCAGCAGCGAAACCGGCTTTTCAGTGGGATGCAGACCGAAACGCACCGGTGGGTGCCGGAGGATATTCGGTACGTTGCGGCGCAACGGCTCGCTGCCCTTACCCTTGCTGAAGTGGTGGATGAACTCGTGCTGGTGACGGAAGTGCGTTCCCATTGTGAAATAGGTCTTGTCCCACACCAGCAGCCCAATCCGGCGAAGGTCGGCGCTTTCCATGGCGTCACCGGCCTGACCATTCAGGAACAAGGCCCGCTCGTGCCCTCCGTCCACCGCATCGGCCAGATGATCGCCCATGCGCCAGTCGATGAAGGCCAGCACATGCCCGCCCGGCTTCAGCACCCGCTGCCACTCCATGGCGCAGGCGCGCAGCAGGTGGAGGAAGCCGCGCGTGCTCAGGCTGTCGGACCCGAACCACCGGTCACCGCCGCCCTTGGTCGACCGTGTCATCGTCTTGCCGTAGGCGGTGCGGCCGGCCTCGCGGGTGGCGCCGCTGGAATAGGGAACGTCGGTCAGCACCAGGCTGACCGAGCTGTCGGGAAGCTCCCGCATCCGCTCGATGCAGTCGCCCAGCATCAGCGTCGCGGCGCCGATCGTCACGGAATGGGAGGTCATCACGAAACCCTTGGATTTCAGCCGGTTTTCAGGGGTCAGCTTGCGATAATGCTGATTTTCGCAAGCTCGGTTTCAGGTCGTTCCGACCATGAGCGGCTTGACGAAGAAGGCATCGTCCCCGCCCTCGACGGACACGCCGTCGATGGTCACCGCCACCTTCGGCTCCGCCAGCAGTGCGGCCCGGTCGACCTCGCTCTTGGTGCGGATGAAGCGCCGCAGCTTGCGGTCTTCCTCCAGCAACTTCAGCAGCGCATCGGCATCGGCCACCACCAGCTTGGCCACCGTCTTCTTCATGCCCATGGTGCCGGTGGGCAGCGCCACCGACTTCTTGGTCCCGGTCAGCAGGCTGGCCCGGTTGGCATCGAAGTAGCCGCGCAGCAGCTCGGTGTCGGCGGCGATGGCGGTGCGCAACGGCGCCGCCGCAGCCTCGTAGGCGAGGTTGGCCTGGGCGACCGTCACTCCAGCGCGGCCTTCAGCCGGCCCAGCTGCACCTGCGCAGCGCCGATCCGGCCGACAACGGCCGCGGCCTGGTCCTGGGTGCGCACCCTG
>NZ_BADK01000984.1 GCF_000333595.1 Azospirillum sp. B506
GAACGACGACCTGAGGAGGGAAATGTGGGAGAGCATTCATAAGGACATGAGAAACAAAGAGGGCGTGGACCCCCTGTTTTCGATCACGACTGTGTGGGATTGTGCGCGCTTTTCGTGCCAGCTCGAAGGGCGGACTACCCGGACTGCGTCAGCAATGAACTGAAGAGATAGGGCGCTGCGGATCCATCCCCTTGAGGCCGCGAGGAATAGAGGCTTATTCCTCAGTGATGTCTCCTCTGGTACGACGATGGGGTTCAGCCTCCCGATCGAGTCTATCATATCAGCAGTAATGTACTTGAATTCTGTGAGCTGGAACGGATGTGCTACCGACAATGCCGTTCGTTAGAAGCGCCAGTTCCACAGCGCCATCAACGTGTAAAATGGCTATATGCTCAGTTCAGAAGGGTGAGCGGAGACTATCTGAATTGACATGCAGATATCCGCAATCGTCGTTGCGTCCCCCAACTTAAAGGGAAAGACCAGGCGTAACGTGAATAGCGGCTTGTAGGATGCAAACCCTTCTCGCCTCGCATGGCTGCACCATGCCACGATGGGCGTCGTCTTCGCCCATAATGGATCGCGAAGATACTATCACGCAGCTGCCACAACATGTCGATGGGCATCGGCTGCAGATACAACGGAAAGCGACCG
>NZ_BADK01000983.1 GCF_000333595.1 Azospirillum sp. B506
GCCGGATCACCCCGTATCGCGGAAGCTCAGCCGGTACTGGTGACCGTCGGCATCGATGACCACGTCGCTCAACTGGCTCAGCATCAGAACGCGGCCGAGCGGGGCCGGCAGGGCGGCGATCAGCAGCCCGTGATAGCGCCGTGTCACCGCCCCCGACACCGATCCGGAGGCATAGCCTCCCAGCCCGTTGGCGACCAGCCATTCGCGGGTTTCGGCGCCGTTCGGACCAGTGTTCAGGACCTCGCGCGACAGGGTGCGGACGAAATCAGCCATGGTGACCTACGCTCAGCTATCGGTTTCCGACCCTTGGAAAACCACGATGACCGGGGTTGTGTTGCCTCCGTCCCCATCACTTTTCGTTGGGTCGCTTTTCGTCGGAAAATCCTGCGCAGGTCCCAGAACCAACGCCGCATGGCCGGGCAGGCGCCACGCTCCGTCCGGCTGTTCCACCGGTGCCGTGCCGCAGCCGCCATAGGCGGGATCCTCGCTGGACCACAGCACCATCCAGGCCCCATTCGATGGCGGCGCCAGCAAGGGCTCGGCCAGCGCGCGCAAAATCAGGTCGCGTCCCAGATTGACCAGCACCAGCCGGTCGTCGCCCTCCTCCCCAAAGTAACGCAGGACGAAGGCCTCCTCGCCCAGCACGGCGCCATCCAGCCCGCCAACCCGTTGGGCGGCGAAGACCACATCCTCGCGGCGCAGGCGCAGCAGGTCGCGGTGCAGCTTCCAGACATGCACATTCGCCTCCCGCTCCCGGTGGTCGAGCTTGCAGCGGGTGAAGCTGTCCTCCGCATGGGGCTTGGGCAGGACCGCCTGCATTGCCGGCCCGGCGATGCCGGGGAACTGCGCCAGGAACTCCGCCCTGCCCTTTTCAACCAGATCCGCCAGGTCCGGCTTGTGGTCGGCGAAGTAGAGGAAGGGAGCGCTGGCGGCGAACTCCTGCCCTTGGAACAGCATCGGCGTGCCGGGTCCAAGCAGGATCAGCGCCGTCATCGCCCGCAACCGCCCCGGCGTGGTCAGCGCGTGCAGCCGCAGGCCGCGGGCGGAGTTGGCGATCTGGTCGTGGTTCTGCAGGAAGCAGACGAAGGCCGGCCGCGGCACCCCGTAGGCCGGCATGCCGCGCCGTTTGCCCTGCCAGCCATACCATTGCCCCTGATAGAGGAAGCCGTACTTCGACGCCGACACGAACTCCTGCGGCGTGCCGCGATAGTCGGTGTAGTAGGCTTCGGTGCGCCCGGTCAGCGCCACCATGGCCGAATGGTGCAGGTCGTCGTTCCAGATGGCACAGAGGCCGCAGCCGCCCTTCTCCGCCGGATGCACCATGCTGGCATGCTGGGGTTCGTTCTCCCCCACCAGAATGGTGGCACGCCCGCCGGCCGCCTTACGAACGGCAAGGGAGATCTCGGTCAGGATGTGCGGCTCGCCCCGTGCTTCGCTGTTGTCGTGGATCGCCTGAGTGGCGTCCAGCCGCAGCCCGTCCAGATGAGACTCCTCGATCCAGAAGGCGGCGTTGGTCAGGAAGAACTCCCGCACCGGCCCCGAATTGGGACCGTCGAAATTGATCGACTCGCCCCAGTCATTCTTGTAGCGGTCGGTGAAGTAATCCTTGGCAAAGCACTTCAGGTAATTGCCGTCCGGACCGAAATGATTGTAGACAACGTCGAGAATGACGGCGAGCCCCAGCCGATGCGCCCCATCCACGAAGTGCCGCATCGCGTCGACATCGCCATAGAGGCGTGTCGGTGCGAACAGGTTCACCCCGTCATAACCCCAGCCGTAACGGCCGGGAAACTCCGACACCGGCATCACCTCCAGCACCGTCACGCCGAGATCGGCCAGCGCCGGCAACTGCTTCAGCGCTGCCTCCCAGGTGCCTTCCGGCGTGAAGGTGCCGATGTGCATCTCATAGATCACCTGCCCCCGGATGGCGCGGCCCTGCCACCCCTGGTCGCTCCAGGCGAAGCGGTGCGGATCGACCAGCTGCGACGGCCCTTGCGGCCCCTCCGGCTGGAAGCGCGACATCGGATCGGGATAGAGCATCTCTCCGCCGTCCAGCCGGAAACGATAGAGCGCGCCCACCCCCAGCCCCGGCACCGTGCCGGAGAAGTAGCCGTTCCCCTCGCCCCCCAGGGCCGTCGCGCAGCCATCCGGTTCGGCGACCAGTTCCACCTGCATCGCCTCCGGCGCCCAGACCCGCGCATGGGCGCCGCCGGGCAGCAGTTCCACCCCGATGGGCCAGCGGCGCTTGACGGTGGGCTGTGCCTCGACAGGCGGAGTTGCGGCAGAGATCATCACGGCAACGGCCCCCGGCTGGATGATGCGGACTTGCGGTGCGGGTATGGTTAACAGCGGCGGGGCAGCGGGGTCGCGCCGGGCAGCGCAAATTGTTCCGGATCTATGAATTTGATTGGTTACCGGATTCAGCGGCCGACAATTGCCTCGGAAGACCGGGCGACGCGGACTCCCTTCACCGCTTGCCATTGAGAACGAAGCCGCCGCCGGTAATCTCCATTGCAGCCATGTCGAGCCCCATGCTCTTCGCGCCCTTGGCAACGGCGGTACGGACCTGCCGCATCCGCGCGGGATTGCGCTTCGCCTGCTCCACCGCCCCGTCGATCAGCGCCGTCTGTACCAGCAGAGCTTCGGCAAGTTCCTGCTTCGCGGCATCGGATGCCCTGGTGGGACCGCCGGCATTGTTCAGCGCACGCGCGGCCTGGGCACGGACAGCGGCATACATGTCACGGCCCAGCGTGTCGTTGTCGCCTTGCACCGCCTGCCAAGCGGTGATCCACCACAGCGCATAGACATCGGCGAGATTGTCGATCCGCAACCCGACGGGGGCGATCAGCGCCCTGATCCGCTCGATCACGTCGCCCTCGGCGAACAGCCGCTGCAGATCGGCGGCGCCGTTCGGATCGACCGCCCGCGTCCGTTTGACGAACGCGGCGAGGTTGGCGCTGCGCCGCGCCTTCGACGGGATGTAGCCCAACCGCGAGACGTCGGGCGGACGCGTGTCGCGCCGTTCGTCCCGGTTCCTGAGTTCGCGCAGATGGCTGCCGAGGATGTCGGTCTGGGCAACGGACGGAACAAGGATGGTCCAGGACCAGCCGTCGCTGATGAACTGCTCGGCGGCGGCGTCGCTCCCGCCCAGCGCAACGGCCAGGGCGACAATGCTCAAAAGCTTCCTCATCCCGCACTCCCTTCCCGACGCATCCGAAGGCAGAGCGGACGACAGGACGCTCCGCCTGGGAAGACTCCCGGTGGAGGTATCGCCACCGGGCTATGCCGCCGCCCCTCACACCCTTTCGCCAAAGCTGCGCGCGGCGGCGTCGATCACCGGAGGATGGGCGCGCAGGACGGCCAGTGCCGCTTCGGCCGCCCCGTCGGTGACCTCCAGCGTCACCAAGACGTCGGACCGGTCGCCGCGTTCGGCATCCCGCTCATCCCGCCCTCGCTGCACGACATGGCCGAAGCGGTCGCGCAGGATGCCGACGATCTCCGCCTCCACCCCCCGCCCGCGTTCGGCGGGATAGGCATAGGCCAGTTCCATTGGCCCCTCCCTTCTCCACTATCCCTGCGGAGCGAAAACGACACGCAGGCAGTGGTCGGTCTTCTCCTTGAACATGCGGTAGGCCTGCGGCCCGTCGTCCAGCGGCAGCCGGTGCGTCATCAGGTATGACGGGTCGAGATCGCCATGGCGGATGTGCTCGAACAGCCGCCCGGCATAACGCTGTCCATTCTGCTGGCCCATGCGGAAGGTCAGGCCCTTGTTCATCGCCGCCCCCATCGGGAACTTGTCGACCAGCCCGCCATAGACGCCGACAATGGACAGCGTGCCGCCCTTGCGGCAGCTCTCGATCATCTGGCGCAGCACCACCGGCCGGTCGGTCTGCAAGCCGACCGCCTGCCTGGCCCGATCATACAGATCCTCCACCGCGTTCGACGCGCCGTCGGCCTCCATGCCGACGGCGTCGATGCACACGTCGGGACCCCGCCCGCCGGTCATCGCCTGCAGGGCATCGAAGATGTCGACCCGGCTGTAGTCCAATGTCTCCGCCCCCGCCTTCATCTGAGCGGCACGCAGCCGATCTGGGAAGCGGTCGATGCCGATCACCCGCTCCGCCCCCAGCAGAGCGGCGCTGCGCATCGCCATCTGGCCGACACCGCCGCAACCCCACACCGCCACCACGTCGCCCGGCTTGATGCCGGCCATGTCGGCGGCCATGTAGCCGGTCGGAGCTGCGTCCGAAACGAAGAGGGCCTTCTCGTCGCTGACCCCCTCCGGCACGCGGACGGCGTTGAAGTCTGCATAGGGCACGCGGATATACTCGGCATGGCTGCCGGCATAGCCGCCGAAGGCGTGGCTGTAGCCGAAAATCCCGGCACCGCAATGGCCGTAGGCAGAGCGGGCATAATCCGGGTTCGGATTGGAGTTGTCGCACAGCGAGCTTTCGCCATGCTGGCAGTGCCCGCATTGGCCGCAGCCGATGACCGATACGGTGATCACCCGGTCGCCGCGGTTGAGATAGCGGACCTCTGGCCCCTTCTCGACGATCTCACCCAGGAATTCGTGACCGATGATGTCACCGGGCCGCATGGTCGGCACATAGCCGTCGATCAGATGCAGGTCCGATCCACAGACCGACGACAGCACGACCTTGACGATCACGTCATGCGGATTGACCAGCACCGGGTCGGGCACGCGCTCCACCCGCAGGTCGTTGGTCCCGTTCCAGCAGAGCGCCTTCATTCCTTCGCCTCCCTGAAAGAGCCCGAGGTTCCGCCCCGCGGCTGGCGTTCGACGGTCGACAGCTCGCCCGTCTCCACCCGCTGCTTCAGCCGGCGCAGCGCTTCTTCCGCTTGCCCGCCCGGCGTGGTGCCCAGCAGCGCCGCCACCTCAATGGCCGGGACGCGGTAGACCAGCGTCAGCCGGACCTCCGTCCCACGGTCGCCCGGCGCCGGACTCAGCATCAGCGAGGCGCGGTGCGGCAGTGCCGTCCCGCCCACCGTATGCCAGGTCAGCAGCCGGTCCTCATCGACCCGGTCCAGCACGCAACGCCAGCTGAGATCCTCCCCCGCGGATTTGGCGACCCAGCGGCTTTCGGTCGCCGACAGCACATCGACCCGCTCCAACTGCGGCATCAGCTTCGGCAGGTTGGCGACGTTGCGCCAGAAGCGGAAGATCGTCCCGGCATCCGACGCGATGGTGACCACCGCCTGCGTCCGTTCCGGCGTCAGCGACCGGCGGCGGGTGGCCGGACCATGTCTACGCCACATGCCTGGGTTCGGTGCTGTGCCCAGCGACCGCTCGCCGAAGGGTCGCAGCCCAAGGGCGGCGGCTGTGAACAGACCGGCGCCGCCCAGCGCCATCATCGCCCCACCCCACCCGGACCGCTGCAATCCCAGCACACCGAGCGCCGTACCGCCCGCCATGGCAAGCCAGCGGCCACCGGTCGCGACCTCGCCAGCGCCGAGTCCCGAAAGAAAAGAGTCCGGCTGCGGCCAGCGGCCCCGCCCGATCAGACTGTTCGACGCCATCGCCGCTCCTTTCCCGTCTGTGCAAAGACCATGGACCGAGAACAGTCGGGTTGCGGCTTCGTTGCCTCCCCCGCCGCCTCATCTGCCGTGGTAAGCGGCAACCGCGTGGCTTCCGGGCTGTTAGCCTCACCAGCAGCAGAGATCGCAAGGGAGGATGCCGTGCCTCTTCTGGACGCCACCATGGGCATCGCTGCCCCCGAGGGCTTTCGGCCTGTGACGCTGGAAACCGACCGCGGCCCGGTCCAGTCCCGCTATTACCCGGCACCCGGCGGTGAGTTGGCTGTGCTGTGGGTCGGCGGGGTCGGCGGCGGCTTCGACACGCCGGCATGCGGGCTCTATCCCCGCCTGGCCGCCGATTTCACCGCCGACGGCGTGGCGTCGCTGCGCCTGTGCTTCCGCGATTCACGCGACCTGGCAGAGGCTGTGTACGATGTGCTGTGCGGGCTGAGTTTCCTCGGTCGCCAGGGCATCCATCATGTGGCGCTGGTCGGACATTCCTTTGGCGGTGCCGTGGTGATCCAGGCGGCAGCCTCGAACCGTGGGGCGGTCTGCACCGTGGTGACGCTGGCGACCCAGAGCTATGGCACCGATCCGGTCGGCGACCTGTCCTGTCCGATTCTGCTGATCCATGGCGAGGCGGACGGCATCCTGCCGGCCAGCTGCTCCATCCATGTCCACCGCAAGGCATGCGAACCGAAGAAGCTGGTCCTGGTCCCCGGCACCGGGCACGCGCTGGAGGAGGCATCCGAAGCGGTCTGCCGCGAGGTACGCGACTGGTTGAAGACGTATCTGCTGGAACGGTAAGGGGCGCCACCGGCGCCCCTGGAATTTTCCTCAGCTTTCCTTGGCCTTCTGCGTGTCGCTGATCGGCTGCACGCCCGGCGGATGGTCCTGCTGCTGCTGTTGGGGTTGTTGCTGCTGCTGTTGGGGTTGCTGTTGCTGCTGCTCCGGCGGAGCCTCGCGCCGTGGCGGGCCGGCCTTTACGTCCTGATAGACCGCCTTGGCGATCTCCAGCAGCTCCTCCTTGGACAGGCGGCCGGCCAGCGCATAGGCCAGCGGCCCCTCGACCCAATAGAAGGTCGCGACGTCGCCGTTCTGGGTGAAGCTGAAGTTGGACTGGTTGCCGCTCTGCGGAGCGCCGACGAACAGGGTGATCCGCTTGTTGCCGTCGTTGGCGTACATGTACTGCGCGCCGGCGCCGAGGTCGGTCGGCAGCGAGCGGCCGCCGATCAGACGGTAGCCGATGCGCCCCAGATCGGGACCGAACACGTCGCGGCCCATGCGCTTGGACAGCCAGCCGTTCAGTTCGTCCTGGTTGTCGGCCCCCAGCTCCACCTGGAAGCGTTCATCCGAGGTGTAGAAACGGTGTGCCTGGGTCGCTTCCTGGGCGAAGGTCGCGAGCGTCTGGCGCTGCTGGGCGACCGGTGCGGCAACCTGCTGGTCGACGCCGCGGCCCATCCAGCCGCCGGCCGCACCGGCGACCACCAGCATCACAGCCGCGGCAAAGCGCACCAGCGGGCGGGCGTGCCAGGCCGGGCGGTTGTCGTTGAAGGCAATGCGGCCCTTCAGCCGGTCCGACAACTCCTGGACCGTGTCGCTCGGCGGCTCGCGCAGGACGGTGTCGAACATCTCGTGCAGCAGCATCGCCTGGGCGCGGTAATCCTCCGCCCGGCGCGATGCCTCCGCATCCTCGGCCAGCCATCGCTCCACAGCCAGACGGCGGTTGCCGTCCAGCTGCCCATCGACATAGGCGTGGAGTTCGTCCTCCGTGACCCGTCCCAATCCCTGATGCGCGTTCATCACTTCACCCGCCGGAGGGTAACGCCACCCTCGTTCGCCAGTTTCGCCCGCACCGCCTCGCGCGCCCTGGACAGGCGCGACATGACGGTCCCGATCGGCACGCCGAGCATGTCGGCGACCTCGTCGTATTTCAGGCCCTCCAGCGCCACCAGAAGAAGCACCTTGCGCTGTTCCTCCGGCAACTCGTCGACCGCCCGCATCATCTCGCGCAGTTCGACACGCTCTTCCTGCCGGGGCGGGCTGACCAGCTTGGATTCGACGTCGTCGACGTCGACCTCCTGCGGCCGGGCGGCCTTGGAACGGACCTGATTGACGTGGACGTTGTGCAGGATGGTGAAAAGCCATGCCCGCAGGTTCGTCCCCGCCTGGAAGCTGTCGGCGCGCGCCACCGCGCGCGTCAGCGCCTCCTGCACCAGATCCTCCGCATCGGCGCTGTTGCGCATCAGCGCACGCGCGTAGCGCCGCAAGGACGCGATGTGGACTTCCAGATCGACCCCGAATTTGCTCAACCGCGCACCCGATCCTTACCGATCACGCCACGGCTCACGCCATGGCCTCCCCCCTCCTCCCGAAAGGACGGACGGGACGACACGGCGCCGCAACTCCAGGGTCGGGCCGGCCCGTTCGACCCTTCGGCCGATGGGAAGACCCGATGCATATGGGTGCGAACGCGCGCCGCGCATCCTTTATTCCAGACTTTATGAAGCTTGCAGCAAAATTTGTGTGGCAAGGCCATGCTTGTGCCGAAAAGGCTTCCGCCGGACCGGGAGATCCGGACCGGCGGAGATGGCTGGACGGCCGCGAACGGTCAGATGATGGTCACCTGACCGGCGGGCACGAACAGGAAGCCGTAGAAGGCGTAGCTGACGATCAGTTCGGCCGGATTGCGCTTGCTGACCGGCCCCTGGTTGACCGTCCAGTTGGCGATGGAGGGATCGACGATCGGATGGCCGGCGAAGTCGAAATTGGTCACCTGATCGCCGCCGTCCTTCTGCGACCACGAATCACAGGCCCCCATGGAGTTGTCGCAGCGCGCCCAGTGGTAATCCCCGCCCCAATTGCCGTCGGTGCCGGCGGGCGAGATCATCAGCGCGACGAAATGGCCGCTCAGCGCATTGCCGGGGACCACCACCTCCCCGTTGGGCGGCAGATCGACCAGGGGGTGCTTGCTCTTGAAAGCCAGGATATCGGCCATGCTCGTGCCGATCCAAATCAGGCCATCCTTGACCGCATAGTCGGCAACGATCTTGCCAACCTGCTCGACGGTTCCGGTCATATCGGCTGCAGTCAGCAGACAGCCGCTTCTGCGTCCCGGCTGCGGAAAGCTGTTGGAGGCGATGTTGCAGCCATAGGCATAGCAATTGTTGTTGGGCTGGAACTTGTACGACATGAAGGCGCCATCGCAGTCCCAGGCGGGATTGTAGGCACCGGCGGAACCACCGACGACCGGGGTGCCATATTGCGGCACCAGGATGGTCTCCACTTTCGGCACGACTATATTCACGGAAACGGAGGCCTCCGGAATATAATGTTCATCCGGTGCGCCAAAAAATTCGGCCGAGGGACGGACGACCTGATGCAGGAGATTATCCGGGCCGACGACCCCGGAGTATTTACGGGGAATATCCACCATGAAAAAATTCCTTATTCTCGAATTGATCACGATTACGAATAAAGTGTTCTTGTCACTTGTCCATGCAAATAATCATAGACCTGTAGCTTGAGATTGCCATCGTCTACCGAGCCAGACAAGGTAAGGAAGGACGAGGAGACTTCGCCTTTCCAAGTATTGCTCGCCCATATCGGCTTGCTCTGCCGGTTGTAATAGACCAGATTTCCATCGTTCTGCATGATCAAGCGACCGGGCATTTCCGCAGCACTCGGCGGAACGGAGAAGGCCGACCACAGCACCTTCTTCTTGCTATCCCGGTTTTCGGTCAGGACCGGCCCCCTCACCGGGTCATTGGTCAGGGTCGCCGAGCCATCCAGCGCGGTGATCGTCATATTGGCCAGCAGCGTGGTGTTGGTGCGGCTGTCCAACCGGTTGACACTGATCATCTCGCCCAGGAGGTTGGTCTGGAAAAGCGTCTTGACGGTGGCGTGCGTCCAGTTGTGGTGCTTGGCAGCCGCCATCAAAATCATCAGCTTGGCGAAGGCCGCCATCGGCGTCATGTCGGCAGGGCACAGGGCCCCTACCGTCGGCAACCACGCACCGGCGGCATAGGCGCTGTCATTGACCACCCCGGCCAGAACCTGGGTGCAATCGACAATGATCACCCCGCGGTCATTGGCGTCTGCGAGCGCCCTGTAGGTCGCGCCCTCCTGCGGGGTGTCGGGGTTGCCCGACGGAAAATTGCCTTCGCCATATGATTCGAGAATCAGCCCTTTGATCCCCTGATCGACGCACGCGGTGATCAGATTGGCGATGATGGCGGTTCTGTTGTCGGTTCTGTACCAAGCCGGAAATGC
>NZ_BADK01000982.1 GCF_000333595.1 Azospirillum sp. B506
GCGGCAGGGCGTGGATGAACCAGGGCACCAAGCAGCCGGGCGACCAGTATGTGAAGCTGAAGGTTGTGCTTCCCGACCCGCCCGACGCCGAACTGGTCAAGTTCGTCGAGCAGTGGGCCAAGACCCGCAGCTACGATGTCCGCAAGAAGGCCGGACTGGAATAATCCGGTCAGCCGCCACTCACCTTCCCTTCTGACAGACGGCCCGTCCCTCGGGGGGCGGGCCGCCTGCCTTTTGCCCGCCTCGTACGGCGGTTGGACCGGGACAAACCGGCGATTTGCCCGCGCCAAATGACGCATGGAATGCGCCGTCTGGCCGTGAGATCATCCGATGCTCGCAGGCCGCACGTCCCATCGGAGCAGGTGGCAATCCAGCAAAACCGAGGATCGTCGACGGACCCGGCACGGCAATCAAACGGCGCATCACTTATCGTATCCCCTGGAAACGGAGTGACCCCCATGCAATACGCCACCCTCGGCAACACCGGCCTGCTCGTCTCCCGCCTTGCCTTCGGGGCCATGACCTTCACCCAGGGCAACCAGGACATGGCATCCCTTTACAAGGTTGGCGCGGAACTGGCCGACCGGCTCGTCGGACGGGCATTGGACGCCGGCGTGAATTTCTTCGACACCGCGGACGCCTACGCGGGCGGCCAATCGGAGAGCCTGCTGGGGCAAGTGCTCAAGCACCGCCGCGACGACGTGGTGATCGCCACCAAGGTCGGTTTTCGCACTGGCGAGGGATTGGTCCAGGCCGGCCTCGGCCGCCGCCATATCCTCTGGTCGGTCGACCAGAGCCTGAAGCGGCTGGGCACCGACTGGATCGACGTCTACATCGTCCACAAGGAGGATCCCTTCACCCCGCTGGAGGAAACCATGGCCGCGCTTGATGCCGTGGTGCGGGCCGGCAAGGTGCGTTACCTGGGCTTTTCCAACTGGTCGGCCTGGAAGGTCGCGGCGGCACAGGAGTTCGCGGGGGCCAACCGGCTGACGCCCTTCACCCACGGGCAGATGCATTATTCGCTGCTCGGCCGCGACGTCGAACGCGACGTGATCCCGATGATGGCGCGCTATGGCCTGGGCCTTACGGTGTGGAGCCCGCTGGCGTCGGGATTCCTGACCGGCAAATACACCCGCGAAAGCCTGAACGATCCGGACAATCGCTATTCCGGCTTCGACATCCTGCCTTTCGACAAGGACAGGGGTTTCACGCTGGTGGAGCACATGAGGGAAATGGCCTTGGCCAAGGGGGCGAGCGTCGCCCAGCTCGCCATCGCCTGGCTGCTGGCCAAGCCGCCGGTGACCAGCGTGCTGCTCGGCGCCTCGAAGCCGCATCAGCTCGATGACACGCTGGGCGCGGTGGAGGTGAAGCTCTCGGAGTCCGAGGTAGCCGAGCTGGACAGGATGACCACCCCGGCGGCGGTCTACCCGAACTGGTTCATCGATGCATTGGTGGATCAGAAGCAGCGCGACGCCTTGCGTCCGGCACCATGATC
>NZ_BADK01000981.1 GCF_000333595.1 Azospirillum sp. B506
CCATCGACCGGTTGGCGGTGTAGAGATGGAAGCCGCAGCCGGTCTGCGCCTGCGGCCCGCCATTGCCGCCCATGGTGACGAGCCCGGCGATGAAGTCGGTGGCCATGTCCGGCAGCGGCGGCGGGTTCCAGCGCAGCTGGGTCGGCGGGGCCGGCACCTCGTCGAAGCGGCTGGTCAGCCGGCCGGAGTCCAGCGGGCGGAACGGCTCGTGCATCACCGCCGGGCGGATGCGGTACAGCCAGGAGCGGCGGTTGTGGGCGCGCGGGGCGGTGAAGGCGGTGCCGCTGATCTGTTCGGCATAGAGTCCGTAGGGCGGGCGCTGCGGCGAGTTGCGGCCGACCGGCAAGGCGCCGGGCAACGCCTCCGTCGCGAATTCGTTGCCGAAGCCGGACCGGTAGGTGAAGGCGGAGGACGTCATGCGGGCTGCTCCCTGATCCGGGGATGCGGCCGGCGCCAGGCGCCGGGCGCGACCATTTGCCGCTCATATAGTTTCTTTTGAAACTACAGGCCAGGGGAAAGTTGGGGAGGAGGTCTCTCTTGCCTGGGGAAATCCCCTCCCCCCCCGGGGAGAGGGAGAATCCACCCTCAGTTCATCAGGCGGTCGGGCAGGTCCAGGATGAAGTCGCCGCCTTCGTCGTAGCCCGCCGTGCGGATCACGCCATATTGTGGGGTCTGCGGCGCTTCGCTGGTCACGTCCTGGCGCACCTCCTGGTAGAGGGCGTAGCCGCTGCTGTCCTTCGGCAGGCCCAGCACCCGCGTCTTCAGCGCCACCGCGAAGGGGGAGTTCACGTCGCCGTCGGCCACCGGCTCGTCGCCGCCCGACGACAGGGCCATGACCGAGCGGCGCTGCCGGATCTCCGTCTCGTTGGCGAGGCGGCTGGCATCGATTTTCTGTTCCTTGGTGAAGGCGCCGGAATAGCAGCTGTCGGACACCACCATCACATGTTTGGCCGGCATGCGGCTGAGGAAGCGGCCGATGTCGTTGTTCGACACCCAGTTGCGGGCGCTGGTCGTCTCCGCGTCGGCGGGCAGCCAGTAACCGGTGCCGGTCTCCGCCAGCTCATAGCCGTGGCCGGCGTAATAGACCATCACCTGGTCCTGCTCGCCGACCTCGCGGCCGAGCTTGCGCAGGGCGTCGCCGATCTGCGCCTTGGTCGGGTTGCGCAGCACTCGCGTCTCGTAGCCGAGATGGTCGTTCAGCGCCTTGCCCACCGCCTTGATGTCGGCGTCGGGCGTGGCGAGCGCCGGGATGGCCCCGTCGCGGTAGCTGTCGACGGCGATCATCAGGGCGATCTTGCGCGGCTTCGGCGGGGCGGCCGGGTCGGGAGCGGCAGCGGCGCTGTCGATGGCGATGCGCTGCTCCGTCGTCTTGCCGGTCTCGTCGGTCATGGTCAGGGTGGCTTCGGTCGCCCCCGGCTCCACCGGGATGCTGGTGCGGAACTGGCCCTGCTCGTCGATGAAGACCCAGCGGCCGTTCACCCGCGCTTCCGCCAGATTGGCGCTGTCGGCGACGATGCCGCGCAGGGTCATGGTGCCGCCACGGGTGCGGCCGCCGCGTGCCTGCCGCAGGCTGGGCGGGGCCGAGGCGGTCGGCTGCCGGCCGAACATGTCCGCCGCCGCCGGGTTCGCCACCAGCTGGCGCAGTGCGCCGGCGAAGGCCTGGCTGCGCTGTTCGCGCTCCACCCGCTGGACCATGGCGAGGTAGGTGCGGGCGACCTGCGGCGGCAGGTTGGCCTGCGTCACCACGGCGCGCACCTGGGCATAGCCGCCGGGCTGGCCGGCCGCGCTGTTCTGCAGGATGCCGCCGACGCGCACCGCCACCGGGTCGCCGCTGGCGGTCAGGCCGCCGATCAGCGTGGCGACGGGAACGCTGGTGAGCACCGCGCGCTGCTCCTGCAGCGACAGGCTGCCGGTGGCGAGCGTCGTCACTGCCTGGGCCATGCCGCCGCTGGCGGCCGCCTGGATGAGGCTGCCGGCCGCCGCCTGCACCTGCGGCGAGGCGAGGAGCTGCGGCCCCGGCTGCGACAGGGTGGCGCCGGCGGAATAGGCGGCCGTCGCCTCCGCCGTGAAGGTGACGGAGCGGCCGGATGCCAGCACCACCGTCGCCGGGGCGGGCGGCGGGGCGGGCGGCGGCGGCGAGGTGGGGCCGCCCGGGGACGGCGAACCGCTGTCCGCCCCCCGAGTGCCCTGCCCGTCGCCGCCCTGGCCGGCTGCGGTTTGGCCACTCGCATTCTGGGCAGCCGTGCCCTGCTCCCGCGTCCCCAGGAAGCTCTGCGGATTGTTCGTGCCGGGTCCGACGCTGGTACTGAAACCGGTGGTGCCGCCGGTCGT
>NZ_BADK01000980.1 GCF_000333595.1 Azospirillum sp. B506
CGGTCCAGCGCGCCAGTTCTTCGGGTAACCGCGGTCCAGCTCGTCATGATGTCCTCTCCGCCAGCAGGGCTTCGACGATCTCCACGCTGCGCGCGGCACCGGCCAGCGAAGCGGGGCTGAGCGGCGGGATGCGGGCGCCCAGCACCGACTGCAACGCTTCAGCGAGGCTGTCGGGGCTGAGGTCGGCCTCGCGCAGGGTGGCGATGCCGGGCTGGCGGGCCAGGATGGCGGCGCGGATGGTCTGCTCGACCTCCTTGCCGTCCTCGAAGGGGCAGAAGACGCTGGGCACGCCGGCGGTCAGGCAGTCCAGCGCGGTGTTGTAGCCGCAGCGGCCGACGCTGGCGGATGCCCGGCCCAGCAGGGCGCGGAAGTCGGGACGCACCGGCTCCACCAGCAGGCGATCGGGCGGGGCCAGGGCGCGCAGCCGGTCGGCCAGCGCCGCATCGCCCTTCGCCACCAGCAGGCGCCAGCGCTGCGGCAGGGCGCCGGAGGCGGCGCAAAGGGCGGCACATCGGGCGGCGGCCTCGAAGACCGGGCGGCCGACCGGGCCGCCGCCGGCGGTGACCAGGATTTCGCCCTGCCCGTCCGTTCCGTCCTCGGCGGCGGCGGGCGGCGGGACGACGAAGCCGGTGTAGCGCAGCAGCGGCTTCATCGCCCGCGTCAGCGGCCAGCTGTCCTCCAGCGGGATCAGGGCGGGGTCTGAATGGACCAGCACGCCATCGTAGAAGCGCAGAAGCCGCTGTTCGGTCTCGGCGATGCGTTTCGGCTTGGAGGGCGGGGCCAGGATGTCGCGGACCGAGGCCAGCGTCAGCGGCGGGCGCGGCAGGCTGCGGGCGCGCTCCAGCAGGGCGTCGAACTCGGCGGCCAGCGCGCGGCGGCCGAAGGGGAAGAGTTCGGTGATGAGGACGTCGGGGGACTGGCTGTCGAGCAGGCCGGTCAGCATCGCCTGCCGGGCGGCGCGCAGGGCTGCGTCGGCGGGGCGGCCGTCGGCACCCAGCAGGGTGGCGAAGTCGGCGCCGTCGCTCGCCAGCGGCGGCAGCTGGTGCAGGGTGGCGCCACCGCTGCTGAGATGGGGGGCGGGACGGCCTCCGGTGGCGACATCGACGTGCCAGCCACGGGCGGCGAAGGCGTCGGCCAAGGCGAGCGCGCGGCTGAGATGGCCGGTACCGAGCAGATGGGTGACGGCGATCAGCAGTTTCATGACAGGCGCTGTCCCTCCCTGGGCTCCGCCGGGTGGAGCGTGCCGTCGGTGGCGAGCGTCAGGACGTAGAGGCGGTCGCGCTTGACCGGCACCGGCGGCGGGCCGCGGAAGTCCCAGCCCCAGGCGAGCGCCAGCGCGACGCGGATCACGCCGATGTGGGTGACGATCAGGTGGGGGGAATGAATCTCCGTCTCCCCCCTGGGGAGAAGGTCGGGATGAGGGGGGTCGGCAACGCCGAAGAGATCCTCGCCATGCGTCCCCCTCACCCTAACCCTCTCCCCGCTTTCGGCGGATCTTCGATCCGCCTGTCGCGTCAGCGCAAACTTCGTTTGCGCGTGAGCGGGGGGGAGAGGGGATTGATCCTGTATTGCGAGAGGGGATTTCAAGTCTCCCAGCCAACCCCTCAACCGCTCGCGGACGTCGGCGGGGCTTTCGCCGTTGGGGGGGCGGAAGTCCCAGCCCCAATGCTCCAGGTCGCGGTAGCCGCTGGCGGGATCGGCGCGCAGGTCGTGGCCGCGCCGGCCCTCCCAGGCGCCCCAGTCCATCTCGATCAGGCGCGGGTCAATGTGGACGGGACGGCCGAGGCCGAGGAGGGTGGCGGTCTCCACGGCGCGGGAAAGCGGGCTGGCGTACAGGGTGGCGTCGCGCCAGCCCGGCGGCAGGGTCAGGCCGGCGAGGCGGTCGCGGCCCTCGGGGTCGAGCGGGATGTCGGTGCGGCCCTGGATGCGGCCCTCGCGGTTCCAGCCGGTGATGCCGTGACGCAGGAAGCCCAGGCGGATCATGACAATAGCCCCATCAGCAGGCCGCGCAGCCGTTGGGCCGCCATGGGCAGGGCGTGGTGGGCCTCGATGTAAGCGCGGGCGCTTCGGCCGAGCGCGTGCAGGGCCGGCGGGTCGGCCAGCAGGGCGGACAGGGCGGCGGCGAAGTCTTGGCGGGTGGGGCCGGTCAGGCGGCCGCCGACGCCGTCGCGGATGACGGTGCCGGTGCCGGCATTGTCGACGGCGAGCACCGGCACGCCGTGGGCCTGCGCCTCCAGATAGGCCATGCCGAAGGCTTCGTTCAGGCCGGGCCAGACCAGCAGGTCGGCGCTGCCGTAATGGACGGCGAGAGCGGCGGGGGCGCAGGCGCCATGAAAGGTCACGCGGGGGCCGAAGGGGGCGAAGAGCGCCGCCACCTCCGCCGCCGCCGGGCCGTCGCCGACGATGGCGAGAGTCCAGGGCCGGGCGGTCAGCAGGGACAGGGCGTCGGCCAGCAGGCGGTAGGAGGCCAGCTTGTCGCCCGGCCGCATCATGGCGACGGTCAGCAGGCGGGGAGGCGATCCCGGCTCGCCACGATGGATGGCGGGCGGCAGGTCGAGGAAGGGGGGCAGCATCGCCACCCGCTGGCCGGGCGGGCCGTAGGCCTCGACCGCCTGCCGGTCGCGGGCGCTGACGCAGAGCACGAGGTCGGCCGCCTCGATGGCGGTTTCGGCGGCGGCGGCGAAGGCGGACCAGGGGCCGGCCAGGCGCTTGCGGGCGCGGGTCGCCTCGACGACCGCATAGGGGATGCCGAGGCGGCGGGCGACCACCGGGCCGATCAGGTCGGGCGCCTTGTAATAGACATGGTAGCTGAGCCACAGCGCCGGGCAGCGGTCCGGCTCGGCGGCGTAGAGCGACAGCAGGCGGTCGCTCTCGGCGGCGGCGGCGACGGTCAGGCGGGTTTGCGCGGCGGGATCGCCGGCACCGTCATAGACGCGCAGGCCGCTCGCCACCTCGACCGTGCCGGTGGTCTCCAGCGCGCGCAGGATCAGCCGGGCCATCTGGCGGTCGCCGGAGGGGACCGGATGATCGACCGGCTTCAGCGGGGCGTAAAAGGCAATGCGCGGGAGGGAGGTTTGGGGAGCGGTCGTCACGCCGCGGCCTCCTCCAGGCGGCGGACGAGGCGGTCGATGCCGGCGGTCATGCCGAACTCGGCGCGCAGGCGGTCATGGGCGGCCTCGCCAAGCCGCAGGCGCAGCGCGGGATCGCCGGCGAGCCGTTCCAGCCCGGCGGCGATGGCGGATGGGCTGCCGTCGGTCAGCAGGCCGTGGGTGCCATCGGCGATGAATTCCGGGATGGCGGAGACGGCGGTGGACAGGATGGCGAGGCGCTGGCTTGCCGCCTCCATCAGGACATTGGGCAGGCCGTCGCGGTCGCCGTCGCCGGCCACCACGCTGGTGAGCACGAACAGGTCGGCCCGGCGCAGCGCCTCGATCACCGCCGCCTGATCCTGGGCGCCGCGCCACGTGATGCGGTCGGACAGGCCGAGCCGCTCGGCCTGGGCGCGCAGGGCCTGCTTCAGGTCGCCGGAGCCGATATGGACCAGCCGCCAGTGCAGCCCGTCCGGCAGCGTCGCCAGCGCGTCGAGCAGACGGTCATAGCCCTTCTTCTCGACCAGCCGGCCGACCGACAGAATCTCCACTGCGCGGTCGGGGGTGGAGCCGTCGCGCTGCGCGGCGTCCGTCCGGTCCGGCGGGGCGGGAAAGCGCGAGAGGTCGAGACCATGATAGACGAGGTCGATGCGTGACGCATCGGCAGCCAGCCCGCGCAGATGGGCGGCGCCGACGGCGGTGCAGGTGACGCCGAAGCGGGCGTCGGCCAGCTTCTCGCGCTTCTCCCACTCCGGCGTCGTCCAGATGTCCTTGGCGTGGGCGGAAAAGCCCCAGCCGATGCCGCGGATCGCGGCGGCGTAGCGCCCGACCGACGCGGGCGTGTGCAGGAAATGGGCGTAGACGAAGGGCACGTCGGCCGGCAGCTCCGCCGCCAGCACCAAGGCTTGGCCGAAGCGGCGGCCGCGGTTGGCGGTGCGGTCGCGCCCCAGGTCGCGCAGCCATGTCAGCGTGGCCCGCGCCAGCCCGGCCGGATGGCGGAGGATCAGGCGGCCGAGCGCACGCAGGACGCGGGCCGGCTCGTCGCGCAGATATTCCGGCAGGTAATGGACCGGGGCGGCGATCCGCTCATGCAGGGCATGGCGGCGGCTGTCGGTCGGGTGGCGCAGCGACCAGATCGCCAGATCGATGCCGCGCTGCTGCAGGGCCAGAAGCTCCTGGGCGATGAAGGTCTCCGACAGGCGGGGATAGCCCTTCACCACCACGGCGACTTTCAAAGGCACGGTCTTTAACGGCACGGCTTTCGGATCCATGGAGGACGGCAGGGCGCCGCCCGGTCCCGCGTCGGTCATGCGCGCTTGCCTGCCATGGCGCGGGACAGCCGTTCCGCCGCGCGGCGGATCGGGGTAACGGGGGTGGCGCGGGCGACCACCGGATCCGACGCCAGCAGGTCGCGGGTGAGGTCGGCGATGCGCTCCAGCCCGCCGAGCAGGCCCGGCAGCGGGCTGGCCGAGGGCGGCGGCTGGCTGGACAGGGCGCGGATGGCGTCGGCCATCGCCCGCGGGTCGGCGCCGTTGCGGTCGCTGTCCAGTGTGCGCAGCAGGCCCAACGCCTCCGCCGCCTCGGCGCGGATGCGCTGTTCCAGCCGGGGGCGGGTGCGCGGGGCCAGCACCGACGGCTTGTCGAAGGACAGGATCTCGCAGAAGGTGTTGTAGCCGCCCATCGCCACCACGCCGACCGCGCCGGCATAGAGATCCTCCATGCGCGAATGGAAATTTATGGTCTCCACCCTGCCCTTCAGCGGACGGATGCGGGCGGCGAACTCCTGGCGGCGGGCGTCCTCCAGGAAGGGGCCGTAGACGATCAGGGCGCGGGGGGAGAGATCCGGATCGCTCTCGTAGGCGGCGATGGTCCAGTCGACCAGCGCCGCGCCGTCGCCGCCGCCGCCGGGCGTCACCAGCACATAGGGCGCCGCCATCGGGGCGTCCGCCGCCTGGACGGCGCCGCCGCCCTCCGACGGTTCCCGCCGCAGATAGCCGGTGTAGCGCACCCGCGCCGCGATCTCCGCCGGCAGGTCGAGGCCGTCGAGCGGCCGATAGACCTCCGGCAGGCCGTAGATCCAGAGCTGGTCGTAATAGCGTTCGATGGCGGCGACCGCCTCCTTGCGCTCCCATTCCGGCTGCAGGGCTTCGGGCGCGTCCAGCACGTCGCGCAGGCCGAGCACCACGCGGGTGTTGCCGCTGGCCCGCATCTCCTCCAGCGCCGGCAGGAACTCGCCGTGCAGGCCGGTCGGCTCCTTGTCGACGATGGCCAGCGTCGGGCGGAAGGCGCGGGCGGTGGCCCGGATGATCTCCGCCCGGATGGCGGCGGTCTCCTCGATGGGCAGGCCGAGGTTGCGGGCGGTGTAGCCGCCGTCGGGTTGCTTCACCACGCCTGGCAGGCGCACATGGTCGACCCGCTGCGGGAAGTCGAAGCGGCCGGCGACCGGCGACCCGGTGAGGATCAGCGCGGAGGCGTCGGGAAAGGCTGAAACCAGGGCCTGGGCGATCGTCCGCGACCGCCGCAGATGGCCCAGCCCGAAGGTGTCGTGGCTGTAGAGCAGGATGCGCGGCGGCGTCCGGTCGGGATGGAGGGACCGAAGGGGTGGCTGTGGCTGGTGCATGCTCGGACACTCCGCTTCAGCAATGCTTCGGAACCGAAAATCCGCTGCGGAACAGATCGCTGTGCTTGTCTTGGGAACCGGTTCGGCGCCGGTGGTTGCGGGGTCGTCCAGAAGGGGGCGGCAAGGCTCCAGCCTGGAGAGAACCCCTCACATGGATCTTGCTGCGCATCAATATGACTTCCAGCCTGGGGAGGGCAACTCATCTATGCGCTGTGATATATATGAGTGCCGGCCGCGCCCCAACCGGCAAGACGGGTCAATCGCCATGATAGGGATCCAGGGCGTCGCGCAGGCCGTCGCCGAAGAAATTGAAGGACAAGACTACCAGGATCACCGGCAGCATCGGCAATGACACCCAAGGATAGGTTTCCACGGCCATGAGGTTCTGGGCGTCGTTCAGCATCACGCCCCAACTGGTCGCCGGCGGGCGCAGGCCGAGCCCCAGGAAGGACAGTGCCGTTTCGCCCAGGATCATCGCCGGGATCGACAGGGTGGCGCTGGCGAGAAGATGGCTGGCGAAATTGGGCAGCAGGTGGCGGCGGATGATGCGGGCCGGGCTGGCGCCCATCAGCTCGGCCGCCATGACGAAATCCTCCTCGCGCAGGGCAAGGAAGCGGGAGCGCACGGCGCGGGCCAGCGACGGCCAGTCCAGCAGGCCGAGGATGACGGAGATGCAGAGGAACACCGTCACCGGTGACCATTGCGCCGGCACCGCGGCGGACAGCGCCAGCCACAGCGGCAGCTCCGGCAGGGATTTCAGGATCTCCGACAGGCGTTGGACCCCGGCATCGATCCAGCCGCCGAAATAGCCGGCCATGCCGCCCAGCGTGATGCCGATGGTGAAGGACACCGCGATGCCGAGCAGCCCGACGGTCAGCGACAGCTGCGCCCCGATGGCAAGGCGCGACAGCATGTCACGGCCCAGCCGGTCGGTGCCCAGCAGATGCAGCGAGGCCCCCGGTGGCGGGCAGACCAGCCGCAGGCGCGACTCGACCAGACCGAGGAAGCGGTAGGGCGCGCCGGGGCAGAGGAACTGCAGCGGCATCGGCCGGCTGCTGTCCGTCTCGTAGCGCCAGCGATAGTCCTTCAGGTCGGGCCGGCCGGTGGTCGGGTAGACGAAGGGGCCGATGAACTGCCCGTCATGGAACAGGTGGATGCCCTGCGGCGGGGCATAGAGATGCTCCACGTCGCGGTCGTTGGCGCCGTAGGGCACCAGGAAATCGACGAAGGGCAGGCTGAGATAGGACAATCCCAGGAACAGCGCCCCCAGCACCGCCAGCCGGTGGCGCAGGAAACGCCGCAGCATCAGCCGGCCGGTGGAGGCGTGCGCGTCGAAGCGGGTGGCCGGGGCCTCCGCCGCCGGATCGGGATAGGGCCGGCTGTCGACGTAATGCTCCCAGGCGCCGCCCATGGCCGCGCCTTTCGCGACCGGGTCCTCCATGCCCCCGCCTTTCATTCCGGGGCCGGTCATGACTGCGCCTTCCTCGCCTTGCCCAGGCGGATGCGGGGGTCGAGCAGGGCGAGCGCCACGTCGGAGACCAGCATGCCGATCAGCACCAGCAGCGAGATGAACATCAGGATGAAGCCGGACAGGAAGATGTCCTGCGCCCGCAGCGCCTCCAGCAGGGCCGGGCCGATGGTCGGCAGGCTGAGCACGACCGAGATCAGCACCGATCCCGACACCAGCGACGGCAGCAGCGAGCCGATGTCGGAGACGAAGGGGTTCAGCGCCATGCGCAGCGGGTAGCGGGTCAGCCGGCGCAGCGGCGGCACGCCCTTGGCCTTGGCGGTGACGACATAGGGCTTGCCCAGCTCGTCCAGCAGGTTGGCGCGCAGGCGCCGCACCATGGCGGCGGTGCCGGACAGGCCGATGACGATGGTGGGGATGATCAGGTGTTCCAGCACCGAGCCGATCTTGCCCCAGCTCAGCGGCTGGTCCTCGTATTTCGCGTCCAGCAGGCCGCCGATGGGCAGCCCAAGCCATTTCTGGCCGTAATAGAGCAGGATCAGCGCCAGCAGGAAGTTCGGCGTCGCCAGCCCGATATAGCCGACGGCGGCGGCGAGGTAATCGACCCAGCTGTTGGCGCGGATCGCCGCCAGCGCCCCCAGCGGGAAGGACACCAGATAGACGAACAGCACGGCGGCGAGGTTGAGGATGACGGTGAACCACAGGGTTTCGCCCACCACCTCCACCACCGGCTTGTTGAACTCGAAGGACCAGCCGAGGTCGCCCTGGAGCAGGCCGTGGAAGCCGTTCGGCCCGGGCCAGAGGCCGATCCAGACCAGATATTGCTCAGGCAAAGGGCGGTCGAGCGAATATTCGTGGCGCAGGAACTCCGCCTTCGCCAGCCCGGCCTCCTGGCCGGTGGCGCGCAGCTCGGCGATCTGGTTGGACAGATAGTCGCCGGGCGGCAGGTTGATGACGAGGAAGATCAGCATCGACACCACGATCAGCGTCGGCACCATCACCAGCAGCCGGTGCAGGATGAAGCGCAGCATGGCCGTCAGTCCTCCCGGCGGAAGATGCCGGCCGGCTGCGGATCGGCCGGGCGGGCATCGGTGAAATAGAACTCGTCGGGGCGGTAGACGCCGAGATAGGCGCCGGGATCCCACAGCCACAGCCCCTTGTCCGGGACGTTGAGCAGGCGGTTTGTCACGGCGATGGGCTGCGGCGTCTTCGACACCACGCCGATGGCGAAGAGCTGGTCGGCATGGATGTCGAGCAGGGCCGACCACAGGGCGCGGCGTTCGGTCTCGTCGGTGGTGTGGCGCCAGCGCCGCGCGATGTCCATCAGCTCCTGCGGGATCGGCATGTCGATGGGTTCGCCGGCGCTGCCGGAGGTCTGGTAATATTGCCCCCATTTCGGCCAGCTGAAATTCTCCTGGGTCATCGGCGCCAGTTCTTCCGGGCTGCTGTCGGGGTCGGGGATGCCGTTGTCCCAGCCGCCCCACACCGCCATCATCGTCTGGCCGGCATAGACCCGGTTGCGCAGCACGTCACGGTCCACCGTGCGCATCAGCAGCCGCACGCCGATGTCGCGCCAGGTCTCGGCGATGATCTGCAGCGCGTCGGAAATCTCCGGCTTCTCGCCGGCGGTCTCGACGATCACCTCCAGCGGCCGGCCGTCCGGCAGCTCGCGGTACAGCTCGCCGCGCCTGCGCTTCAGGCCGATCTCGTCGAGCAGCGCCGCCGCCCGCTTGGGGTCGTAGCCGGTCCAGACGCCGTTGCGCTCCGGCTTGTAGAGCGGACTGTGCGGCAGCACGTCGACGCCGCTTTCCTGCGCCAGTCCGAAGAACAGCGAGCGGTTGACGATCCGCCGGTCGATGGCGAGCGACAGGGCGCGGCGGAAGCGTACGTCGCGCAGCAGGGTGCGCCAGACCGGGTCGTTGTAGTTCAGGTTGGGGTAGAGCGCGATCTCCGCCGCCTTGCCCTCCGGCCACAGCAGGGTGCGGTAATCGCCGTCGCGCTCGCCCGAGACCAGCACCGGCACCTGCGAGAAGGTCAGCCCTTCGGCCTGGAGGTCGGCCTTGCCGGTGGCGACCTGGGCCGGGATCAGCCCGCCGGCCATCACCGTCACGTCCAACCCGTCGGCATAGGGCAGCTGCATGCCGCGGCTGTCGAAGCGGTGGTAATAGGGGTTGCGCTGGAACAGCAGGTGGGTGCCGGTGCCCTTGGAGATCGCCATCCAGGGCTGGAGCGTCGGCTCGTCCGGGTTCTCCATCCGGAACATGTCGTCCAGCGCGTTGTGCAGGGCCGCCCAGTTGCGCACCTTGTACTTGGCGATCAGCGGCGCCAGCTCCGCCTCGCTGGTGTAGCGGGCGTGGAAGCGCTTCAGGTAATGGGCGGGGCGGGCGATGAAGGGCGGCCGGGCCGACGCCAGCGCCGGCAGGAAATAGGGGTTCGGCTCCTGCCAGCGGAAGCGGGCGGTGACGGCATCGGGGAAGCTGACCTCCGGCGGCTTGCCGTCCACCAGCATGAAGCGCGGCGGGCCGGACGGCGACAGCATCGGGTTGTTGGCGATGTCCTCCCACCAGTAGCGGATGTCGTCGCTGGTGAAGGGGGCGCCGTCCGACCAGCGGTGGCCCGCCCGCAGGGTCAGGGTGAAGTCGCGGCCATCGACGATATACAGATCCTTCAGGATGTCGGGCACGATCTGGCGCTTGGCGTTGTAGCCGACCATCCGGGCATAGCCGTAGAGCACGGCGATGCGGCTGTTGCGCCGCTGGGTGATGAAGCTGCGGATCCAGCCGCCGGAGCGCCCGAACTCGCGGCCCTTCGCCTCCAGATCGACGATCAGCGGCTCGTCCGGCATGCGCTGGCGGACGGGCGGGATCAGGCCGTAACGCACCTGATCCGCCAGCATCGGCGGATCCTGCGGGGTGAAGGCGGCGGCGGGGGTGGCGACGAGGAGGAGGGCGAGGAGTTGCAGGATTTTCGCAAGCATCGCGCCGCGCGTCCCCCTCACCCACCCCGCCGCGAAGCGGCGGGGCCCCCCCCTCTCCCCGGGGGGGAGAGGGCGCTTTTCGTGCGAGATGACTGGAACCGTCCTCATGCCGCCCGCCTCACGAAATGGCCGGGGGCCGCTTCCACCAGCGGAGGGGGGGCGCCGTCGGCGGTCGGGCGGAAGGGTTCGGGCCACAGGTCGGGGCGGCCGGCGCCCAAGGCCACGGTGGCGACGTCGATGGGGCGGTTCACGTCCGGTTCCGGCGAGGCGGCGATCAGCGCGCGGGTGTAGGGGTGCAGCGGGGCGGAGAACAGGATGGCGGGCGGCGCCTCCTCCATCACCCGGCCGGCGCGCATCACCGCGACCCGGTCGGCCAGCCGCGCCACCACCGCCAGATCGTGCGAGATGAACATCAGGCTGAGGCCGAGCCGCTGCTTGATCGATTCCAGCAAGTCGAGCACCTGCGCCTGGACCGAGACGTCGAGCGCCGAGGTCGGCTCGTCGCAGATCAGCAGCTGCGGGTCGAGCGCCAGGGCGCGGGCGATGCCGATGCGCTGGCGCTGGCCGCCGGAGAAGGCGTGGGGATAGCGGTTGGCCCAGGCGGGGTCGAGGCCGACCTGCGCCATCAGCGCCCGCACCCGCTCCCGCCCTTCGCCGCGGCCGCAGACGCCGTGGATCGCCAGCGGCTCGGCGATGATCTCGCCGACGCTCATGCGCGGGCTGAGGGAGGCATAGGGGTCCTGGAACACCATCTGGGCCCGGCGGCGGTAGGCGGTCAGCTCCGGCCCGGAGGCGGAAAGCAGGTCGAGCGGCGGTTCCCCCGCAGCGGCGCGGAACAGCAGGCGGCCGCCGGGATCCGGCCGCTCCGCCAGCATGGCCAGCCGTGCCAGCGTCGTCTTGCCCGATCCTGACTCGCCGACGATGGCCAGCGTCTCGCCGCGGCCGACGCAGAGATCGACGCCGTCGAGCGCGCGGATGCGGACGTTGCCGCGCTCGTAGGTCTTGGCGACGCCGTGGAACTCCAGGATGGGGTCGCGCACGGGGCCGGACCCTTGCGCGCAGGTCGTGTCGGGAATGGAGGGGGCGGCGGCCATCAGCTTGCGGGTGTAGCCATGCAGCGGCCGGCCGAGAACGTCGGCGCAGCAGCCCGACTCCATCACCCGGCCCGCGCGCATCACCACCACGGCGTCGGCCATGTTGGCGACCACGCCCAGATCGTGGGTGACCAGCAGCACCGCCATGCCGGTCTCGCCCTGCAGCTCCTTGATCAGGGCCAGCACCTGGGCCTGGAGCGTGACGTCGAGCGCCGTGGTCGGCTCGTCGGCGATCAGCAGCTGCGGGCGGGCGACCATCGCCATGGCGATCATCGCGCGCTGGCGCAGGCCGCCCGACAGCTGGAACGGATAGGAGCGGAAGGCGCGGACCGCATCGGGAAAGCCGACCCGCTCGAACATGGCGAGGCAGCGCTCGCGGGCGCTCGTCCTGTTGCAGGCGCCGTGCAGTCGCAGCACCTCCATCGTCTGGTCGCCGATGGTGTGCAGCGGCGACAGCGCGCTCATCGGCTCCTGGAAGATCATCGAGATGCGGCTGCCGCGGATGTCGCGCAGGCCGGACGGCGACAGGCGCAGCAGATCCACCGCCTCCGCACCCTGGCCGAACAGGATCGAGCCGCCGGTGACCGACGCCCCGCGCGGCAGGATGCCGAGGATGCTGCGGCAGGTCAGCGTCTTGCCCGAGCCGGACTCGCCGACCAGCGCCACGCTCTGTCCGGCGCCGATGGAGAAGCCGACGCCGTCGACCACCGGGCGGGGGGCGTTGCGGAACCGGATCGTCAGGCCCTCAACCCTCAGCATCGTTCTGCTCCCCTGCCTATTTTCCGAGGCAATCCGTAATTCGCCGTTATCTCCCTCTCCCCCCCGCTCTCGCGCAAACGAAGTTTGCGCTGACGCGACAGGCGGACCTCTGGTCCGCCGAAAGCGGGGAGAGGGGCGGGGTGAGGGGGACGCACAGCGAGGATTCTCGGGATAGCCACGCCATGCATCCCCCTCACCCTAACCCTCTCCCCGGGGGGGAGAGGGGATGCATGGTGCCCCTGCCCTACTGCGTCCATTTCATCATGCTTCCGTTTCGGATCGGCTATCGGCCTGGACCGGGACCGGGACCGGCACCGCAGGCGCCGAGCCGGATGGCGCCTCGCTGGTCAGGCGCTTGCCGATCTGCTGGATCACCCGCATCGGCAGGTCCGGCGCCGCCGACAGCAGGCGCAGCATGGTCGGCCCGTCCAGCCGCAGCAGACGCAGGTCGGTGCGCGCCCGGAAGCTGGAGAAACGCCGCACGCCGGCCAAAAGCTCCAGCTCGCCGATCACCTCCGGCGGCTTGATGTAGGCGATGTGCAGCGGCGGCTGGCCGTCCGGCATCAGCCGCACCTGCTCGACCTCGCCGTCTGCCAGGACGAAGGCGTATTCCGACTGTTCGCCGGTGCGGTAGATGAAGTCGCCGGCCGCCACCGTGCGCCACTCCGACGAGGCCAGCAGGCGGCGCAGGACCGTTTCCGGCAGGTCGGAGAAGACGGGAGAGCGCGACAGCAGGCGCAGGGCCGGCTCGTCGGTTCCCTCCGCGTCGCCCGGCACGGTGTCCTCGTCATGGTCGATGCCGTGCTGGCCGCGCCGGACCAGCCGGCCGTCCTCCAGGTCGTAGAGCGCGTCGAAGGCCGGATTGTCGGAAATCCGCTCCTCCAGCACGATCAGCGTCATGGTCGGCAGCAGCTCTTTCATGGCGCGGAAGATGCGCAGCCGCTCCTCGGGGTCGTAGCTGTTCAGCGCCTGGTAGATGACGAAGATGTCAGGCTTCTTCATCAGGCCGCGGATCAGCTGCACCCGCTGGCGCACGCTGATCGGCAGCAGCGAACCGCCGATGCCGACCTCGCCCAGCGCCACCAGGATCAGCACGAAGGCCCGCGCGTCGGTGCGTTCCAGCGCCTCGTCCACCAATGCCCGCAGCTGGGTGATGGCGCGCGGATCCTCGGTGGTGATGCGGCCGAACAGGAGGTTGTCCATCACGTTCAGGCGCGGGTGGTAGAGGTCGGGGTGGAAGATGGCGACCTTGTCGCGCAGCGCGTGCGGCATGTCGTCGATCACGCGGGCGCGGATCGCCATGATCGCCTCGCGTTCCGCCGGCGGGATGAAGTCCATGCCGTCGCGCTTGGGCACGATCATCAGGAACATGGTGGCGAACAGCAGCGTGTCCGCCTCCTGGTGACGGCGCTGCGGCCGTTCGGAGCGGCGCTTCAGGCGGGTGACCGCCTCCACCAGCTCCTCGAACAGGGCGTCGTCGATGTACGGGTAGCGCATGATCATGACGTCGCCGTCGTCGCTGTCGCGATAGACGCCGACCACCCGCATGGCGAAGCGGCGGCCGATGCGCACGGCGGAGTCCCACAGCCCGTATTCCTCCATCAGGCCGCGGACGGTGGGGTTGCACACCATGCGGGCGACGGTCAGCCGCTTGCCGTCCGGCAGGCCGGCCAGCATGTTCTCGGCAATGGTGGCGTAGGGGTTGAAATGGTCGCGCTCGAAGCGGGCGAGCAGCGCGTCCAGCCCGCGTTCGGTGATCGCCTCGCGCAGCCACTGGCGGGCACGCAGCAGGGGCTGGGCGACGAAGGGGTAGTCGTCGGGGTCGAACACCTCGCGCAGGCCGCGCTGGTAGACCGCGTTCTCGCCGCCGGTGGCGGCCAGGCACTGCATGAACCAGGGGCGCAGGCTGGTCCAGTCGCTGGCGCCGATCATGGC
Source organism: Azospirillum sp. B506 (assembly GCF_000333595.1). Taxonomy (GTDB): domain Bacteria; phylum Pseudomonadota; class Alphaproteobacteria; order Azospirillales; family Azospirillaceae; genus Azospirillum. The sequence continues at coordinate 13,943 of NZ_BADK01000980.1, forward strand.
GAAGTCGGTCCAGATCCCCTCCATGCTGTCGACCGAGTTGCCGGACGCCTCGGCCTCGACGATCTCGCGGCGGCGGGCGGGCGACATGGTGTCCGGATCGTCGGCCGGCGGGCGGTGGCGCAGGCCGTAGGTCATGTTCTGCATCATGCTGCCGGTGAACATGCGCGGTTCCGGGCCGGCATAGGCCATGCGGCGGCCCAGCAGCTCCAGCGGCAGCTCGTCCAGGCTGCGGTCGCCGATGGCGATCCGGCCGGAGGTCGGCGGCGACAGCCGCACCAGCACCTCGGCCAGACGGCGCAGCGCCAGCGCGTTGGTGCCGGCGATGCCGATGAGGGCGCCCGGCGGCACCTCCAGCGACAGCCGTTGCAGCATGCGGTCGCCGTATTCGTTGGCCCAGGTCACCGCCTCCAGCCGCAGCGGCGCCTTCAGGTCGGTGGGCGTGGCGGGCGACGGCGGGGTCCAGTCGAACAGGAAGGGGGGAGAGAACTGTTCGGCGATCTGCTCGTACTTGATCTGGGCGTCGATCATGTTCTGGTAATAATCGAGCAGCTCCTTCCAGGGGGCGGTCAGGTCCTTGAAGGCGGACAGGGCGGCCACCAGCGCGCCGATGGTCATGTTCCCGTGCAGGACCAGATAGCCGCCGATGGAGAACAGGAAGAAGGGGGTGATCTGATTGATGAAGTTGTTCAGGAACTTGACGAAATACTTGCGCTTGTAGATCTCCAGCCTGATCCAGTAGATGCTGCCGAGGAACTGCGAGAATTCCGCCAGGACGTAGCGGACGGTGCCGTTGACGCGGACCTCGCGGATGTTCTCCACGCTTTCGCCGATGCGTTCGGACAGCTGGCGGACCTTGCGCACCCGATCCTTGCCCAGCATCTTCACCTTCAGCTGAAGCTTCGGGATGATGTAGGCCTGCACCGGGATCAGCGCGACCGACACCAGCCCGATGGTCGGCTGCTGGATGAACAGGAACAGCAGGATGGTGAGCATCGTGCCGCCCTGGTAGAGCGGCTGGGCGAAGGCGTCGCCGATGAAGCCGGCCAGCGGTTCGGTCTCCGCCGCCACCGTGGAGATCAGCTCTCCCTGGCTGACCTTGGAGAAATGCGGCAGCGGGAAGCGCAGCATGCGGTCGAGCAGCATGAAGCGCAGGCGCCGCACCTGCCGTTCGCCGACCACGCCCTTGAAGGTGTTGATCCGCATCTTGAAGGCGCCATTGGCCAGCACCAGCGCCAGGAAGGTGAAGCACAGCACCAGCAGGTAGGTCACCGGCCCCATGGTGACGCCCAGGATCTGGCGTTCCGGCTGGGGATCCGACAAGGCCCGGTTGATGATGATCTTCGGCAGCTCCAGCGAGGCGTAGAGCACCGGGAAGGACGCGACCGTCAACAGGGCGAGCAGGATCTGCTGGCGTCCGCTGTACTTCCAAATGTACTGAAATAGGTTGCGGTCCATCAAAGCCCTTCAGCGTCGCGGCCGGCAGCGGGGCAGCCGCCGCCGGCCGTCCCTGTCATGCAGCGGGGGATGAGGCAAGGTAGATTGGCGTCGGCCGATCCTTTTTCCATCCGCGCTCTTTGCATCCCCCCTGCCCCGCTCAGTTCTCCACCCGCCAGGCATGGTAGGTCCAGCGCTCGTCGGGCGGAAGGGGAAGCGGCGTCCAGTTGGGACGCTCCAGCGGCCGGTCGGACAGCACGACGCCGCCCGGCAGCATCAGGGCGTCGATCAGCGGCGCCAGCCATGCCGCCTGCTTGGCGTCATGGCTGCGGTCGGTGCTGCCGAAATCGGCATGGGCCAGCCGGGCACAGCGGCCGAAGCGCGCCGCCGCCGCCGGCATGGTTTCCTGGAAATCGCCGACGAACAGGCGGTCCTCGTCCGGCGTCAGCTCCGGCGGCACGCGCACCCACATGTCGAAGACCAGGATGTCGCGCGGCGGGAACAGGTGGCGCAGATGGTCGAAGGTGCGGCCCTTGCCCAGGCCGACCTCCAGCACAAGGCCGTCGCGGCCGGCGACGGCGCGCTCCGCCCAGGCCAGCGCGTCGCGCTGCACCGTCATCCGGTCGATCATCCGGTCGAGCAGGGACCGGCTTTCCGCAACACCACCATCGGCCGCCATCGGCCCCCTCCCCTTGCCAAGCGCACGAACGGCGCGGTCGCAGTGTGAAAGGCTGCGTGCGCGCCGTCGAGACAAAATGTCGCGCGGCCGGAGCCTGCGGGTGCGTCTTTGCCGGTTTATGGCCCGGTTTCCGGTCGGACCCTATGGCCGGTCCGGGTCGAAGCGCTTCGCCAGCCCCTGCCAGCAGCGGTAATAGTCGTGCTGCAACGCCGCGGTTTCCAGGGCGTGCCGCGTCGGGCGGATGACGGCGCGCGTTTCGAACATGAAGGCCATGGTGTCGGCGACCCGCTGCGGCCGGCCGGTGTCGGCGGATGTCGCCTTGGCGAAGGTCTCCGCATCCGGGCCGTGGCCGCTCATGCAGTTGTGCAGGGACGCGCCGCCGGGCAGGAAGCCCTCCTCCTTCGCGTCATAGACGCCATGGATCAGGCCCATGAACTCGCTGGCGACGTTGCGGTGGAACCAGGGTGGACGGAAGGTGTCCTCCTGCACCAGCCAGCGCGGCGGGAAGATGACGAAGTCGATGTTGTCGACGCCGGGCGTGTCGCTGGGCGATTGCAGCACCAGGAAGATAGACGGGTCGGGATGGTCGAAGCCGATCGAGCCGATGGCGTTGAAGCGGCGCAGGTCGTATTTGCAGGGCACATGGTTGCCGTGCCACGCCACCACATCCAGCGGCGAATGGCCGATGCGGGCGGTCCATAGGGCACCGTCGAACTTCGCCACCAGCTCGAACGTGCCCTCGACATCCTCGTACCAGGCGTCGGGCGTCAGGAAGTCGCGCGGGTTCGCCAGCCCGTTGGAGCCGATGGGGCCGAGGTCCGGCAGGCGGAAGGGCGCGCCGAAATTCTCGCAGACATAACCGCGCGCCGTGCCGTTCGGCAGCTCGACGCGTAAGCGGATGCCGCGGGGGAACAGGGCGATCTCCTGCGGTTCGATCTCCAGCACGCCAAGCTCGGTGAACA